>NZ_JAWHTD010000053.1:0-22656 GCF_032586235.1 Aestuariicoccus sp. MJ-SS9
CCGAAGACATCGTACTTCAGTACCTCGAACAGCATATCGCCGATCCTACCGGCGCCAGCCGGTAGTGGTTCAGTCGCGGTAGAGTCGCAGTTCGGGGACCGTGGCGCGCCACGTCTCGCGGAGCTGGTGCGCGTGCTGACCGTCACAGCTTTTGCCGGACAAAAGCCGGTCCTCGATTTGCGCAAGCAGGGACCGGATCGCCTCTGCACCGACGATGGCCGCGGACCCGGCGGCATGGTGCACCTTTTCCCGAAGAGCCTCATCCGTCGCGCCGGCCTCGATGGCCGCCGAAATCGTCTCGACCGCGCTTGTCATTTCGGTGAGGAAATCGCCGACCAGCGCCGCGGTCTTCTGTGGCCCGAGCGCCTCGGCCAAAGCGCCGAGATGGGCGTGGTCCATCAGTTCGGACCAGTCAAGCGCGCCGTCATAGGCCGTCGCGGGCCCCGTGGCCGGGCCCAGGAAGCTGTCCATCACCGCGTGCAGATGTTTCCGAGAAATCGGCTTGGCCAGGATGTCGTCGACACCGGCAGCGCGAAAACGCTCTTTGTCGGCCAGCCTGGCATGGGCGGTCAGCGCGATGATCGGCAGACGCGTTCCGCGCGCCTCGGATCGTCGAATGGCCCGGGTCGCCTCGACCCCGTCGAGCACCGGCATCGAGATGTCCATGAAGACCAGATCATAGGAATTCCGCTTCACCTTCTCGACGCCCTGCTGCCCGTCGTGGGCCTCGTCGACCTGATGGCCATCTTTCTCGAGCAGATCGCGCAGCACGATGCGATTGATCCGGTTGTCCTCGACGATCAGCACCTTGCACGGTGCGATGGCGCCCGCGGCGCGGGGTGCGGGGGCGTCCCCGGGTGCATCGGGATCGCCGTTGGGGACCGGCAGGGCAAGCCTGACGTGGAACACGCTGCCAGACCCCGGCGTGCTGTCCAGCGCCACCTCGCCGCCCATCGCGCCGACGAACCGCTTGACGATGGCAAGCCCCAGTCCGGTTCCGCCTACCGCCCGCGAATAAGAGGAATCGAGCGTCACGAAATCCTCGAACACCCGCTCGCGATCCGCCTCGGCGATGCCGATCCCGGTATCGCGCACCCGGAATTCGACCAGCTCGCCGCCGTCCAGCCGCTCTGCCTCGATCACAATCGACCCGTTGCGCGTGAATTTGATCGCGTTGCCGACAAGATTGAGAAGCACCTGCCGGATCCGCGTCGGATCTCCGACCGCGTATTCCTGGCCACCGGTCTGCAGGCTGTGCGACAGGACATTGCCACGATGTTCGGCAGCACCGCGCTGACTTTCGACCAGCTCCCGGACCAGGGCCGCGATCGAAAAGGTCTCGTGCGCCAGGGCGATCTTGCTGGACTCCACCCGGGAAATCTCGAGCACGTTGTCGACGTGATGCAGCAAATGCTTGCCCGACGCGCGCATGATCTCGAGATATTCGGCGTCCTTGGGACCGAGCCGTTCGGGCTCGAGCAGCTCCAGCGTGCCCAGCATTCCGTTCAGCGGCGTGCGCATTTCATGGCTCATGACCGCGATCAGATCGGCCTTGGCGCGCTCGCCGGCGACCGCATCGTCGCGGGCCTTGATAAGTTCCTGTTCCGACGCGACACTGCGCGAGATATCCCTCGCGAAAGAGACGAAGATCTCGCCCTCCTCGGAGGCCGCCGTGGAAATGGACAATTCGACGGGGAACACGTCACCGTTCTTGCGCCGGGCCTCGAGCTGGACACGTCCCTTGCCGATGACATGCTTTTCCCCGGTCGACAGGTAGCGCTTCATCCCGACGTTATGCGCGGCCTTCAGGTGGTCGGGGACGATCAGGTCCTCCATCCTGGCCCCGATGGCTTCGTCCCGCGCATATCCAAAGATGTTTTCCGCCGCACCGTTGAAGTCGATGACACGGCCATCGCGCCCGACGACCAGCACCGCATCGAGCGAGGTGGCGACGATCGAGGCGAGACGCGAACGCACGAGGCTTTCTTCCCGCGCCCTGTCGCGCGCCCTTTTGGCATAGTGCAGCAACAGACCGAGAGTCACCGTCAGGACCAGCAGGAGCGCCGCCGTAAGGATCGAGACCAGAGACAACGTCTCGGCGATGCCGGTGCGCTGCGCATCGGCCGCTTCCGCCAGAACGCTGACGCCTTCGAGCGTGACCTGCCGGATGACCGGGCGGATGGCCACGGTGCGTTCCGCCAGATCGGGCAGCGCTGAACGCAATTCTTCGTCGCTGCTGTCGATCAGGGGAACCGCGTCGGTCAGATAGGCATTGATCCGCGCAAGGTCGGCGATCACATCGGGGTCCTGGCGCAGGGCACGGTAGAGTGGGCTGCTCGATAAGGTGCCGATCCGGCTGTAGAGCACATCGAAGCGCTGGCGCACGTCGCGCAGATCCGCCGTCCGGTCGGTTTCGGCCGCATAGATCGCCGCCTGAAGGGCAAGCAGCTCCACATCGACCTGCGCGAGCGACCATTGCGTACTGTCGGAATTCGCCGTCGCCAGCCCGTCGATCTGCTGACGGACGTTGCCGCCCATATGGGCCAGCAGAACGATCGCCACCGTCAGCACCACGGCCGCCGCCGCGCCAAAGGCCGCGCGCCTGCGCAGCACGCTGGCGACGATCCCTTTCGGGCCGTCCTCGGGCTGAGGAATTGGGCTCAGGGCTGCACCTCGATCCGGTCGAGCTGCCAAATGCTGCGCGAATAGATCAGCTCGGACTGGTAATCGGGCGTGGAATCGAACGGATACACGATCCAGAGCGGGCCTTTCTCACGCACGCTCATCGCGTCGCCGTTGCGCATGTAGGCCACGATGGGCCCGCCGGGCACGGCGTCGCCGACCGGGATCTCGACGGCGTAATCGTTGATGGCCGATGCCTTTAGCATGCTGCCCTCCGCGCCCACCGCGGCCAAAAGATCGTCGAGCGGCACGCCGACAAAGCTTTGCACCCCGTCGGTCCAGATCGTCGAGGTTTCCACCGTGACGGCGCCGAGCGCCTTCAGCATGGCCAGGTCGAATTCCGCGGTCTGCCCTGCATTGGTCTCGGTGATCGCACCGCTGACCGTCAGGACGACCTGTTCTTTCGCGGGGTCGAGTGCGGATGCGGCGCTGGCGGCCGTGACGGCCGCCGCAACGACGAAGGACCGGATGAGGGCTGTGTAAGACATTGACCTGCTCCAAGGCGTGTTCAGAGGATGTGCAGTCTTGGCACAATTCGTCCTCGGCGTCATCCGACCAGACGTATCGAAACCTATCCTTTCGGATAGTCCGCATCGCCCGATGCCTCGAATTGGAACAACCAAAAGCGTTGCCCGATTCGCCGCCCGCGTGCTACCTCACTCTGCGCGGCCGGCTCACGAAGCGGTCTCCGGAAAGCGCCACGACAGGCCCGGCGCGGGCTCTGTGGCCTTGCGCCTGTAAGTTTTACCAGAGGGAAGAGACATGCGTATCCTGATTGCCGACGACCACGATCTTGTGCGGGAAACGATCGCAGCCTTCCTCAAGACCGAGGGCGATGCCGAGGTCGATACCGCCGGCTCGCTGTCCGAGGCGTTGCAGCAGGTCAAAGCCAACGGGACCTACGATCTCGTCCTGCTGGATTACAACATGCCCGGGATGAACGGGCTCGACGGTCTGAAAGAGATGCACACCGCCAACGAGGCGCGCCCGGTGGCGATCCTCTCCGGCACCACGACCCGCGCCCTGGCCGAAGAGGCCATCGCAGAGGGGGCGGCCGGTTTCGTGCCCAAGACGCTTGCGCCGAAATCCATGATCACCGCCGCGCGGTTCATGGCCGAGGGCGAGATCTATGCCCCCTTCGGGTTCATGCAGCAAAAGACCGACACGGCGTCGGACCTGCTGACGCAACGCGAGCTCGAAGTTCTGCAGGGCATTTGCCGCGGTCAGTCAAACAAGGAAATCGCCCGCGACTACAATCTGCACGAAGCGACGGTGAAACTGCACGCCAAGACCCTGTGCCGCAAGTTGAACGCCCGCAACCGGACCCACGCCGCGATGATCGCCCGGGATCGCAACCTGGTCTGACGCCCCCATTACGGACGAACACCGGGCCGGCGCCACCCGCGCCGGCTTTTCTTTTGCCCGGCGCCCGCGTCCGTGGCCGGACCTATCCTTTCGTATAGTACCACCCCTCCGACCGGACCGGCGTTTGACCGGCTGCGCAAAAGACCGGTTGCCCGCAATCGCCTATTCCTTGGCGGACAACAGCGAGGTCCGCCATGATCACACTTCTTAATGCCGCGCCGGATACCGGCAACCAGGGCGTCAGCGCGCTTTGTCATTCGGTGGTCGCCGGGCTGTCACAGCGCGGCGCGAAGGCTTTGGCCGTGGCCGATCACGGCCGCGGTGCGCGGCGCGCGGCGTGGGATCACGCCACCGTCGATCTGGTCGGGCTGACCCATCACCGGCGGTTCTGGCGCGGCGACAGCCTGCGCACCGCCCACGCGCTGCTGCGTTTCGGGTTGGGGGCGTCGGCGCCCGCCCGGACCATCGGCGCATCGCGCGCCGTGCTCGACATTTCCGGTGGCGACAGCTTCACCGACCTTTACGGCCCCAAGCGGTTCCGCGCGATGATCCTGACCAAGCGCATGGCCCTGGACGCGGGCGTTCCGCTGGTGCTGCTGCCGCAAAAGTTGGGGCCCTTCCGCAGCGCGCAATGCCAGGCCGAGGCCGTCGAGATCCTGCGCCGGTCCGCAGCGGTCTGGGTCCGCGATGCCGAGAGTTTCGAATTCCTTCAAAACGCGCTTGGCCCCGGCTTTGACCCCGCAAGGCACCGCCTGGGCGTCGATGTGGCCGTCGCATTGCCAGAGCGCGCGCCCGCGTCCCTCGACCGCGAAACCCGGTCCTGGCTGGCCGTCGACCGGGGCTTCCCGCTGGCCGGGCTGAACGTGTCGGGTCTTCTTTGCAACGACGCCCTCGCGGCGCGGCAGGCGTTCGGTCTGGCCGAGGGGCATACCGACCAGGCCCACGCGCTGGCCCGCGCGCTCTTGCAGTCCGACCCGGCGCTGCGCATGCTGCTCGTTCCGCATGTCCACCGCCCCGAGGGCGATCCGGAAAGCGATCTTGCCGCAGCAAAGGCCCTAAAGGCGCGTCTGCGCGATCTTGGGCCGGAGCGGGTGCGCGTGCTTGACGGTCGGCCCGACGCGATGGAGCTGAAATGGGTTCTGGCCCGGCTCGACTGGTTCGCCGGGGCGCGGATGCATGCCACCATCGGCGCGTTCTCGTCGGGCGTTCCGACGCTGGGTCTGGGCTATTCCGACAAGGCTTACGGGGTTTTCGCCGAATGCGGCATCGGCGACGAGGTCGCCGACCTGCGGCGGCTCGACGCCCGCGCCATTGCCGGGCGCGCGGTGGCCTCTTACAGCGCGCGGGACCGGCTTCGCGCCGATCTCGCGGCGCGTACGGCAGGCCTGCGCGCCCGCGCGTCGCGCGAGATGGATGTGATCGCGCATCAGGCCGGGCTTTGATCGCGATGTCCGCCCCGACGAACACCGGCCGTGCGCTGGCCTGGGCCGTGCCCGTGCTGGCCGAGGCTGCGGCGCTGGGCCGTTCGGTGGCTTTCGCCTGGTGGATCGGCCCCGACGAGCTTGGCCGGGCGATGATGCTTGCCCTGACGGTGCGGCTTGTCGAGATGGCGAGCGATGTCGGGGCCGACAGGCTGATCCTGCAAGCGCCGGACGGCAATTCCGCGCGCCTGCTGGCCGACCTGCACGGCGCGATGCTGATCCGGGGGATCGCCGGAGCGGCAATCCTCGTCTGCCTTGCCCCGATCCTCGCGGGGCTATTCGCGGACGGGCCCGCCTGGACATCCTACGCGCTGCTGGCCGCCGTCCCGCTTTTGCGCGGTGCGGCGAACCTCGATTTCCGCCGCTCGGAGCGGCGCTTCCGCTATGCGCCCATGGCCCTCGTCGAAGGCGGCGCGACCCTGGCGATGGTTGTCAGCATCCTTCCGGCCTCCGCCATGCTGGGCGATCACCGCGCCATGCTGGCCGCGCTGATCGCCCATGCGGTGGCCTGCCTCGGTCTGTCGCGGCTGGTGGCGACGCGCGCCTACCGTCTGCGGTTCAGCCGCGCGTCGCTGCGGCGGATCTGGCGGTTCGGCGCGCCGCTTGCGATGAATGCAGTCTTGCTGTTCCTGACGTTCTATGCCGACCGTCTGATCGTCGCGCGGGCCTACGACTGGGCGACGCTGGCGCTTTACGGCATTGCCCTGCAGCTTGCGCTGCTTCCGGCGCAGATCGTCGGCCGAGCCGCGGCGTCGCTGGTGCTTCCGCAGCTGCGCGAGGTGATCCGAAGCGGGACGCTGGCCGAGGTCTGGCCGCGGATCGTCGCATCCCATGCGGCCCTGGGCCTTGGCCTGGCCGCCGGGTTCGCGCTGATCGCCCCCGCCGCCATCGCCTTGGTTTACGGAGACGCCCTGCGCCCCGATCCCGCGCTGGCGCTGGTCATAGGGATCGCGGCCGGGTTCCGCGTTCTGCGCACCCCGTTTTCGCAGCTGGCCATTGCGTCCGGGCGCACCGGCGATCCGGCGCGCGCCAATCTTCTGCGGTCGCTGGCGCTGCTGCCCGCCGCCGGTTTCGCGGCCGCTGGGTTCCCGCTGGTCGCCATCGCCGCCGCAGCTGCCGCGGGCGAGGCCGGAGCGACCCTGCGCGCCTGGCTGCTGGCGCGCGCATCCCTCATCCGCCCCACCTCTCAGGAGGCCTTCGCATGACCGCCGATCCGATTACCAGAATGGTTGCCTGCAACCTTTGCACCGGCTGCGGGGCCTGCGCCGGAGCTTTTCCGGATGCGATCCGCTTGGTGGACGACCCGGTGAACGGCCGCCGCCCGGTGGTCGCGCCGGGCCTCCGCGGCCAAGAGGCCTCCCGGAGCGCTGTCGCGCTTTGCGCGGGCGGGGCAACGGACTGGCGCAGCCTGGATCGGTCCGACGTCATCGACCGCGACTGGGGGCCGGTCCTGGCCGCCTGGGAAGGCTGGGCGGGCGATCCCGAGCTCCGTCATCGCGGATCGTCGGGCGGCGCGGTGACCGCGCTTGGACTACATGCGCTGACCAGCGGTTTGGCGGACGGGGTCGCGCATGTGGCCGCGCGCGCGGACGATCCCCGCCTCAACGAGGCGGTGATCAGCCGCGACCGTGCCGGTCTTCTGCGCGGCGCCGGGTCGCGCTATGCGCAGGCGAGCCCCGCCGAGCGTCTGGGCGACATCGCGCGCGGAGACGAGCAGACCGTCTTCGTCGGCAAACCCTGCGACGTCGCCTCTGCCCAGAAGGCGATGCAGGCCGACCGCGCGCTGGCGGCAAACATCCCGCTGACCATCGCGATCTTCTGCGCCGGGCAGCCCAACCTTGTCGCCACCGACCGGCTGTTGGACCGCCTGGGCGTACCGAAGGGCGCGCAACTGACCGACCTGCGCTATCGCGGTGAGGGCTGGCCGGGCCTCATGCAGGCGTCCTGGGTCGATGAAAACGGAGACAACCAGACCAGCGACGGCATCCCCTATGCCGAAGGCTGGGGCCGCATCCTGCAATCCGAGCGGCGCTGGCGCTGCCGGGTCTGTGCGGACCATACCGGGGCCTTCGCCGACATTGCCGTGGGCGATCCCTGGCACGCGCCGCCATCTGGCGACACCGACGCCGGGAGGTCGCTGATCGTGGCGCGCACGCCGCGCGGCGCGGCCTTTATCCACGACGCGCTCCGTGCCGGGGCGCTTGTCGCGGAACCGCGTTCACGGGACGTGATCGCGCGGGCCCAACCGAACCTCAAAGCCACTCACGGAGCCGTCTGGGGCAGGCGCATCGCCATGCGCAGCCTCGGACTGGCGACACCCGAGGATCGGGGCCAGGGGCTGTTTCGCCTCTGGCTGGGCCTGCCCGCGCGGCAAAAACTGCAATCCGTGGCCGGCACGTGGAAACGTGTGCTGCGCGAACGGCTCTGGCGGCGGGTGACGATCCCGGGGTCGGCGCGATGACGTTGGGCGAGGCGCTGAGATCGGGCCGCACCGGCAATCTCGATGCGCTGCGGCTGCTGCTGGCCGCCGCCGTGATCGTCAGCCATGCCTGGCCGCTCGCCCTCGGCCCCGGCACGCCGGAGCCGCTTGAGGCGCTGACCGGGCATTCGCTCGGCGGCTGGGCCGTGGCGCTTTTCTTTTTCCTGTCGGGCCTTCTGGTCACGGCCAGCGCCGAGCGCCGGGCCGCCCGGGGCTTTTGGGTGGCCCGCGCGCGGCGGATCCTGCCGGGGCTGGGTGCCGCTTTGCTGGTCACCCTGGCGCTGGCCTTTGCCAGCGGGGCCCATGCCGATCCGGCCGAGGCCGCGGCCTATTTCCTGCGCGCGCTGACGCTGGTTTCCATCGAGCACCGGCTGCCCGGCGCCTTCGCCGCGAACCCCTTTCCCGAGGTCGTCAACGGCCCGCTCTGGAGCCTTTTTCACGAGGTCGCGGCCTATGCCGTCTGCGCCCTGGCCGTGGCCGCCGGGGTGACCCGGAGCAGGACGCGCATCCTCGCACTCGCTGTCGCCGCCTCGATGGCCGCGATGGCGGGGGACGTCCTGCCGGGGCGCGCCGCGACCTTCGCGCCGCTCTTCGCGGCATTCGCCCTTGGCATGGCTGCCCATGTGTTCCGCGACGGGCTGATTATGCGCCCGGGGCTGGCCGTTCTGCTGCTTCCGCTGGTCGTGCTCGCACCATGGCCGGTCGCCGTGGCGGTGCTTGGCTACGCCAGTCTGGCGTTGGCGCTTCGCGCGCCGGCCCTGCCGCTCGACGGAGATTTTTCCTTCGGCCTCTACATCTACGGCTGGCCGGTGGCCCAGACGGTCGTGCACGCTCTGCCCGGGATCGGACCGGCCGCGCTGGCGGTGGCAAGCCTTCTGGCCGCGCTGCCCTTTGCCGTGGCAAGCTGGCATCTGGTCGAGCGTCCGGTCCTGCACCGGCGGCAGGGGGCGGCCTGAGCGATGGCGGCGCGCGCGGCACCCTCACGTTCGGTCTTTGGCGTGCCCGTTCCGGTCGCGATCTTCTTCGTGGCGATGATGCTGCCGACGGCGGTGTCGCTTAACCTCGGCGGGCTTCGCCTTTCGGCCTACCGCGTGGTGCTGATCGTCATGATCCTGCCGATGCTCGTTCAGCTGCTCTCGGGACAAAGAGGCCGCCCCCATGTCTTCGACCTTCTGGTCTTTGCGCATTGCGGCTGGGTGGTGCTGGCGCTGATCAAATGGGGCGGGCTGGCGCAGGGGATCGAGTCGGGCGGCATCTATGTGGTCGAATTCGCGGGGGCCTATCTGCTCGGCCGCCTCTACATCCGCTCCTACAAGGATTTCGCCGCCATCGCCCGCGCCTATGTGGCGCTGGTCGTCGCGACGCTGGTCTTTACGGTGCCCGAGGCGCTGACCGGGATCCACATCCTGCACGACGGCATTTCCGGCGCGGTCGGCGGTCCGAAAGCGCCCTTCATCGAGCCGCGCATGGGGCTTGAGCGGACCTTCGGCCCGTTCGACCATCCGATCCTCTACGGGGTCTTTTCGGCCTCGTCTTTCTCGCTGGCGTATTTCGTGGTGGCCGAGCGGCGGCTGATGAAATTCAAGGGCATGGCGCAGGTCCTGGGCGTCAGCCTCGCGACCTTCATGTCGGCCTCGGGCGGGCCTTACGTGGTGCTGATGATGCAAGGCTTCGTCGGCGCGTGGGAGAGGGTGCTGGGACAGGTGCAGGGGCGGTGGGCCGCGCTATTCTCGCTCTTCGGGCTGGCCTATCTCTTCATCGACCTCTTTTCGACCAAGACGCCGTTCCACGTTTTCGTCAACTATTTCACTTTCTCCAAGCAGTCGGCCTACAACCGCATCCTCATCTTCGAATACGGCAGTGCCGAGGTCGCGCGGCACCCGGTCTTTGGCATCGGCCTGAGCGATTGGGCGCGTCCGGTCTGGATGTCCGACAGCATGGATAACTTCTGGCTGGTGACCGCCGTGCGCTACGGCGTTCCCGCGTTGCTTTTGCTGCTGGGCCTGTTGCTGGGCTTGGTCTGGGCCGTGGGCCAGCGCAAGGGCCTGCCGCCCGAATGGCGCCGGGCGCGCCACGCCTGGGCCTTCACGCTGTTCGGGATCACCGTCGCGGCGGCGACCGTCCATTTGTGGAACGCGCTGTTCGTCTTGTTCCTGTTTCTCATTGGGGCCGGGGCCTGGCTGCTCGACGCGCGGCCCGGTGCGCCGCGCCGGAGGGCGGCGGCGAAACCCTTTGGACGGGCGCCAGAGCCTGCCCGTCTGTTCTGACGCATGACCTGAAAGGAGACCATCATGGATCTGTCGATCGTGATCGTGAACTGGAACACCCGCGCGCTGCTGCGCGACTGCCTGCGCTCGGTCTTCGACGGGCTCGGCCCGCTTGTGGCCGAGGTTCTGGTGGCCGACAACGCCTCGGACGACGGATCGGTCGCGATGGTGCGCCGGGATTTCCCTCAGGTGCGGCTGATCGAGAACGCGCAAAACCTGGGCTTCGCCGCAGGCAACAACGTCGCCCTGCGGCAGGCGCGCGGCCGCTACGTGATGCTTTTGAACACCGACACGCTGGTGCATGGGTCGGTCCTGCAAGAAGCCGTCGCGTGGCTCGATGCGCGCCCCGACGTCGGTATCATGGGCCCGCGCGTCCTGAACGCCGACGGCACGGTGCAACCGTCCTGCAGCGCCTTTCCGTCGCTGCGCCACCTTGCGATGCAGACGCTGGGCCTGACCCGCATCGCCCGCTGGGACAGCTACCGCATGACCGGCTGGGACCGCGCGTCCGAGCGCCGCGTCGACGTGATCTCGGGCGCGGCGATGTTCGTGCGCCGGTCCGCGATGCAAGAGGTCGGCCTGCTGGACGAAGCGTTCTTCTTTTACGGCGAAGAGACCGACTGGTGCCACCGCTTCGCCCGCGCAGGCTGGCAGATCGTCTTCGTGCCTATCCCCGAGATCACGCATTTCGGCAACGGTTCGGCGGGCAAGCTGAACCACCGTCGCGACGTTCTGATGACCCAAGGCACCACGCGGCTGCACCGCAAGCATGGCGGGCGGGTGGCCGGGCTGGCCTGCTTTGCGATCCTGGCCGCGCACAACGCCTCGCGCGCGTTCTTCTGGTCCGCCATGACGCTGCTCGGGCGGTCCGGCGCCAACGCGCGCGCGCGGCATTTCCGGGCGGTCGTCGCGGATCTGCCCAGCGCCTGGCCTGCCACTCCGGTCGGGGCGGCGCAATGATGAAGGTCCTCCTGATTGCACCCAACATCGACGCCACGGATGTCGGCGAAGCGCTGATGGCCTTCAAATGGGCCGAGGCGCTTTGCGACCGGGTCGCGCTGACCGTGCTGACCTTCCAGCGCCCGGGCCGGCCGGATGTCGCCGCGCAACTGCCCGGCGCGCGGGTTGTCACCTGGCCCGAGCCCTCCTGGGCGAGGACCCACGAGCGCCTGAACGCGATGCTGAAACCCGCCTGGCCCGTGTTCGCGCGCCGGGTCCGCAGCTGGATCGGAGCGGCGCTGGCGCATGGCGACAGCTTCGACGTCGCGCACCAGCTTATGCCCCAGGCGGCGCGCTATGCCTCGCCGCTGCGCCATTTCGCCATTCCCTACATCATCGGGCCGCTGGGCGGGGCGCTCGATACGCCAGCCGCCTTCCGGGCCGAGGCGACCGGCGCGCCGCTGTTTACACGCCTGCGGGCGCTTGACGCGTACCGGTTCCGCCACGACCCCTGGCTGCGCGACAGCTATGCCCGGGCGGCCTGCATTCTGGGCGTCGCCCCCTACGTGCGCGACGTCCTTGCGGACGTCCCGATGCGCCGGTTCGAGCCGGTGCTCGAGCTTGGGATCGACGACGTGGCACCCCTCGCGCCCCGGCGGCAAGAGCCGGGACGCCTGCGTGTGCTCCACGTCGGGCGCGCGGTCCGGACCAAGGGACTGCGCGACACCGTCCGCGCGCTGGCGCTGGTGAAGGATTTGCCCGGCGTGACCCTGACCAGCGCGGGGGCTGGCGAGGAGCTCGAACTTTGTCGGGCCGAGGCCGCGCGGCTGGGGGTGGCGGACCGCGTGACCTTCCATGGCCGGATCGCCCGCAGCGAGGTCGAGGCGCTTTACGCCAGCCACGATGTCTTCTGCTTTCCGTCGTTCCGCGAACCCGCGGGCGGCGTGCTTTACGAGGCCATGCGCCACGGGCTGCCGGTGATCACCGCCGACCGGGGCGGTCCGGCCTGGATCGTCGACGCGGCCTCGGGCTTTCGCCTGCCGGTCACCGACCCGGCGACATATGCCGCGGACATCGCCACCAGCCTTCGCCGCCTGGCGTTGTCGCCCGAGCTGACAAAGCGGCTGGGGCAGGGGGCGCGGGGCAAGGTTCTGCGCGAAGGTCTGTGGTCCGCCAAGGCCGACCGGCTCGTCGATCTCTACAGGGATGTCGCGCCTCACCGGATTGCGCACGCGGTTATCCGAAAGGATAGGCCCGCCTGTGCGTAATCGCCCACGGTGTCACTTTTTGCGCAGTAACATCAGTTAGTTAGTCCAGGGTATCCAGTTTCCAGAACTTGCAAACAAGAACTGGAAGCCCCCATGACCAACCGTTTCCGTACCCGGCCCGTCGTCCTTGCCGTTTCCTCCAGCGGCGGCCACTGGGTTCAGATGCAGCGCCTCGTTCCCGCCTTCTCGGGCGCCGAGGTGCATTTCGCCACCACCGACGCGACCGCCGCCGATCAGGCCGATGGCCGCCGGGTCCATGTCTTCCCGGACGCCAACAAGGACACGCCGGTGCGTCTGGCGCTCTGCGTCGCGCGGCTGGCCTGGATCGTCCTGCGGGTGCGGCCCGACGTGGTCGTGTCGACCGGCGCGGCGGGCGGTTTCCTCGCGATCCAGATGGCGCGGCTGATCGGCGCGCGGACCATGTTCATCGACTCGATCGCCAACGCGCGCGAGCTCTCGATCTCGGCCCGGCTGTCGCTCGGCGTTGCGGACAGGGTCCTGTCGCAATGGCCGCGCGTCGCCGAACTGACTGGCGCGGAATACCGCGGCGCCGTGATCTGACGCATCTCATCATATCGGAACATCATCATGATCTTTGCAACCGTGGGCACGCAGCTGCCCTTCGACCGTCTGCTCATCGGGCTCGACAGCTGGGCAGAACGCAACCCCGGAATTCCAGTCCTGGCCCAGGCCGGGACGAGCCGGCAGAGGTTTCGGAACATCGAGACGGTGGGCCAGCTCAGCCAATCCCAGTTCCTTTCGACATTCCGCGAGGCCCGGCTGGTCGTCGCCCATGCCGGAATGGGCACCATCCTTTCCGCGGCTGAACTGGGCAAGCCGCTGATCCTGATGCCGCGCCGCGCGAAGTTTGGAGAGCACCGCAACGACCATCAGAACGATACTGCGCAGGAGATGGCGCGCCTGTCCAACGTCACCATCGTCGAGGACGGTGAAGCGCTGCACGCGGCGCTCGACCTGGCGGCGGCGCGCGGGTTCGAAGCCATGCCGGGCGGTGCGGAGCAGTCCGGCACATCGCTCGATCCGCTGCTCGAAGTCATTCGCGATTTCATCTGGGACGACGCCGTTTCCCAGGCCGCCGCGATGCCGCGCCAGAGGAAAGCGGCATGAGCCGCGCGGCGATCCTCATCCCGGCGCATAACGAGGCGGCCGTGATAGGGCGAACGCTCTGGTATCTGTCCCGTGGCCTCCCGTTCGACCGCTTCCGGGTGATCGTGATCGCCAACGGATGCACCGACGCCACGGCGGCCCGCGCCCGCGCGGCCCTGCCCGCGGCCGAGGTGATCGAGACCGACCGCGCCGGGAAATGCCATGCGCTGAACCTCGGGTATCGCGCCGCCGATCCGGGCGTGCCGATTGTCTGCATGGACGCCGATCTCGACGTGACGGCAGAGGCGGTCTCGGCGCTGGTGCGGCGGCTCTCCGGCGGCCAACACGCCGCCTGCGGGAAGATGGATGTCGCGACATCGGATGTCTCTGCGGCGGTGCGCCTGTTCTACAAGGGCTGGCGGACCAACCCCTATTTCAACAAGGGCAAGTTCGGCGGCCTCTTCGCGCTGTCGGCCGAGGGTGCTGCGCGGGTCTTCCCTTTGCCCGAGATCACCGCCGACGACGAATTTGTCCGGCGCAGCTTTGCCACGGGCGAGACCGCCTTCGTTCCCGAGTGCCGCTTCGTCGCGCGCGCCCCGGCGACGCTCTCGAGCCTTCTCAAGGTGCGGCGGCGCAGTCTGCGCGGCGCGCGAGAGGTCGCGCGGATGGGCAAGGCAAGCCCCGAGCGCGGCAGCGCCAGGGCAATGGTGTGCCGCGCCCTGACCGCGCCTTCCGATCTGTTGCCCATCGGCTTTTTCTTTCTCGTGACAATCTGGGTCCGGCTGATACTGGTCGTCGAGCGCCCCGCAAACGCGCCCCGGTGGGAGCGCGATCTGACCACCCGGACGACGGGGTGACGCCATGAACGCCCATACCGCCGCCGCCACCGTCCCCACCGAGGACGAGCACGAGATCCAGCCGCCCGCCGCGGCCGAGACACCCGACGCGAACCCCATCGCGGCGCTGGTGCGCGCCATGCGCGGGCGCTGGAAACTGGCGTTCGGCGGGGCGATGCTGCTTGGGCCCGCACTTGCGGCGGGGGGGTATCTGGCGGGTGTCCAGCTTTTTGAATCCCAGGCCATTCTGCGGGTGTTCCCGCAGGAATCGAACATCCTCTACGCCACCGGGGACGGTTCGGTCCTCAAGACCTTCGACAGCTTCGTGAAGGCCGAGACGAGCTATGTCGCCTCGCACCCGGTCATGGCGCGGGCCCGCGACGATCTGGCCGGCGACAGACCCGATCTTGCCGAGGATCTCAAGGTTTCGGACCTGACCCGGTCGATCGAAATCAGGCGGTCCGACAGCCTCATCGTCCTCAAGACCAAAAGCAAGGACGCCGCCTTTGCGGCTGGCAAGCTCGAAGCGGTCGTGGCGTCGTATCTCGCGCTAAAGTCCGAGGCCGAGAACGCCCGATCCTCGGTTCGTCTGGCAGAACTCCATCAACGCGAGGAAGAGCTTGGCGCACGGCTGACCGGCCTTCGGTCGGACCAGCTCGAGGTCGGGGGCGAGTTCGGCATGAGCGCGATCGCCAAGGCGCATGTGGAAAAGATCGCCCAGATCGACGCGCTCGCCGCGCGTAAATCCGAGGTCGCGGCGACGCTGGCGACGCTCGAGGCCAGCACCGGCGTCACCTCGGCCGACACGTCGGACCAGGAAATCATGCGCGCCACGCTGCTTGACCGGGCCATGGCCGATCTCAATTTCGAACGCGCCAAGCTGATGAGCCAGCTTGCCGGATTGCGCGCCGGATACACCGGCCAGAGCAACGCGCGTTTCGAGCTGAAGGAGAAGGCCAAGCTCGACGAGATCGCGGTGATCGAAACCGCCTTGGCGGACAGGCGCGAACAGATCCGCGTTCTGGGGCAGACCGGCGCGCTGACGGACGCCACGGCCGAAGGAAATGACGACAGCGCCGCCGAAATCCGCAGCCTATACGAAAAGATCTCGGGCCAGCTTGACGCCGCGCGGAAGGAGGCGCGCGACCTCAACCGCCGCCGCATCGAGCTGGACCGGATCGAGAAGGAAATAGACGAGGCGCAGGCGCTGCTGGAAGAGACGCGCCGTGCGCTCGAGGTGATCCGGCTGGAATCCGGGCGTGCGCTGCCCGGCTATGCGGTGCTGATGTCGCCGCCCTCGCAGCCGGTCGAGCCCGCCGACGACAGCCGCAAGCTGCTTGCCGCCGGTGGTCTGGCCGGGGGCACCGGGCTGGCCTTCGCGCTTGCCCTCGCCTTCGGCCTATCCGAGCGCCGGGTGCGGTTCGCCGAGACTCTGGTGCCGCATGAACACCGCCTTCCTGTCCTGCAGGTGTCGGCGGCGAACGACGCCGACACCCATGCCGCCGACCACCTGCGCAACGAGCTGCAGCTGCGACCGCTCAAGCGTCCGCGTCTTGTCGGCAAGGCTCCGGTCATCGCCGTCACGCGCGCCGGAACCGGCGAGACGTCCCAGATGGCCCGTGCCTTGGCCGAGAGCTTTGCCCGCGCGCGGATGAAGACCCTCTTCATCGACGCCGACATCGGAACGACGCCGGACGATGCCGCCGCCGGCTGGCGCGAGCTGCTGGCGGGTACGCCCGTCGACCCCGTCCCCGTGCCGGGCGCGGAGTGGCTTTGGTCCTTGTCTGCGGGCGCCTTTCCGGGGCTCGACGACCGGACCGTCTCGGCGCCGATGGTGCGCCAGAGCCTCGAGCGTCTGGTCCGGTCGTTCGACATCGTCGTCATGTCCGCCGGAAGCCTTGGCGACCGTCTGTCCTGCCAATTCATCCTGTCGGCTTCCGACGTGGGCGTGCTCGCCCTGCGTCCCGCCGACCGGAAATCAACTGTCCTTTCCCAGCTCGACCGGCTCGAGACCCTGCCGCGAAACGGCAGCGTTGCGGTGATGCGCGCGGCCTTGCCCGGCGATCCCTGGCTGGCGGTCAGGACGTAACCCTCAACCTCTTCTGCTGGAGACTATCGAAATGACCATGCAATCCCTCGACCTGGCGGTTCCCGCCGCCGCCACCCCGATCCGCCCGGGACCGAAGCGCGTGCTTGACGTCGCGCTGACGCTTCTGCTGCTCTTGGCCGTCTGGCCGTTCCTAGCGATCATCGCGCTCGCGGTTGCCCTGACGTCGCCGGGGCCGGTCTTTTTCGTGCAAACCCGTGTGGGTCTTGGCGGAACCACGTTCGGAATGATCAAGTTCCGGTCGATGTATGCCGATGCAGAGGCCCGCCGCTCCGAGATCGCGAGCCAAAGCGACCGCGAGGGGCTCTGTCTCAAGCTGCGCCACGATCCCCGGATCACGCCGGTTGGACGGGTTCTCCGGCGTTGGTCGCTCGACGAGCTGCCCCAGCTCTTGAACGTGCTCGCCGGCGACATGTCTCTTGTGGGCCCCCGCCCGGCGCTTGTCGAGGAGGTCGCGGCCTACCCCGAACGCGCGCATCAGCGGCATCGGGTGCTGCCGGGGATTACCGGTTTCTGGCAAGTGGCCGGTCGCGCCGATATCGGGTTCGACGACATGATCGACCTCGATCTGGCCTATGTGCGTCAGGCATCGGCTTTCACCGATCTTCTGGTTCTTTTCAGAACGGTCGGGGCTGTATTGAAAGGAACGGGCGCGTATTGAACACGGTGAGCAACCGCCTACCTTGCGAAAGCGCTTGTGATGTGGGTCAGATCTGCGGAACGGCCCATCGTTATTCTGGCGTTGGGGTCGTTTCCAAAGGGTGAACGGTCACCACTGGAAAAGCGTTGCCGCAGAGGCGCGCAACGTGACCCAGCAAGCAGACTGAAAGGTGGACAACGATGCGCGCTGGTCTGTTTCAATCGATCCTGACACTTTTGATCTGCATCGCACCGATTGCCACGAGCGCTGAGGACATCGTGATCGAGACCTTCGAGGAGCAACCCGAAAGCCGATGGCGCTTCTTCACGGATGGCGTGATGGGCGGCGTGTCCACGGGGAACGTCACATTCGTTCAAGAGGATAAGCAAACCCACGCAAACATGACCGGCAATGTAAGTACAGCGAACAATGGCGGGTTCATTCAAATTCGGTTGGACCTGCCGGATGGCGCCGTGAAAGATGCCAAGGGTGTGCGCTTGATCGTTCGAGGCAATGATCAACGCTATTTCGTGCACCTTCGCACCAACGGGACCGTGTTGCCGTGGCATTATTTTCAAGCGGGCTTCGACGTGACCGAAGTCTGGGAAGAGGTCCGTTTGCCCCTGAACGTCTTTGAGCGCTCGGGCCGCATGCTTCGTGCTGTGCCGCGCGCCGGTGGGCTCACGTCGGTTGCGGTCGTTGCCTTTGGCCGTGATCATCGGGTGGACATCGATGTACGCGAGATCGGTTTCTATTAGGAAGCTTTCGAAGAGACCTGGAACGCAAGGGGAGCAACAGGTTGCTTTACTTCAGGAGACCAACAGCGATTGCGAAATGGAACAAAGCCGGAATCCGCATCGTGGTTCGGTGACTTGACGCCGAGCGACTTTGCGGCCCAACTGAAGGCAACCCGAAAGGTCGCATGAAGGCCGGACCAGAAACGGCGTGAGCTCCAGTTTGAGCAAACTCCACTTCACAACACGGGAGGCTTCGGGGGGCAGGTCAAGCTGAACATACTTTGCTTCCATCTCAAAAGCTCCGTGACCGAACACTGCGGTTTTTCAGGCGTCGGCGCGCGGGTGCCGGAATACGTTTGCTGGCGATCAAAAATGGAATTGGCTGCACGCATGGGCACTGACAATAAGGTTGTGAGCCGTCATCTGGCCAAGCTGGAGCAAGCGGGCCTCATTCGGTATGGCGGACAGCACCAGGCAAACGAAAGCCATGTGACCAAATGGGCCATCAACCTTGAGGCCATATTCGCTTTACCGCCGGTGCGGGGTAATCGTGAACGCACTAAGCTGATCGACAAGATCAAGGTAGAGTCATCCGGTAAGACACGGGGGGGGCGAGAGCCATCCCCTCGAGGGGTCGAGAGCCACTCCCCGAGGTATTGAGAACCCCCCTATCCGTAAAGAACCGAAAGAAGAACCTCAGAGGTCTGCTGAGAAATCGAAGAGTCCTGATGACCTTCGATCCGCGCGTGAGGACGTTGCCCGATATGACGGAATAGAAGCATGGGTACGTGAGATCGCTTCCGACCCAGAGAAGTTGGCCAAGGCGCGGGAAAATGGTGGTCACACCCAAAGTGGAGTGGTGCGCCTGAACGCGCATCGCCCCTGATCATATTCAATAACCTTGATCAAGCTGGCCGCATTGGCATGCCGGAGCCGACGAGAGCCCAGCAGCGTTGGGCCCCTGCATGTTTCATCGACCTCTAGTGTTTCATGGGGGGTGGCATAGCCGGCGACCCTTCAAGGCGCCCTGGCCGCGTACGCCCCAACGCTTCGATCAACATTGCGGGCCCATCAGATGTGCTTTCAGTGATTGGCTGTTCCAATCCTAGGAATCCGACAGTAGGTTCAATGTGGAACGAAACCGGAACTTGCGCCGTGGTTCAGTGACGCGAGGACAAGCATATGGTGACTTATAGCGACGAGATTGCAGCCGAGATTTGCGAACGGATCGCGCTGGGAGAAACCGTCTCCAGCATCTGCAAGGACAAGCACATGCCCTCCGAACGAACGGTTTGGAAATGGCGACAGGTGCATGGCAAATTCGACGAACAGTATCAGCGCGCCCGAGTGGATCAGATGCACTCTTGGGCGAACCAGATCATACACCTTGCGGACGATGCCGAAGGCGACTTCAAGATCACGGTGCCATTGGACAGCCCCGAGCTACAGCGCATCGAGGAAAAGGGGGCTGTGACCTTCAAGTACAACGGCACGCACGTGAACCGTGCCAGGCTGTCGATCGACACGCGAAAATTTCTTATGGCCAGATACGCTCCCGAGACGTTTGGGACGCATTCGACCGTTCAGATCAACCCGCCGCTCGATCACAAGTCCGATGAGGAGTTGATATTCGACCTTCGTGAAGCGCTGCAGGAAGCCGGTATGACTACCAAAGACTTGGTCGAGTTGCTTGATGGCGCAGAACAAGCGTTACGCGATTTGTGAGCATCTGTTGCTTCGATCCACTACACCGGAGCGATTTAACCAAGCCTAACAGCCCTGAAAGTCCTCTGAAATTTTCTATACTTATCAATAGCTTTCTAGCGGCTCTCTGGGGCAGAAAGGGGCTTTAACCTACTAGCCCATGCGAAGCGCGAATTCTGCCCCAACCGGCGTGGATTGGAAGGTAGAGGGAAGTTACCTCCCCGAAACATGGACCCGGCTCATATGCACGTGACCATCGTTTACTCGAAGACAGCTCTGGACTTGGGAGCCCAGAAGCCAACAAATCTGGAACTTCGGAAGCGAACCCAAGCACGCCGCGTCTGCACAGGCAATGACATACTGTTAGAGCTTCAGGACCTGTCAAAAGGCCCCAAAGTCAACGGCAGCTTCTACCAACAGCAGATGGGGTGGATGGCTCCCGCTCCCCGGCGTCGCAATGCGCCATAGTGCAGGTGTCAGAATCTGCGATAGAGAGGAGCCACCCCATGCAAGTTACCACCGTCGGCCTCGACTTGGCCAAGACCATCTTTCACGTGCACGGCGTCACTGAGGAAGGAGAGGTTGCGTTCAATCGGCCTTTGCGCCGCTCGCAGGTTCTGGCGTTCTTCGACCGTCTCGCGCCCTGCCTTATCGGCGTGGATGGCAATATACCCAGAGCATCGACATGATCCGCGAGATCTTTGAGAAACGCATGGTGCCGATGACGCTGGAGGGGATCAGCCGCGGCATGAAGATCCTGGTGTGAGCCGCGCGGCGGGCGGTCAGGTAAAGTCGAAATCCTCGGCGGTGAGGATGGTGCCGTTGAGGGTGACGATCTCGAACCGGTCCTCGCCCAAGACAAGCTGAGTCAGACCGGTCTCCGACACGATCTCCAGCCCGGCGATGTCCTGTCCCACAATCGCAACGGCGATCCGGTCGGTGCCGTTCTCGAAATCGGTGATGGCGTTGGTTTCAACCGAGGCAAAGGAATTGTCGTAGGCCGCGAAACGGAAGACGAAGGTGTCGGCGCCATCGCCGCCGGTGAGGCTGTCCTCGCCCCGGTTGGCTTCGAGCGTGTCATCGCCAGCGCCGCCGTCCAGCACGTCGTCGCCCCAGCCGCCCTTGAGCGAATCGTCGCCGCCGCCGCCGGTGACGGTATCGTCGAAACCGCCGGCCCAGACCGTGTCGTTGCCGGCACCCGCGTCCACCACATCCGCACCCTGACCGGCACCAACAAGGTCGTCGCCGGTGCCGGCGGCGATGCTGTCGCCGTCCCGGCCGGCTCCGATCTGGTCGTCGCCGGCACCGCCATCGATGGTGTCGCTGCCGTTGCCGCCCCACAGCAGATCGCGCAAGGCACCACCGTCGATCAGGTCGTCGCCCTGGCCTCCGGCGATCTGGTTCTCGCCGGCCCCGCCGGTCAGGGTGTCGTCGCCGGGCCCGCCGCCGATGTTGTCGTTGCCGGCACCGCCATCGACGCTGTCATCGCCGGTGCCGGCGGCGATCTCGTCCTGCCCCGCGCCGCCCAGAATCGTGTCGCCGCCCTCCGCGCCCTTGAGCGTATCGTCACCGCCGAAGCCCGATAGCAGATCGGTGCCCAGATCGCCCGTGAGGCTGTCGGCCCCTTCGGTGCCGTCGAGCACAAGCGGGCTCACTTCCACCGTGATCAGCCGGTAACGGTAATCGTAGTTGTTGAAGAAATAGAGGTCGTCCCGCGTGCCCACGCCGATATAGTAGGTGCCGGTTTCGGCCACCTCGACTGCGCCGCTGCGCACTTCGCCGGGGTCCAGGTAATAGATGGTATCGTCGTAGAAAAGCTCTGCCCCGGCGGCATCGTAGATCGCCAGAAAGGGATCTGCATCGAAGGTGAACCCCTGATCGAACGGCGTGAGCGTGAAGGCATAGCTCTGGCCCGCCGTGAGGGTCACTTCATAAAGATCGAGATCGAAGAGGAACTCGAAATCGCCCGTGATCTCCGCACCGATCTCAAGCGGCGTGGCTTGGGAAAAACCGCCGCCCACGTCGCCTTCGGGCGCGGCGATCTCTTCGAGGGTCAAGGTGGCGTCGGAAAATGCATATCCGTCGTAGCCGATGTAATGCGTGCCGCTTTCGAACGCCGAAAACGTGATGTCCGTGTCCGGCCCCCAGAATTCCCCGAGCCGTCCCACGCGATCGCCCTGCGCGTCGTAGAGATCGATATACAAATCCCAGGAATAGGCGTCGGCCGACACGCCGGTCAGCCGGTAGACCTGCCCCATCTCAAGCGTTGCCCGGACCCATCCCGCGGCCATGTCGTAGACTTCGAAATCGAGCGGCTGCGGCGCGCCGAGGGTGAATTCCGCCTCTGTCTCGACGCTGGCCGGCACATGGGTACCGACCTCTTCGGCGGTGAGGGTGTAGGTGCCAGTGTCGGGGCCTTCAGCATTGAAAAACGGCTCCGCCTGCACTTCGACAAAATGCGTACCGGTAACGTCGGCAAAGACCGTGTTGTAATCGTACGCCACGCTGGCATAGGCCACTTCCCACAGGTCCGGGTCGTAGATCGCATAGACCGCCTCGCCCAGCGTACCGCCGGAGCCGCCACCGTAGGCGGTAGAGAGCACCAACTCGTAAACTTTGCCCGCCTCGAATGCGATGACGAACCAGTCGCGGTCGTAGGGGCTTTCGAGCTCTCCGGTGACCGACCCGCCGATGGGCAGGCTGCCGGTGGTCGCGATGTCGTCTGAATAATCGTCCATGGCGCGTCCTCACCAGATATGTCCGGTCCGGTTCAGGGCGATGCGGCCGCCAAGCGCTGTTTGCTGCGCCCGACTGAGCGGCCTGATCTGACTGGTCCGGTTTGAATGTTAGTGCATGGTCGGCCTTTGGTCCATCTGGACGATTGTTTCTGGCGCCGGTGGTCGGTAACCCAGAGCGCTATGTGGCCGCTTCGTGTTGTAGTGCTTTCTCCAGCCTTCAATGATGATTTGAGCTTCTCTGAGCGAGTAGAAGATCTCGCGGTTCAGTAGTTCATCCCGGAACCGAGCGTTGAAGCTCTCGACATA
>NZ_JAWHTD010000054.1:0-22379 GCF_032586235.1 Aestuariicoccus sp. MJ-SS9
ATCGGTGACCGCGACGGTGGTCAGCGTGTCACCGAGATCGACGTCGGAATCGTTGGCCTGCACGTTGACAACGACGGCGCTGTCTTCGTCCGTCGTGACCGCGTCATCTATCGCCACCGGCGGGTCGTTGACAGGGGTCACAGTCAGGCTGACCGTGGCGCTGCTGGTGGCCCCGGCCTCGTCCTCGATCGTGTAGGTAAAGCTGTCGGTGCCAAAATAGTTTGGGTCCGGCGTGTAGGTGACCGTACCGTCACCGTTGATAGCCACGCTGCCGTTGGCCGGATCGGTGACCGCGACGGTGGTCAGCGTGTCACCGAGATCGACGTCGGAATCGTTGGCCTGCACGTTGACAACGACGGCGCTGTCTTCGTCGGTCGTGACCGCGTCATCTATCGCCACCGGCGGGTCGTTGACACCTGTGATGGTGACGTCGGCGCTGACGGCGCTGGTGTTCCCGTTGGCGTCGCTGACCATCAGGCTCAGCGTTTCGAGGGCCGAGGGAATGCCGCCGGTATTGGTGCCCAAAGCCTCGTAGTGACCGGTCGGGTCGAAGCTTAAGGTGTATACCACACCCGAACCCACCAGCGGTGTCAGCGCCGTGCTCTCTAGAAGCGTCAGCGTGCCCACACCGGCAACGCTCAGATCGATGCTAAGCACGTCACCGTCGAAATCATAGGCCTGCAGGTTGAAAGTGATGGCGTTGTCCTCGTCGGTGGCAAGATCGCCGACGAAGATCAGTGGTGCGTTGTTACCCCCAACCTCGTAGAGAAAATCGCTGAACTGCAGAAATTCCACATTTTTGAGTTCGTCGGTGCCCTCGGGCCCAACGGTATCGGTGATCGTGACCTCGAGTTCATCATTAATCGAGAAATCGTAGTCCAGAATCGACCCGGAATAGAGTGCCGTGTCGAAGCCGTTATTCCCATCGATGGTATCGTCGCCCTGGCCGCCTTCGACCGTATCGTCGCCAATCCCGGCATTTATGTCGTCATTGCCGACGCCGCCGTATAGTCCATCATCGCCAGCCCCGCCTTTTAGACTGTCGTCACCGGCGCCGCCGATGACGGTGTCGTCGCCGAGACCACCAGCGATGCTGTCGTCCCCCAGCCCGCCGCGCAATTCGTCATTGCCGTCGTTGCCACGCAATTCGTCGTTGCCGTGGTTGCCGCGTAATTCGTCGTTGCCGTGGTTGCCGTAGATGGTGTCATCGCCTTGGCTGCC
This sequence comes from Aestuariicoccus sp. MJ-SS9, assembly GCF_032586235.1. Classification (NCBI taxonomy): domain Bacteria; kingdom Pseudomonadati; phylum Pseudomonadota; class Alphaproteobacteria; order Rhodobacterales; family Paracoccaceae; genus Aestuariicoccus; species Aestuariicoccus sp. MJ-SS9. The sequence goes on from NZ_JAWHTD010000054.1 coordinate 1,222, forward strand.
CTCGACCGTGTCGTCACCGATCCCAGCGTCGATGTTGTCGTCCCTGCCACCGCCATAGACCCAATCGTTGCCGGCACCGCCGTTCAGCCTATCGTCGCCGGCACCGCCGATAACGGTGTCGTCGCCGAGGCCGCCGGCGATGCCGTCGTCCCCCAATCCGCCGCGCAACTCGTCGTTGTCATCGTTGCCGTAAAGGCTGTCATCCCCGGCTAGGCCCTCAATCGTGTCGTCGCCATCACGGCCCTGGATAAGATCGCTTTCGGGACTGCCCGTCAGGAATTCGTTCCCGCTATCACCGTTGATGTTAAGCCCGGCTTTGGGTCCGAAACGTAAAGCGGAAAAAACGTAAGATCCTTTGAGATGCGACATGTTTACACTCTGTTAAATTTGATTTGCGTTGAGTGTACTGCAACTGAGCCGGATCTGAATTATTATTTTTCGACGGAACTGTGTGATAGAATCTGTCAGATGAACCAGACTTGAAGCGGGACGCCGTTCGGACCGCCCCTAGCCGTGTTCGCCGCTCTCGCCGAGTGGCGCGAACTTGGCGCGGTATAAGGGCAGTCCTACTGTCATTGTGGAGACGGATTCGAATCCGTCTGGCAGCACCCCGCATGTTCCTGCGGTGGCCACAGTGCAGCTGCAAAGGTGGCTTGAAGGGTGGGCACGAAATAGAAAAATTCCGTCAAGTCATTGTTAAAATTATACATTCAGATATTTATTGGTGCCCCCACACGGACTCGAACCGCGGACCTACTGATTACAAATCAGTTGCTCTACCAGCTGAGCTATAGGGGCATGATGTATGACCAGGGTCCAGGAAGGTGTCAGCTACACTGAAGCCCCTCTGAAAACCGCCGCACATCGTACGAAGGGCCGGATAGCAGAGCTTCTCGCGCGCCGCAAGATGGTGTGGCGGCCGCTTTATCTTCAGCGGTTGGCGCGCGCCAGCAATCCGACCGCCAGAAGGCCCACCAGAACCACGATGATCGCCGCGGGCGCGGCGTCGCCGATGTTTTCCAGGCTGGCCTTTTCGTGCACCCTTGTGGCCAGCGTGTCATAGTTGAACGGGCGCAAAAGCAGCGTCGCGGGCAGCTCTTTGACGCAATCGACGAAGACCAGCAGCAGCGCCGAGGCGATGGACGAGCGCACCAGTGGGTAATAGACATCCGTCAGCGTCTGGCCTTGCGTGCGCCCCAGCGACCGCGCCGCCAGCGCCAGATTGGGCGACACCCGCCCCATGGCCGCATCCGCCGCGCCCTGCGCGATGGCAAAGAAGCGCACGCAATAGGCCAGCACCAGCGCAAAGGCCGATCCGGTCAGGATCAGGCCGGGGTCGATGCCCGTCGCCGCCTCGATCCCGTCGGCCATCAGGTGATCGACCGCCGCCAGCGGGATCAGGATGCCGACGCCCAGCACCGCGCCCGGCGCGGCATAGCCGATGGTTGTCACCGGCAGCAGCAGCCGCGGCAGTTTCTGGCCCGAAAGCCGCACGCCGTAGACCAGAAACACCCCAGCCGCGACGGTGATCACCGCCGCGATGCCGCCCACGGTCAGCGTGTTCAACGCCGCCCGCCAGAGCGCGCGGTCCACCCAGACGCCTGCATTGTCGAGAGCATGGCTCAGCAGCACCGCCACCGGCAGCACGAAGCCCAGGGCGAAGGGAACGGCACAAAGCGCCGCCGCCGCCCAGGCCGCGCGGCCCGCCAGCGGCTTGCGCGCCACCGGCCGGTGGCGCGACGAGAGGTTGAAGAACCGCATCCTGCGGCGCGAGGATTTTTCCAGCAGCACAAGGAAGATCACCAGAAAGAGGATGACGCTGGCGATCTGCGCCGCACCGCCCGGATTGCCACCCTCGAGCCAGACGCTGAAGATGCCGGTGGTCAGGGTCTGCACCGCAAAGTAGTCGACCGTGCCGAAATCGTTGACCGCCTCCATCATCACGATGGCCACACCGGCGGCAATGGCGGGCCGCGCCAGCGGCAGGCCCACGCGCCAGAACCGCTGAAAGCCCCCTGCCCCAAGCGATTGCGCGACCTCCTCGGCGCTGGCAGATTGCTCGCGGAAGGCGTTGCGCGCCAGCAGGTAGACGTAAGGAAAGAGCGAGGCCGCCAGCACGATCACCGCAGCGCCCATGGACCTGATCTCGGGGAACCAATAGTCGCGCGCGGTCTGCCAGCCGAAAAGCTGCCTCAGACCGGTCTGCACCGGCCCCGCGTATTCGAGGAAATCCACCAGCGCATAGGCGCCCAGATAGGCCGGGATCGCCAGCGGCAGCAGCAACAGCCACTCCAGCCAGCGCCGCCCGGGAAAGTCGTAGCGCGACACCATCCAGGCGGTGGTTGTGCCCATCACCGCGGCCAGCGCGCCGACACCGGTCATCAGGATCGCGGTGTTCCACAGATAGCGCGGCAACGTGGTCGCGATGAGATGCGGCCAGATGTTGTTTTCCGGAAAGAGCGCGATCCACAGAACGGCGGCGATCGGCGCCAGCACCACCAGCGCGATCAGAACCGCCCCCGCCGACCACGGACTGGGCCAGCGCAGACGCATCCCCGACTTGCCGATGTGATCGCTCGCGCTCATCGCGCCCCCCGTGCTGCCGCAATCGCTGTTCAACCTGGCCCGAAAGGCCTTATAGTGAAGGCGGCAGACAACAAAAAGACCTCAAAACCATGCAGGTGATCCTTCATACCGGCGTCCATTGCACCGACGAAGACCGGCTGCTGCGCGGCCTTCTGCGCAATGCAGGCGATTTTCGCGCCGATGGCGTCGCCATTCCCGGCCCGTCGAAATACCGCCAGCTGCTGACCGACACGGTCAATTCCCTGGCCGGCGGCAAACCCGCGCCGGATGCGCGCGAAATCCTGCTGGATGCGATGCTGTCGGACGATCCCGGCAAGATCGACCGCCTGATCCTGAGCCACGAGAACCTCTTTGGCGTGCCCAAGCTGACGCTGGCGGGCGGGCGGCTTTACCGCAAGGCCGAGCAGCGGCTGCAGATGATGTGCGATCTCTTTCGCGGCGACAGCGTCGAGGTCTTCATGGGCCTGCGCAACCCCGCGACCTTCCTGCCCGCGCTCTTCAGCGCCACGCCCTACGCCAGCTTCGACGAATTCATGCAGGGCGTCGATCCGATGCATCTGCGCTGGTCCGACCTGATCCGCCGCATCCGCGCCGATGTTCCGCAGGTCCCCCTGACGGTCTGGTGCAACGAGGACACGCCGCTGATCTGGGGCCAGCTCATGCGCGAGATGGCGGGAATCGAGATCACCCGCAAGATCACAGGCTCGTTCGATCTTTTCGGCGAGATCATCGACAAGGAAGGCATGAAACGCTTTCGCGCGTTCCTTAAGGACCATCCCGGCATCAACGAGATGCAGAAACGCCGCGTGATGGTGGCGTTTCTGGACAAATACGCGCTCGACGAGGCGATCGAGGAAGAGCTGGACCTGCCGGGCTGGGACGAGGCCTATATCGACATGCTGACCGAGCTTTACGAGGACGACATGTTCGACATCGCGCGCATCCCCGGCGTGCTGGTGATCGACCCCTGACGCGGGGCCTAGGACATGCCCAGCGCGGCCTTGTACATCTCGAGCACGGCTTCTTCCTCGGCGATGTCGTCGGCGTCGCGCTTGCGCAGCGCGATCACCTTGCGCATGACCTTGGTGTCATAGCCGCGGCCCTTGGCCTCGGCCATCACCTCTTTCTGCTGATCGGCGATGTCTTTCTTTTCGCTCTCAAGCCGTTCGTAACGCTCGATAAACTGGCGCAGTTCACCCGCGGCCACACCATAGCTTGCGTCTGAGGATTCGTCCTGCATCTGTCTCTCTCCTGCAAAGTCCCCCTTCCCTACGCGCGCCCCGCATCCCCATCAAGGGGTTGCGGGGCATGGCGGGATGAATTACCGCGCAGGGGTCAATCCGGCAGCAAGGGGACGTCGGCATGGATATCCTGATCTGGCTCGGCGCAGCCATTTCCGTCGCGGGTCTTCTGGGGCTTGGTTACTGCATCGTCCAGGTGGCGCGCGCCCGCGCCGCCAATCTGTCCGACGACGAGTTGCGCGCGGCCGTGCGCAAGGTCGTGCCGGTGAACATGGCGGCACTGTTCCTGTCGGTGATCGGGCTGATGATGGTGATCCTGGGGATCTTCCTGGGCTAGGCGCGCCTAGACCTCGTTCAGCGCATCGAAGGTGTGGCCGTTCTTGATCAGATCGGCCCAGACCGGTTCGGGCGTCCAGAACGCGGTGTCGGGGTGGTCCAGCCGCCGCATCGCCTGCGCCACCCGGAAAAGCCCCTCGCCCCCGACCGCCTTCATCGGCCCGCCGCGCCAGCGCGGGACGTCCTGCGACAGCATCATCGTCACGTCGATATCCGACGGCCGCACCGCCATGCCGGTCCCGATCATCCGCACGCCCTCGTTGGCGATGGCGCCCAGGATCAGCCGCACGATCTCGGCCTCTGGCAGCGCCGCGGCCTGCGGGCGCATGGCCTGCACCAGCCGCAGCGCCTCGTCCGAGGGCGCAGGCCCGCCCTTGTCCCAATCGTACCAGCCCTTGCCCGCGGCGCGCCCCGGGCGGCCCGCGGCGACCAGGACGGCGGCCCAGTTCTGCGCCCCATCGGCGCGGGGCGTGCGCGCCAGATCCTCGAGCCCCAGCGCGTCGGCCAACTCGAACGGCGCGCGGGGCCAGCCCCAGCGCCGCATCGCGCTGTCGATGGCAAAGGGCGTCTGGCCCAGATCGACCAGCGCATCGGCGGCGCGCTGGTAGGTGGCCATCATCCGCCCCGCGATGGTGTCGCCGGCGGATTTCACCGGCACCGCCACCTTGCCCATGCGCCGCGCCAGCGCCAGCGCCGCAGCGACCTCTTTCGGGGTGGCGGCGCTGCCCTGCACCAGCTCGACCAGGCGGCTGGCATAGGCGGGCGGCGCAAAGCGCAGGCCGATGGCATCCACCCGCCCCGGCATGGCGACGATGCGCACGACGCCCTCGGGGGCAGGCACGTTGCCCTGCCCGCGCGCCGCGTGCAGGATCACCTGCGCATCCCCGGTCATCCCGGCGCTGTCGCCGGTGCGCAGCCGCGCCAGGCTCTCGTCGGCCTGCTGACGCCGGATCGTCGTCCGCGACACCAGCCAGTCCAGCACCTCGCGCGCCTGCGACACGCCCTCGGCCAGGATCTGCGGATCGCGGGTGCCCCAGTTCACATGCAGACCCGATACCAGCGCCGACACCACGATCTGCATCGGCAGCGTGCCGCCGCCCAGCACCACGATCCGCTCGATCTGCGGCATGTGGGTTCCTGCGGGCAGCGCCAGCTTGGGCGCGCGGCGCTCGGCGAAAAAGGCGTGCCTCAGCGCCGCCGACTGGTCCGAGCCGAGGCGCTCGCGGAAGAGATCTTCTTCCAGCGCCATACCGCTTTCAAAGGGCAAAAGCTGGGCGGCCTCGACGGCGGCCACGATCTCGCGCGGGGCCATTTCGCGCTGCACCTCGACCCGGGCGCGGCGCCTGGCGATTTCCGCCTGGTAACCGGCCGCGTCCTCGAACCCCTGCCGCATGTCGCGCGTGCGCCGCGGGCCACGGCCCTCGGCCACCAGCGTCTTGCAGAACCGCAGCGCCGCGTCCTTCAGATCGCCCTCGGCCAGCGCGTCGAAAAAGACCCGCGCGGGCGGGCGGTCGACGGCGAACATGCCGCCCGACAGCATCATGTCGAGCGCCGCCTTTGCCCCCGCCAGACGCGGCGCGCGCTGGGTGCCGCCCGCCCCCGGCAACAGGCCCAGTTTGACCTCGGGCAGGCCCACGCGGGTGGATGTCAGCGCCAGACGGTAATGCGCCGCCAGCGCGATCTCGAAACCGCCGCCCAGCGCGGTGCCGTGGATCGCGGCCACCACGGGCAGGTCGCACATCTCGATCCGGTCGCAGACATCGGGCAACGAAGGCGGCGCAAGCGGCGCGTCGAACTCGGCGATATCGGCCCCCGCCGGAAAGGTCGCGCCCGCGCCCATCAGGACGATGGCTGTGACGCCGTCCTCTTCCTCGGCCCGGTCGATCATGTCCATAAGCGCCGCGCGGACGCGCTGGCTCAACGCGTTGACAGGCGGGTTGTCGATGGTCAGAAACGCCACCCCATCCTGCACCGAATACGTCACCGGCTCTGTCATTCGCCTGCCCCCGGTCCGCCGCCGACACCGCCGCCGGACCCTGCAATCCTGCCCGTGTCCCCGCGTTAACCACGCGGTTTGAAGGCATTAGACGCCAAAGCAGGCATCAAGGCAAGCGCGGGGCGAATCGCCCCCTCAGACCGGCAGATTGTCGAACATCTCCTCGGCCGCTTCCTCCTCTCGCTGTTCCGCGGCCTGCCGCTCCAGCATTTCGATCAGACGATCGAGCTCGGCGCGCAGTTCGGCCCGTTCGGTCGGGCCGCAGGCGGCGATATCCGCCCGCAACTCGGCGATTCTGGCTTTGATGTGGTCTTGCATGGTTCCTCCCATGGTGTTGCGACGCCGCTTCAGGCGGATCCGCCCGCCGCGCAGTTCCGGCACAACGGCGCATCCGGCACGACATCCAGCCGTTCTTCGGAAATCTCGCCGCCGCATTCCAGGCACACGCCGTATTCGCCATCGGCGATCCGCTTGAGCGCCCGGGTGATGCGCCCGATCTCGGCCTGCCCGCTGGCGCCGAGCCGTTCGAGCACTTCCTCGTCCTCCATCTCGACCGCCATGTCCTCGAGATCCTTAACATGCGGCTGTGTCAGTTCCGTGTCGATATGCGACAGCCGGACCCCAAGCTCGTTCAGCCGGTCCTCAAGCTGTTTCTTGTGTTTTTCGAATGCCATGGCGGGCTCCCTTCCTGTGGCTTGGCCCCACTGTGCAGAGCCCTTTCCCGCCCGTCTTTGCGCTGCGTCAAATACACGCCGCATCTTGCATCATATTCAATTTATGTTATATGTTTTTTTTCGCAAACGGAGGCGACTGCCATGATGACACCAGAAGTGACCGGTTTCTTCGACCAAGCCACCAACACGATCTCGTACGTGGTGCGCGACCCGTCCGGGTCGGCCTGCGCGGTGATCGACAGCGTTCTGGACTTCGATTATGCGTCCGGGCGCACCGACACGCGGTCGGCCGACGCCATCGTCGACTTTGTCCGCGACAAGGGGTTCGAGGTGCAATGGCTGCTCGAAACCCATGTCCACGCCGACCACCTCTCGGCCGCGCCCTACCTGCAGGAAAAGCTGGGCGGCAAGATCGGCATCGGCGAACGGATCACCGTGGTGCAGGAGACCTTCGGCAAGGTCTTCAACGCCGGGACAGAGTTCCAGCGCGACGGCTCGCAATTCGACCAGCTGTTTCAAGAGGGCGACAGCCTGCACATCGGCCAGCTGCGCGGCGACGTGCTGCACACGCCCGGGCACACGCCCGCCTGCCTGACCTATGTGATCGGCGACTCGGCCTTTGTGGGCGACACGCTCTTCATGCCCGACTACGGCACCGCGCGCTGCGACTTCCCCGGCGGGTCGTCGGCGATGCTCTTTGACTCGGTGCAAAAGATCCTCGCCCTGCCGGACGACACCCGCATCTTCGTCGGTCACGATTACCTGCCCAAGGACCGCGACACCTATATGTGGGAAAGCACCGTCGGCGAGCAGAAGGCGCGTAATGTCCACGTGGGCGCGGGCCGCGCCAAGGACGACTTCGTCGCCATGCGCGATGCGCGCGACGCCACGCTGGCCATGCCCAAACTGATCATCCCGTCGCTGCAGGTGAACATGCGCGCCGGGCAGATGCCCCCGCCCGAAGACGACGGCGACGTGTATCTGAAGGTCCCCGTCAACAAACTTGGAAAATAACGGAAAAAACGAATGCCATATGACTGGATACTGGGCCTGCTCGGCGGCCTGCTGATCGGCACGGGCGGGGCGGTCTTCCTGCTCTTCAACGGCCGGATCATGGGCGCGAGCGGGATCATCGGCGGGCTCGTCGACGGATCGGGCGCGTCGAACCGCGACGAGCGGCTGGCCTTCCTTTTGGGCGTGGCGCTGGTGCCCGCGGCGCTGGCGCTGCTCTTTGGCCCGGTCGAGAACCACCTGACGTCGAACCTGGCCGTGCTGATCGCCGCCGGGCTGCTGGTCGGCGTGGGCACCCGCATCGCCAACGGCTGCACCTCGGGCCACGGGGTCTGCGGCATCTCGCGGCTGTCGCTGCGGGGCATGGTGGCCACGGTCTTTTATATCGGTGCGGGCGGTCTGACGGTCGTGCTTTTCCGCCACCTGCTGGGAGTGATCTGACATGCGTGCGCTCTTTGCCCTGATCGCGGGCGGGTTCTTCGGGGCCGGCCTCTACCTTTCCGGCATGACCGACACCTCGAAGGTGCAGGGCTGGCTGGACATCTTCGGCGACTGGGATCCGACCCTTGCCTTCGTCATGGGCGGCGCGATCGTCCCCATGGCCGTCGCCTGGCAGATCACCCGCGTGCGCGCCAGTTCGGTGCTGGGCGCGGCCTTCCCGCCGCCGCCCGAACCGCGGCTGGGCCGCAACCTGGTGATGGGTTCGGTTCTCTTCGGGATGGGCTGGGGGCTGGCCGGGCTTTGCCCCGGTCCGGTGATCGCCTCGCTCAGCTATGGCGGCCCCGGTGTGTGGGTGTTCCTGATCGCGATGCTGGCCGGCATGGCCGCGGCACCGACGGTGCGGGCGCGGCTGGACAGCGCACAGCCCGCGCGGTAACCAAACGCCATGGATATGCGCCAGATCACCCCCGCCTACGCCGTCTCGCCCCAGATCGGGGTCGAGGACATCCCCGCCCTGAAAGAGGCCGGCATCGCGCTGGTGATCTGCAACCGGCCCGACGCCGAGGTGCCGCCCAGCCACCAGTCCGACGCCATCGGCGCGGCGGTGACCGGGGCCGGCATCCGCTACGAGGTGCTGCCGCTGACGCACCAGACCATGACGCACGACAACGTGGCGAAACAGGCCGAACTGGCGGCCGGCGCGGGCGGGCCGGTGCTGGCCTATTGCGCTTCGGGCACGAGGTCCTCGGTGGTCTGGGCGCTGGGTCAGGCGGGCGAAATGCCCACCGACGACATCCTGAACGCGGTCGCGCGTGCGGGATACGACCTCGGCGGCCTGCGCCCCACGCTCGACGCTCTGGCGCAAAAGGGCTGAGCCGCACCGACCCGGTGGCGCAGGGGCGTTGAACGATCCTCGCTGCCGTAGCGTTGCGCTCTGGACGATGGCACGGAGGGGCCGAGCCATCCCCGCATACCGATGCGGCAACCACCGGGCCGCGTTCCACGAACTCTACGGCGCTGCCGCGCGGCACGCTCAGGGCAGAGCCGCGTTCCGTCACCGATACAGCGGCGCGCAAAACGCCCTAGTCCGTCGACCAATCCGCATCGTCCACGGCAAAGCCCCCGTCCCCGCCCATTGGCGCGGCGCCGAAATCGAAATCGCCCAGGTCGTCCCCGCCGCCGCCCGCATCGGACGTATCCGCCGTATCCGCCACCAGCGCGCCGAAATCCGGGGTTGCCTCGTCCTCGACCGGAAAGTCGAGCGGGGGCAGATCCGGCAGCTCTTCCTCGCCCAGCACGGCGGGAGGCGCGGGTTCCGGTTCCAGCGCCGGCAGCTCCGGGACCGGGGCGCCGGCGTCAGGCGCCATCACCGCCCCGCCCTCCAAGGCGGTGCCTGCAACGTCCGGCGGCGCGGGCGATGCGCCGTCCGCCGCGGGCCAGGTCAGGCGCACCGCCCGCAGACCGTTCATCTGCCCAAGCCGTCCGCCGCCGACCCGCGTGCCGCCACTAGCCCAGAGCACAGCATCGTTCAGCGCCGTGGGCGGCAGCGGGATCAGATCGCCCGGTTTCAACGCGTTGGCCTGCGACAGCGGCATCCGCACCGAACAGAGCACCGCGTCGAGCCGCGCCGGAACGCGCATCATCAACGCCTCGTGCGGGCCTTCGCTGTCGGCCTCGTCGTCGCCGCCGGACGCGTCGGCCCGGGCGGGCGGCGGTTCGGGCAGCACCAGCTGCATGTCGTCCTGCCGCTGGCCCAGCCCCATGTCCAGCGCGATGCGGAACACGCGGTAGTCTGCCGCCTTCAACAGCAGCGCGGCGCTGCGGGCATCCTCGATCATCGCGCCGAAGCGAAAGCCCGCCAGCCGCACGCGCCAGGGATGATCGTCGAGGTTATCCTCGAACCGGGCCAGCGCGCCGTCGATCAGCGGCGCGGTCATGGCGGCATCCGTGGCCGTCACCGGACGGTCGTCGACCGGCAGGCCGGTGACCTGCAAGAGCGTCTGCACCTCGATGAGGCCGGTCAGGATCTGCCGGTCGAACCCGGCAAAGCCGACCGCCCCGTCGGGCCCGTCGAGCAGCACCAGAAGATCGCATTCCGTCAGCCCGTCGGTCACGCCGTCCTGGTCCAGCGTGTCGATGTCGAGACCATGGGCCTGCAACGCCAGATCCCACAGCACAAGCGCCGTCTGCGACAGCGCCCGGCGCAGCGCCTTGGCCGGCGACATGCCCCGCGCCTCCAATGCGCGCCGCGCTGCGCTGGCCTTTTGGCCCAGCACATGCTGTTTCGGCATTTCACCCATAAGATCGCCCGTTGCTTCGGCAGATACGGGATCAGGTTTAACCGCCATTAGGTTACCAAAACCTTCGCGCCGCCGAAATCACGCGATCGCGTTTCGGGAAGACCGGCATCGAAAAGGCCCTGCCGCGCTGCGCGCTCTCGGGACATTTTCGATTCATCCCAGAGAGTGGAACCCCGAAACGCCTTACTGCGCCGCCATCGCCAGATGCGCGGGCAGCGTCACCCGAAAGGCCGCGCCGCGCTGGCCGCGCAGATAGGCGATCTCGCCGCCCAGCCGGGTCATGATCTCGCGGCAGATCGCCAGGCCCAGCCCCGCGCCGCCCGCCTTCTGGTCGCTGACCCGGGCGAATTTCTCGAAGATCACGTCCTGCGCCTCGGGCGACACGCCCGAGCCGTTGTCGATGAAGTCGATGCGCAGCTCGCCGCCCTGCGCCGCCACCCGGATCGTCAGCTCGGGCCGGTCGGCGTCGCAATATTTGCGCGCATTGGCGATCAGGTTGATAAAGACCTGCGCCAGCCGGTCCAGATCGGTGTGCAGCATCACCTGTTCGGCGGCGTCGTCGCGCCGGATGCTAAGCCCCGGCACATCGTCCGCCGCCGCGGCCGCCGCCGCCGCGCGGTCCAGCACATCCGCCAGCGTGCCCTCGCGCAGGTTCAGGCTGACCTGGCCGTTCTCGAGCACGCTGAGATCAAGCAGATCGTCCAGCAGCCGGGTCAGGCGGATCGCCTCGTCATGGATGATCGAGGCGTATTTGCTCTGCTCCGCGCCAGTCAGCCCGGTGCTGTCGCGCAGGATCTCGGAAAACGCGCGGATCGAGGTCATCGGCGTGCGCAGCTCGTGGCTGATCTGGCTGAGAAAGGCGTCCTTCTGGACCGACAGCCGCGTCAGCTTGGCATTGGCCTCGCGCAGCTGCAGCGCGGTGCGCGCCAGCTCCTGGCTTTGCGCCTCGAGCCGCGCGGAATATTCCATCAGCTGTGCGGTCTCGTCGGCCACGGCCATCAGATCCTCGACCGACACCGAGGTACCGCCGACGATCTGCTCGACCATTGCATGCGCCGTCGCCGCGCCGACCGACCCCGCCAGCTCGCGTTCCAGCGTCTCCAGGAAATCCGGCGTCGGTTCGGGCAGATCGCCGCGCACCCCCTGCCGCCGCGCCTCGGCGCTGAACAGCCGCTGCGCGTCGTCCGAGCCCATGATGCGCTGCGACATGATCATCAGATCCTCGGTCTGCGCCACGCCCCCCGACCAGCTGCGCGGCCCGCCCGAAAGCTGGAACACGTTGACGAACTGCGCGCCCTGCAGCCGCTCCAGCGGCGAGGGGAAGCTGGCCAGCGAGGCGGCAAAGAAGGCCACGGTGTTGAAGGCCATGCTCCAGAGCATGGCGTGCAGCAGCGGGTCGAGCCCCTCGATCCCGAAGAGCGCCTGCGGCCTGAGCCAGCCGATGCCGAAGGGGCCGTCTTGCAGCACCGCGTCGCTGACCAGCGCGCCGGTGGCGAAGCTGGGCAGATAGAGCGTGTAAAGCCAGATCACGAAGCCGACCGTCAGCCCGGCCAGCGCGCCCGCGCGCGTCGCCCCGCGCCAGAAGAGCCCGCCCAGCATCGCCGGCAAGACCTGGCTGACGCCGACGAAGGACACCAGGCCGATGGCCGCCAGCGCCACCCCGCCGCCCGACAGCGAATAATAGAGATAGCCCAGCATCACGATGCCCGCGATGGACACCCGGCGCGACAGCAGCACCACGTTGCGCACGTCGCCCGACATCGCCGCGCCGCCGCCCGTGAAGCGCAGCCAGATCGGCATCACGATGTGGTTCGACACCATTGTCGACAGTGCGATCGCCGCAACGATCACCATCGACGTGGCCGAGCTGAATCCGCCCAGAACCGACAGCACCGCCAGCTGCTCTTGCCCCAGCGCCATCGGCACGGTCAGCACGAAGAGGTCGGGGTTGGCCCCCTCGGGCAAGAGCGACAGGCCGGTGACCGCGATGGGCACGACGAAGAGGCTCATCGCCATGAGGTACAGCGGGAAGGCCCAGCTTGCGGTGCGCAGGTGGTTCTCGTCGTCGTTCTCGACGACCAGCACCTGGAACATGCGCGGCAGGCACAGAAAGGCCGCCGCCGACAGCATCGTCAGCCCGACCCAGCGTCCGCCGTTCATTTGCCATTCGCCCAGCCGCGAGGCGTCGATCTGCTCCAGCGTGCTGGCCACGCCGCCCGACACGCCCCACACCACAAAGACCCCCACCGCCAGAAGGGCTGCCAGCTTGACGATGGATTCCACCGCGATGGCCATCACAACGCCGTGGTGGCGTTCGTTGGCGTCCAGATTACGGGTGCCGAAGATCACCGTGAACAGCGCCAGCCCCACCGCCAGCCAGAGCGCGGTATATTCGGTGTTCTGCCCCTCGGCCCCGCGGTTGGCGAAGACCTCGAAGCTGAGCGTCACCGATTGCAGCTGCAGCGCGATATAAGGCGTGGTGCCGATCACCGCGAGGATGGTCACGCAGATCGCCAGCGTGTTCGACTTGCCATAGCGCGACGAGACCAGGTCGGCGACCGAGGTGATGCGCTGGCTGCGCCCGATGCGCACCATCTTGCGCAGCACCCACCACCAGCCCACCAGCACCAGCGACGGCCCCAGATAGATCGTCAGATACTCGAACCCCGTCCGCGCCGCCGACCCGACCGCGCCGTAGAACGTCCAGGCGGTGCAATAGATCGACAGCGACAGCGTGTAGATCAGCGGCGAGCGCAGCCAGCGCACCCGGCCCCGCCGCGCCGCCCGCTCGGCAAAGAAGGCGATGCCGAAAAGGAAGGCCACATAGGCCAGGCAGATGCCGATCAGGGCGTTTAGGGTGATCATCCCCGCCTCTCGCCCTCCTCGGACCGCAGCCGCAGCGACAAAAGCGCCGCCGCACCGGCCAGCAGGGCCCAGACGCCGAAGATGTAGATCAGCGCGCTGGAACTGGTCACGCCCGTGCCTTGTCCGGTGCCCGGCCCGGTCGGCCAGATCACCGGCACCAGCCACAGCAGCATCCCCAGCACGGGTAACGCGCGCGCCGCGTCGCGCAGCCGTCTGCGGCGATAGCTCTGGCGTTCCAGAAACAGCGGCGGGCGCGGGTCTCCGGCGTCGGGGTCGTCGCTCATGACGGCACCAGCTCGCGGACCGCGTCCAGCACTTCGGAATTCGAGAAAGGCTTGGCCATGAAGCGGCTCACGCCCGCGCGCTCGGCCATTTCGCGGTCCTTGGTCTGGCCGCGCGCGGTCAGCATCAGGATCGGCAGGTCGCGCGTCGCCGGGTCCTCGCGCAGCTCGCGCAGGATGTCATAGCCGCTCTTGCCGGGCAGCATCACGTCGAGGATCACCATGTCGGGCTTGCGCGCATGCACCGTCTCGACCGCATCGACGCCGTTGGAATGGGTTTTCACCGCAAACCCGTCGCGCGACAGGATAAAGCTGATCGCCTCGATGATGTTCGGCTCGTCCTCGATCAGCAGCACTTGCTTGGCCATCTGCATTTGTCTCCCCCCGGCGACTCGGCATTGATTGCCTTGTTTTGTCGCACACTGCCGCCGATTAAAGCCAATGCGGCACGGGCTGTCAAAAGGCCTCTTGCCCGGTTTCGGCCAGGATCGACGGCTCGCGCCGCCCGTCGCAGTCGCGGCGCGGGCAGATCCGGCAGGCCACGCCCACCGGCAGCACCGGCTCGCTGTCGGCGGGCTCGGCCGGAACGATCAGCATATGCGCCTCGAAAAGCGGCGAGCGATTGGCCCGGAACGCGCCCACCGGTTCGGCCATGGCGTAGGCGCGAAAGCCGGTGGCGGTGGCGTCGGGCATCCTTAAAGGCGCCACGATGGGCATCATCGGGCGGTTGAGCGCCTGATAAAGCGGCCACAGCGGGCAGCCCGCGCCGAAGCGCGGCATCGGGAAATCCGGCAAGGGCCGGCGGAAGGTCAGCACCCCCGACGCGTCGCAGATTGCCAGCGCCGCGGGGTGCGCCAGCACCCCCTCGGGCAGCGCCACCATGCGCCGCATCGCCGCCGCTGGCGGCACCGACAGCGCCTCGGCCAGCGCCAGCGGATCGGGGCCGGTCGCCGCCAGCGCCGCCGCGACCGCGTCGAGCGGCATGGCGCGTGCATCCTCGACCGTCCGCGCCAGCCAGCGGCGCAGCAACGCCTGCGCCGTCGGGGTCAGACCCGCCCCGATCCCCTGCGCGATGGTGTCCGGGTCGGCCCCGGGCGCGTCGGTCGCGGCGATGTAATAGCCGTTCTCGGCCAGCACCGCATCGACCTCTTCCTGCGGAACGGTAACATCGGCCCCCGCATCGTCGGCGGCCTCCAGATAGGTCACCAGCGCCCGGCTGGTCTCGGCCAGGCGCGCGCTGTCCTCGTGGATGTTGCGGTGAAAGCGCGCCTGCCACTCCGGCTCGATCTCACCGGGCTCGGCCAGAATCGACGCCGCGGAACGGATCGCCGTCACGGTCGACAGCATCTCATGCAATGAGGCCGCCAGATGCGGGTCGTGGGTCATGCGGTCGGTCAGCGTGGCGACAGTGCGCTCGAGCGTGTCGATGCGGTGGCGGCTTTGGGCCAGCAGCGCCGCCCAGCCCGGAAAACGGCCCGCGAATTCGTCGACCCGGTCCAGCTCGGCCCCACTGCCGCGATGACCAGAGGCGGCCTCGCGCAGGGTGGCGATCAGCGCCGCCTCGGCGCCTTCGGCCAGCACGTTCGGCGCCACCTCGAGGATGTCGGCGATATCCAGCAGCAACTTGCCGCCGATTCTGCGCCGGTTGTGCTCGATCAGGTTGAGATAAGAGGGCGAAATCCCCGCCCGCCGCGCAAGATCGGATTGCTTGAGCCCCTTCATCACACGCCTTTCGCGAATCCGGCTGCCGGTGAGGGTGTCGCGTGCCATCGGCTTTCCTTTTGCTTTCAACGCCTTTCTGCGGCGCAATATGAATTATTTTACAGAATGCCATAGCATACTGTTCATTCGTTGACAAAAAAATCGTTCCTGCAAAGCGTCTTGTTGCGCAATTTTCACGATCCGAAGAATACTGCCTTTGCACCATTGTGCGCGCGTCCGCGGGTCGAGGAGCCCGCTGTCGCACTTCACGAAACGGGAGGATTTCATGTCCAAGACCAATCTGACACGTCGCGGCGTGCTCGAGACCGGGGCCGTGGCCGGCGCCGGGCTCGCAGTACCGACGTATCTGTCCGCAGCCGCCCATTCGGGCTTTACCAACGCGCCCAGCGGCGACACCGTCACGCTGGGCTTCAACGTGCCCCAGACCGGCCCCTACGCGGATGAGGGCGCCGACGAGCTGCGCGCCTACGAACTGGCGGTCGAACATCTGAACGGCGGCGGCGACGGCGGCATGATGGGGACGTTCTCGTCCAAAGCGCTGAAAGGAAACGGTATTCTGGGCAAGAAGGTGGTTTATGTCACCGGCGACACCCAGACCAAGTCCGACGCCGCCCGCGCTTCGGCCAAGTCGATGATCGAAAAAGACGGCGCCATCATGATCACCGGCGGGTCGTCCTCGGGCGTGGCCGTGGCCGTGCAGGCGCTCTGCCAGGAGGCAGGCGTGATCTTCATGGCCGGCCTCACGCATTCGAACGACACCACCGGCAAGGACAAGCGCGCCAACGGGTTCCGCCACTTCTTCAACTCCTACATGTCCGGCGCGGCGCTCGCACCGGTGCTGCAGAAGATGTACGGCTCGGACCGCAAGGCCTATCACCTGACGGCCGACTACAACTGGGGCTACACGACCGAAGAGGCGATCACCTCGTCGACCGAGGCCATGGGCTGGGAGACGGTCAACACCGTCAAGACGCCGCTGACCCAGACCGA
Organism: Aestuariicoccus sp. MJ-SS9; assembly: GCF_032586235.1. Lineage (NCBI taxonomy): Bacteria > Pseudomonadati > Pseudomonadota > Alphaproteobacteria > Rhodobacterales > Paracoccaceae > Aestuariicoccus > Aestuariicoccus sp. MJ-SS9. The sequence goes on from NZ_JAWHTD010000054.1 coordinate 17,665, forward strand.
CTTCAGCTCTTACATCGCGCCGGTGCTGCAATCGGGCGCCGACGTGCTGGTGCTGAACCACTACGGCGGGAACATGGTCAACTCGCTGACCAACGCCGTTCAGTTCGGCCTGCGCGACAAGCAGGTGAACGGCAAGAACTTCGAAATCGTCGTGCCGCTCTACTCGCGCCTGATGGCCAAGGGTGCCGGCGCCAACGTGAAGGGCATCTTCGGCTCTACCAACTGGCATTGGTCGCTGCAGGATGAAGCCTCGAAAGCCTTCGTCAAGTCGTTCGGCACCAAATACGGCTTCCCGCCGTCCCAGGCCGCGCACACCTGCTACGTTCAGACGCTGCTTTACGCGGATGCGGTCGAACGGGCCGGGTCTTTCGCACCTTGTGCGGTGGCCGAGGCGCTGGAAGGGTTCGAGTTCGACGGTCTGGGCAACGGGCCCACGCTGTACCGCGCAGACGATCACCAGTGCTTCAAGGACGTGCTGGTGGTGAAAGGCAAAGAAAACCCGACGTCCGAATTCGACCTTCTCGAAATCGTCGAAGTGACGCCGGGCGCCCAGGTCACCTATGCGCCCGATCACCCGCAGTTCGCGGGCGGCGCACTCGGCACCTGCAACAACGGCGCATAACGGCGCGACCGGAATTTTCCAAAAATTCCGGTCCGTTTTCTTTGTAAGAAAACGGTTTCGCTTATCCCGGACCTTCCGCATCGCCGCGGGGGGTCCGACCCAATCCGGCGAATGGTGGGGACAATGGACGCAATCATCCTGCAAATTCTCAACGGGCTCGACAAAGGCTCTGCCTATGCGCTGATTGCGCTGGGTCTGACACTGATCTTCGGCACGCTGGGCGTGGTCAACTTCGCCCATGGCGCCTTGTTCATGATCGGCGCGTTCTGTGCCGTCACTCTCAGCCGCATCCTGACGCTGAGCCACACGGTCATCGACGAGACCAAGACCGACTTTCTGGGCAACCCCCTGAAGGTGGACGTGCCCTATGTCTACGACATATTCGGCCGCACCACCGGCGACGCGATCATCGACTGGGCCGTTCCGCTCTCCATCCTCTTCGCCATCCCGGTGATGATCGCAATCGGCGTGATCATGGAGCGCGGGTTGATCAAGCATTTCTACAAGCGTCCCCACGCCGACCAGATCCTCGTTACCTTCGGGCTGGCCATCGTGTTGCAGGAGGTCATCAAGTATTTCTACGGCGCCAACCCGATCCCGACCCCCGCGCCCGAGGCCTTCGTCGGCAGTTTCGACTTCGGCGCGCTGATCGGGTTCGAGGCGAACCAGATCATTTACCCCTACTGGCGCCTGGTCTATTTCGCCTTCGCGGCGATCATCATCGGCGCGGTCTTCGCCTTTCTGCAGTTCACCACCTTCGGCATGGTCGTCCGCGCCGGGATGGCTGACCGGGAAACGGTGGGCCTGCTGGGCATAAACATCGACAAGCGGTTCACCATCATGTTCGGGCTTGCGGCCGCCGTGGCCGGTCTGGCGGGGGTAATGTACACCCCCATCAACTCGCCGAATTACCACATGGGCATGGACTTCCTCGTGCTCAGCTTCGTGGTCGTGGTGGTCGGCGGCATGGGCAGTCTGCCCGGCGCCGTCCTGGCCGGGTTCCTGCTGGGCATCCTGGAAAGCTTCGCCTCGATGGCGGCGGTGATCGACCTCATCCCCGGCATCAACCAGGTCATCATCTATCTTGTGGCCATCATCATTCTGCTTACCCGTCCCCGGGGCCTCATGGGCCGCAAGGGCGTGATGGAGGACTGAGCCATGTTCGGACTGGACAAGAAAGACTTCATGCTGCTGGTCATCGTCGCGATCCTGACGATGTGCGCGCCCTTCCTGCTCAACCCGTTCCCCGAGGGCTCGGCCATGGCGCAGTTCAACGCGGGCTATCCCGACCTCATGCAGCGCTTCGTGATCTTCGGCATCTTCGCCATCGGCTTCAACATCCTCTTCGGCCTGACCGGATATCTCAGCTTCGGCCATGCCGCCTTTCTCGGCGTGGGCAGCTATTCGGCCGTATGGATGTTCAAGCTGCTCAGCATGAACGTGATCCCCGCCATCGCGCTGGCCGTGGTCACATCGGGCCTCTTCGCCCTCGTGATCGGCTACGTGAGCCTGCGGCGCTCCGGCATCTACTTTTCGATCCTGACGCTGGCCTTCGCGCAGATGTCCTTCGCGCTGGCCTATTCCGTGCTCACGCCGATCACCGGCGGCGAGACCGGCCTGCAGCTGGCGCTCGACGATCCGCGCATTCTCGACATGGTGGCGAACGAGACCGGCAACATCCCGGTTCCGGGCCTCTTCGGGCTCGAGATGCGGGGCAGCTTCGACCTCTCCATGGGCAACTGGGTCTTCACCTTCAACACCGGCTATTATTTCAGCGCCCTGATCATGCTGATCAGCTTCTACATCGCGATCCGCATCTTCCGCTCGCCTTTCGGCCTAATGCTGCGCGCGGTCAAGTCGAACCAGCAGCGCCTGAAATACACCGGCCTCAACCCGCGCCCCTACACGCTGGCGGCCTTTGTGATCTCGGGCATGTATGCCGGTCTGGCTGGCGGGCTGATGGCTGCGATGGACCCGCTGGCGGGCGCCGAGCGCATGTTCTGGACCGCCTCGGGCGAGGTCGTTCTGATGACCATCCTGGGCGGCGTCGGCACGCTGATCGGGCCGGTGCTGGGCGCGGGCATGATCAAGTACATGGAAAACATCATTTCCAAGATCAACTCGGACATCCTGCACACCTGGTTCGCCTTCCTGCCCGACGGGCTCGAGGATTTCGTGGTCGCGATCGTCTATCCGTTCATCGGCAAGGGCTGGCACCTGACGCTGGGCATCGTGTTCATGCTGGTGGTGATCTTCCTGCCGGGCGGCCTCGTCGAAGGCGGCCAGCGGATCGCACGGCTCTTCCGCCGCAAGAAGGCGGACGACACCGGTAAATCCGCCTCCACCGAACCCGCCGAATAAGGAGCGCCGACCATGGGCATTCTCGAAGTCAAAGACGTCAACAAGCGGTTCGGCGGCCTGCAGGCCCTGGGCAACGTGAACCTCAGCATCCAGGAAAACAGCTGCCACGCGATCATCGGCCCCAACGGGGCGGGCAAATCCACCCTGCTCAACTGCCTGGTGGGCAAGCTCATCCCCGATACCGGGTCGGTCATGTTCGACGGCCAGTCGGTGCTGGGCCGCTCGCCGCATGAGATCAACCAGATGGGCATTTCCCGGGTGTTCCAGACGCCCGAGATCTTCGGCGATCTCAGCGTCATGGAAAACATGATGATCCCCTGCTTCGCCAGGCGCGACGGCGCGTTCGCCCTGCACGGTATCCGCTCGGTCACCTCCGAAGCAGAGCTGCGCGATCAGGCGATCGAGATGCTCGAAGACGTGAACATGGCCGACAAGCGCAACATGCACGCCGCCTCGATGTCGCGCGGCGACAAGCGGCGGCTGGAAATGGCCATGTGCCTGGTGCAGAAGCCCAAGCTTCTGCTGCTCGACGAACCCACCGCCGGCATGGCGCGCGCCGACACCAACAACACGATCGACCTGCTCAAGGAGATCAAGGACAAGCGCAACATCACCATCGGCATCATCGAACACGACATGCACGTGGTGTTCAGCCTGGCCGAACGCATCACGGTTCTGGCCCAGGGCACCCCGCTGGTCGAGGACACGCCTGAGAACATCAAGGGCCATCCCAAGGTGAAAGAGGCCTATCTGGGCGAAAGCGCGTGACGCGCGCGGTCAGACAAGAAGGATCAATGCGATGAACGTCAGACCCGACTTTTCCAAGAACGCCAACAAGGCCGAAACCGCGCCCGCCTTTCTCAGCGTGTGGGACATGCATTCCTACTACGGCGAGAGCTACATCGTGCAGGGCATCAACTTCAACGTCCACGAGGGCGAGATCCTGGCGCTGCTGGGCCGCAACGGGGCCGGCAAGACGACCACCCTGCGCTCGATCGCGCGGCTCGACAGCCCGCAGGTGCAGCACGGCGAGATCTGGCTCGACCACCAGCCGCTGCACAAGATGAGCAGCTACGAGGCGGCGACCGCCGGGCTAGGGCTGGTGCCCGAGGACCGGCGCATCATTCCCGGGCTCACGGTCGAGGAAAACCTCAAGCTGGCGCAGATCGCGCCGCCCATCGGCTGGTCGATCGAACGGCTCTACCAGCTTTTCCCGCGTCTGGGCGAGCGCCGCAACCAGGAGGGCGTGACGCTGTCTGGCGGCGAGCAGCAGATGCTGGCCATCGCCCGGGCGCTGGCGCGCGACATCAAGGTGCTGCTGCTCGACGAGCCCTACGAGGGCCTCGCCCCGGTGATCGTGGACGAGATCGAAAAGACCCTGCGCGTGGTCAAGGAACAGGGCATGACCACGATCCTCGTCGAACAGAACGCGGTGCGCGCGCTGCAGCTGGCCGACCGGGCCGTGATCCTCGACACCGGCTCCATCGTCTTCGACGGCTCCGCCTCCGAGGTTCTGGAAAACGAATCGCTGCGCGCCGAATATCTCGCGATCTGACGGCAAGCCGCCCCTACGACCGATGGACGGCTTGCATCCCGCGTGCAGGCCGTCTTTCCTTGCAACCGAGGAGGACATCACATGACCACGAAAACTTACGCGCCGTCCGACGATCTTGTCGCTGCGGCGAATGTCGATGCTGCGGCTTATGAGGAGATGTATGCGCGGTCGGTATCG
>NZ_JAWHTD010000055.1:0-21965 GCF_032586235.1 Aestuariicoccus sp. MJ-SS9
GTGGCGAGATCGAGGGTGCCGTCATCGCCCTGCTCAGCGGCAAGCGCAGAGCCGAACACAAGGTAACTCTCGCCGGCACGGGAAACGCCGTCCGGGTCGCCATCGCGCGCCCCGATGATCACGTCATCCAGCCCATCGCCATCGACATCTCCGGCCGAGGACACAGAGAATCCGCTTAAGTCGCCCGGACCGACGCCCTTGAGTAAAATCGGGGTCGGCGTGTGCAGGTCGTCCGGATCGAGCTCCGCAACGCGGACCCCTTCAAGCAAAATGCTCCCGCGCTGCCCAAGGTCTATGAGAACGCCGTCGGGCGTGTCAGACGACACCGCCAGCAATTCCGCAAATGTCTCGATGCCGAGCGCCGTCAAGCCCAGCCTATCGCCAAACCCGCTGCCAGCCTCAAATCCGGAAATGGTATCCATGCCCGGGTCAGACACGAAACGATAGAAGTCATTCCCTGTGCCGCCGATGTAGACATCGTCGTCCTGGCCAGCGGCGCGGGGCGGAGCGGGCAGTACAGGCGGCCTACCCCTCGCTCCAATGACAAAAGTCCCAGGCTGCCAGTCGCCAAGGCCTTCGTCGATTATCAGGTCATTCCCAGCGCCGGCATCCACGAAGTCGGACCCCAAGCCACCAACAATGCGATCATTGCCATCACCCCCAATGTTTGTGTCGTTTCCCGCAAGACCATAGAGGAGGTCACTACCCCGTTGCCCGACAAGACTGTTGTCGACAGACGATCCATAAAGGACATCGTCGAACTGCGAGCCAATGGCGGCTTCAATGCTCACGAGCGTGTCAGTGTTTCCTAATCCATCAGTTGCTGTGCCCGCGCCGAGATCGACGTATACAGCAGCGACTGCCCCGCTATATGAGACGCCATCCTGTCCACCGCGACCGTCAACGTAGTCATTGCCGCCTACATCAAAGTTCGGAGTGAAAATGTCTCCTTCTGCGTCGGGGCTGAACCAGTTGTCTGCAGATGAGCCATAAAGAAAATCAGAATAGTTTGAACCGCCTATGAACTCGATGCTGACGAGCGTATCGACCCCCTCTCCACCGGTAGCAGTTTCCGCGGCAAGGTCGACGACTATGCCGCTTGTCGCGCGCCCGTACCATACGAAGTCGTTCCCCCCGCGACCGTCAATGTAGTCATTACCCTGCTCGCCGCTGAAACTGTCTCGATCATTTGTACCGTATAAAAAATCATCGTAATTGGAGCCAGAGACCCTTTCGATACTGACGAGTGTATCGGTATTACCCCAACCATCAGTCGCCGTTCCCGAGAGTAGATCTACGGTAACCCCTGATATATCGTTCCTGTAGAAGAGGCGGTCGAATCCCAGTCCGCCATCGTAGTAGTCGTTCCCTTGATCACTCCAGATGGTGTCATCGCCAGCAAACGCGTACACCACGTCGTTGCCGCCACCCGGCCAAATGTCATCTCCAAATTCAGTCCCCGTGATCGTGTCGTCACCATCTCCATAATTGAAACTGGCCATCACTTTTCCCCCAAAAGGTGAATTAAATCAATACTTTATATTATACGTTGCATGGCCAATTTTGCAACTTCCATCCAGATTGTTCTACCGACATTCCCCAACTAGGTCTTCGGTAGCCCCATGCTGCAGCCAATTTGCGCAATGATTAAGCTTTGTGGGTCCGCAATGGCTTGGTTCTGGCATCTGAAGCGCGAACTGAACATGGTTTGCGGCCTCGGCGGTCGGGTTGAACCGGGTTTGGGCCGGATTTGCCCCCCATAGGGCAGACCAGTCGAGCCGGGTTCGTTTGGGTTTTGCCGGTGACACCGTCATGTTAGAACCGGCGGCGCGCGCAGCCGTTGGATGGTCGTCAGGATACGACTGAACAGAGTGCCGCTGACCGCAACTTCTGCCAGTTGGAACGTGATGGCGCGGGCATGGCGGACGACGCGAGCACCGATTTTGATCAGCCGGGTTTGCAGGCTGGTCAACGACCAGTCGGCCATCTCCTCCGGAAGGTTTGCGCCTTGCAGGAAGACGCCGAGATTGTAGGCCAATGCATGAAGCTGAAGGCGGACCTCGTTCTGTGCCATGCCCTTGCAAGACAGGCGCGTCCAGTTGATCGCCTGCTTGCCTTCCTTGATGTGCTGCTCCGCGGTGCCGCGCTGGTTATAGAACCGCACCACCCAATCCGGCTCCATCGGCAGGTTGGTGACGATGAAGCCCACACGGGGGAACAGCTCGCCCGGATGCCATTCGATCTTGGCAATCACCCGGCGCTCGTCCTCCCAGCTCTGCGCCTGATAGTGGAAATCCTCGTAAAACCGCTTGACCTTGGTCAGCGATGGACGCCCCACGGGCCGGGTCAGACGGTGCGCGATCTTCTCGCGCAGCACGGCGTTAACGGGCAGCCGGATGGCGTAGAAATAGCCCTCCTCCTCCAGCCGCGCATAGATTGCAGGGCTGGCATAGGCGGCGTCGGCGCGGAAGAAACGCATAAGGTTGCGCTTGGCATACCGGGCGATGACGGGGTCGAGGAGGTCCCGCCAGCCATAGGCACTGTGGACGTTGCCATTGCGCAGTGCGCAGCGTTTCAGCATGCCGAACTGGTTGAACAAGAAATTCGGGTGATAGCAGGTGCAGTCGAAGTGCCAGTTCCAGGCAGACCCTTCCTGATCACCGTAGGTCGGGCTGACGGAGCTATCCATGTCCAGCACGATATACTTCAGCCCGTTGCGATCATGGAAGCGGTCGATCCATTGCCCGTTCAGATCGGCCAGCGCTTTCCGGTTCTCGGGCGCGGCCAGCGTCTCGGTCTCGAACCTCCCCATCTGCGAGGCTGAGGCCGCTTGTGCATCGACGGCACGGCCACCTACGATCTGGCGCATTACCGGATCAAGGGAAAGGCGCTCGGCGTCGTTGACATCCTCATAACCCGCCAGCCTGCCGAACACCGATTGCCGGAACTGGCCGTCGAGCCGGTGCGTCGTGTTCTTTCCCCGGCGGCTGTCGTGCAAGGCATCAGACGCGAGATCAGACAGTCCAAGCGCATCATCCAGCTCACGCATCACCAGCAGGCCACCATCGGAACTGAGCTTCGCGCCCCGAAATTCCAAGCGCACCCGCCGGTCAAAACCGAGCCGCGCATCATCCGTTTTGCCTGCACCCTCCGGGTGATCCATAATCCGCCACCTTCAGTCCAATTAAAATGCTGAAATATAACACATTACTTGCCGTCAAAGGCGCTCAAACTGCAAGTTACTTGGGGAATGCGTATTGGAAAGCGCTCATCTCTCTTGGTGGAGCGCCGAAGGACGGTGCCGCAACCCGGCGACGGGGCTCTGACGCAACACGATGTCCACGACCTTTTCGATCTCGTCGAAATCATGGTGCCGTTCCAGGCGTAACAGGACGGCTTGTCGGAGGAGGACGACCGCCGCTTCGAAATAGAGCGCCTCATCCTTCAGATGTCGGACAAGGAACGGACGATAGGCGTTTTGTCTGATCATCGCAGCCGCGTCGGCCATGGGCATCTCAAAGAGCTTCGGTTCGCTGGCCCCCTCGTTCTGCGCCAACTCGAAGACAGCGCGGACGGGCAGGAATGATTTTGCAGCCTCATCGCCTTGAACGAAGAATTTGTCCAATTGGTTATGGACCCGCGCTCCCCTTTTAGCTTGCAGCCCGAGCGCTCCGATCGTGTCCTCCCAAAGCTTGAGCTTTCGGCCATCCGAATGCGCAATAGCCCCTTCGCCGTTCGTCAATTCGATGGCACAGAGATCGTCACACAGGACGGTGAAACCATGGCTCTGCAAGGCTGCTGCCATGGTCGATTTTCCTGCACCGGAGTCGCCACAGAACAAGACCGCGCCACCCCCAACCTGAACAGCGCTTGCATGCAGGGTGACGATCCTGCGCATGTGCAGCGCGATGCCGAGCACCGATCCCACGAGAAAAGCCGCGATGTTTGTCTGGCTCTCTGACGTTGGCCAGACCTCAACGGTCCCATTGTCCCAGATAAGAAACTCGGCAACGTCGGGCACTGTCAGATAAAAACGCCGCCCGTCGCTGGCCCAGTCAGCCCCTTCCATGGTCGGGTTTGATGGAGCGGAAGGCTTCTCATCTGCACGCAAATAGCGCAGCTGGGCAGGGCCGGTTCCCGTGGCATGCCGCGCCAGCCCTGGCAACTCGAAGTCGCTTTCGATGAGCAGCCCCGCACTTCTATAGTGTTTTGTTTTCAAGGGGCTTCACCCAGTTTCTTGAGCGCGCAGAAAAGACAACAGTTACTTATGCCATCGATCCGAGGCCACTGTGCAGCCCATCTTTCCTGCGACGTGCAAAATGATTGTCGGGCCGGGCATGGGAAACGCCGTGAAAGGTTAATTGCAGAACTCCAGGCAACTGCTTTTCGACGGCCTGTCCACTGTGGGTTATCGGCGGTCTGTCGTTGCGGGGAGCATACGCCCAAGCATACGCGCCGCGCGCACAAAGAGGTAACCTGCTTCCAGTCCCCGAGGCAGATCGACCAGAGCCAGCTCAGGCAGACTTGGAGCAAGCAGCGCGCGCATGCGCGTGGAAAGAGCCCTCGGTTGGTCCTCGATCGAGATGTCCATGTGGCGCATGATCCCTCGCGCGATAGCCAGGGCGCCGCGCGGAGGCGGGGGGTCTTCACGCAGAATGGCCGTCTTCAGCATCCATTGGATGGACTGCTCCGACAGGTCTCTGCATTTCGGAAGCCTGCGGATCAGCGCATCCAGCGGGTCCGGCAGTTGGGCATCATCGATCCGAGCGGCGACCAGGACCGCGGTCCCCACAGCAGTCGACATGCCAAGCTCACGGGCACGGTCGACAACACAGACCCAGTCCTCATCGACCAGGCGGCCGGTATGGAGAACCCATCGAATGTCATTGAGCCATTTGAGGCGCATCCAGCCATGCGCCAACCCGTGTGCGCACAAGTAGATGAACGTCTCAATCCCGTCCGGAACGAGCACCTCTCCCGCGCCGGCAATGGGGATCGACCGGGACCATATTTTTTCCGCGTCCGTTGGCATCATCCCTTCGAACTTCTGCCAGCGCCAGTGCAACTCCACGGCACGGCCGCTTTGAGGGTCGAAAAATGCCAGTTGATTTGTGCCCCTCAACACGCGCTCTCTCTGGCGATCCGAGCGCAGCAACCCCCGAAACTCAGAGTAAAAGCCACGGCTTTCCAGGACAGAGGCAGCCTGATCAACCTGATCTGCAGGAACCAGGAAATCCACGTCACCGGGATCACGCGCGGCCGCATCGCCATGCAGAACCTGCGAAAGGGGCGCGCCTTTCATGACCGAGGCCGACACGCCCGCGTCTCTCAAATGCGATGCAACGAGAGCGGTGTCCCGCGCGAGCATCAGGCACTGCAGCGCGCGCGTGGTTGAGAGCTCGGCCAGACGACGCCGTGCCGTCTCTGGAGCGCTCACTGAGGGCAGAGCCGCAATGCCGCGGGCGAGCAGCAGAACGGATTTGTGACGCAGTGCCAGGTCAATGACCCATTCCCAGTCAAAATCCTGCGCGGGAACCTGCGGAGACGGTCCTGTCAGATGCAGCAGGGCTTGCCATGCGGACCTTGAGACATCGTTTTGAGAGGAAGGGAGAGGATTGCGGGTCATCCGTGCCTCGCAGTCCCGGAAAACCCGCGCAGCCCGGTCTCAGGAGCGTTCAACGCGCTTATCAGCGCCCCATTTTGATGGTCGACGCTTAAGAGTGCCTTGACGACAGATATGGGGCAAACCTGTCGCGCGATCATTTGACCACCTCGGATAAACCGGTCTCGTCCAGTCGCAAAATCCTGTCTGCCAGAACGAGACTGGCCGGCCGATGGGTGATGAGGATCACCGTGCGGTCCTTCAGCGCCCTTCGCGCTGTCTCAACGAAGCGGGCCTCGCCCTCGGGGTCGAACATCGCCGTTGGTTCATCAAGCACGAGAATGGCAGGGTTTGCCAGAAGTGCGCGCGCCAGGGCCACGCGTTGACGCTGACCGCCCGAAAGCCGGACGCCCGCTTCGCCGATCACGGTATCGAGACCCTCCGGCAGCTGATCGATGAAACTTTGGGCCTGAGCCTGACGCGCGGCGCTCTCGATCCGGGCGCGCGACGCCCCTGGATCACCGAAGCAGATGTTTTCTGCAATCGTGCCATTGATAAGCGCAACGCGTTGCGGAACCAGGGCGATGTGCCGACGATAGGCGGTCAGGTTCATCGCAGCGATATCCAGCCCATCGATGAGAATTCGGCCCCGGTCGGGCGCTCTGAACCTCAGAAGAAGCTCCACCAGAGTGGTCTTGCCCGCTCCGTTTTCTCCTGTGATGGCGACGGTTTCGCCTGCCGCAATGTCGAAGCTGACGCCTTTCAACACGGGGCGCCGCCCCGGATAGGTGAAGTGTACGTCTTCGAAACACACCGCTCCACGCAGGTCCTGTGGCACCAGGCCACTTGCGGGTTCCGTCTGGGCTGACAGCACCTCATCCATATGTTGCAGCGCTCCGCGCGCCGTCTGGAACTGCCCCCAAAGGTCGGCGAGCGACGCGACCGGGCGCGTCAGAAGACCCGCGTAAAGAAGAAAACTCACCAGCTCTCCGGGCGTCATCGTACCGGATGTCACCTTGTCGCTGGCAAGATAGAGCACAAGAACAACCGCCGATGCAGCGATGAACTGCACCGCTGGGCCCAACACGCTCTGATGGTCCACAAGCCGAAGCATAAGCCGTCGATAGCGTTCCACGGTCTCGGCAAAGCGTCGAAGCTCGGTGTCCTCCCGTGCGTAAGATTTGATGGCCGGCAGAACGGTCAGGTTTTCTTCTGCCCGTGCGACCGAGCTTGCATAGGCGTCGCGGATGTCTGAAGACAGCGGTCTGATCTTGCGGGTGATCAGCTTCAGGATGAAGTAGAAGACAGGGACGCCGAGAACGACCGGCAAAGTCAGGATCGGGTCCAGCCTCACCATCAAGACAATCGAACCGGACAGGATGATCAATTGCGGCAAGGTTCCAAGAACAGGCCCTGTTGCGAATTGGCTCAGTAAATCGACCTCGCGGGTTATCAGCGCCAGGAGATCACCGCGACGCCGGTCTTCTATCCACGGCAGGGGTAAGCGTTGGACATGGTTGTAGAGCGCCGTGCGCAGGTCGGCAGTCAGGCCTTCTGCAGCCTTTGACAATATGCGTCTGTGCAGAACCTGCATGACAGACTGCAGTCCAAACAAGCCGATCAGGCCAAAGGCCATGACCGCGATGGATGTCTCGCTCGGCGAAAAGAGCCCTCCGACAATCTGCCCGCCCAGCCACGGCACCACGAGGACCGCCGCACTTTCTGCAATCATCAGCAGGAAAGAAAGAGCAAGGGCCAACCGGAACGGCCACAACCGTTCCATGAGAAAGGACAGGCTCACGAGGCGTCGATGTCCTCATGTGAAATCTGAAGAACGCCATGCTCGAAGCGCGGGCTCTCCCTCCGAGGCAAAATCCTTTCCAGACTAAGAGGCATCGAGCGGGCCTTTGGGGTCATGGTTTTGCACGGTGTCTCGAAAGAGGCCGCAATGGACTTCTGTCCAACGGGACACCCCCAAATCGGCGCCAGAATTTGTCCTCGTTGACAGCTCTGCTGACACGCCCTGCCCCCACGGCTGCCGCACCGGAGCTCGCTGTGGCGGCCCGGCGGTGCAGGCTCTCCTGTGGAGATGCGTTCATGAGTGAACGGTCGTCCATCGGGAGGGGGAAGACAAGGGCCTCACCAGGGTGTGTGCACAAAATTTCATCTGCGCTCAGACGTTCATCAGAGAGGGAGGCGGCAACCTTTCAGGGTTCTGCTCCAGCAGCCTCATCAGGCGGAAGCGCACGTCGGTGCTCGCCAGGGTTCCTGCACAAAATTTCATGAGCGTTTGGAATTGCACCAGGCAGCGGCAGGGTAGATCTTGTGCCCGCTGATGGCCCCAAAACCATATTGCAGAACACAACTCCAGTGGCTCAGTAGCTAAGGGCAAGACTCTGCACGTGGTGAGTTGCCCCCCCATTTCACTGACACGATGGCGTTTGGCGACTCGCTCTTTGGTTGCGTCGCCAGTTGAAAACATCTTTGAGAAGTTTGCGACTCAGGATATCATCTTCGCGTTGCCGGCGTTCACGCAAATTTTTTTATCGTATCTTTTCCTTCCTCCCTTTTCGAGGGTCGGCCACAAGCAATTTTCAGCACTAAAGGAGGGCAAAATGGCCCGATCCATCACATTTACGATCCATGGTCCCGTCGATACTTTGATAAAAATTGAAGAACTGGACGGCGGGGCACTGCGGTTCGACATTGACGTGCTCGGCTCTGGTCTGATCGGCGATTTGCGAGGTGTCTTTTTCGACTTGAAGGAGCTGAACTCCACGTCGGCCGGATTGACTGTTCTCGGAGTGGACGGCGACGAGGACCTGATCGGCAGGTCCCTTTTCCGGGAAGAACGCGTGGACAAGGTCCATAGAGACGTCAACATCAAGGGGCCGGTCGAGAAAGAACAGGGTGCGTTCGACGCCGGTATCGAATTTGGCACTCCGGGCATCGGTAAGGACGATGTCTCGGAGGTCAGCTTTGTCCTGACGGCCAACGAACCTCTGTCACTGGACAGTTTGGATTTGGCGGATTTCGGTCTTCGTTACACATCCGTCGGCATAGAAGGTGATGGGCGCGAGGACAGTGAAAAAATCGCAGGTGACGCCAGTGGAGTGGCGCGCAACGATGCCTGGGAAGTGGATGAGAACGTCCAGGGTACAGTCGACCTGCTCGACAATGATACCAATGGAACTCAAGAAAACGGAACGCGCAAAACGCTTATCAGCGTCGTCGACGATGAAGGTGCGCTCGTGCCCGTTGCGGGCGGTTTCGAACGTGTCGTTATCATCGACGGGCTTGAACTCGGAACGCTTTTTGTTTCTGACGATGGGTTCGCAACATTCACTGCAAATGGGGCCGATGTCGACAAGCTTGCGCATGACGACATACGAACATGGGAATTTACCTACGAGACAGTTTCGAGCGTCGGGAACCTGGCGTCCGCCGACGCCCTGCTGACGATCGATGGACAAAATGACCAACCCGTCGCGTTCGACCGGGTGCTGAGCGTTGGTGAAGACGACGCCTTCGACACGGTCCAATCCCCGCAATTCGGTGAGCTGAATGGGGATGGTGTCACAGGGCGCTTCGTCGGAACGGATATTGACGACGGCGATGTGCTGTCGTTCGAGATCATATCCGAACCGGTCGACGTGTACGGGAACCAATATGGTCAAGTCGTCAATAACGGCGATGGGACATTTACCTTTAATCCCACCGATGAGTTCCAGTTCCTGGAGGCAGGTGAGACGCGCGATGTCACCTTCCAATATGTCGCGATCGACGATTCCGGTGTTGGAACCTCACCAGTATTTCCGGAAGAAACCGAAAGGTCTGCTCCTGCGACCGTGACGATCACGGTTGAGGGCGCGGACGACGCTGATCTCAGCCTTGCGGATCAGTTGCTGTTCCGAACAACGGATCGCTCGATATGGAACTCGAACGAAGCCTTTAGTCTTGCACCGGACATTCCTTTCCTGGGCTTTACATTCAATGAAAGTCTGGATGCCACCCTTTGGAACGGCATTACGCTTGACTCCGGCGTGGTTCTTGATGTGCTCAACGGCTTTGTTGACGCTGGAGAGGTCGTCCTCGAGACCGCTTGTGATATTTTCACTTTGGGGCTTGCGGATTGCGATGTCGATTTCGGCAACATCGACAACATCACCATCCCCGGCATCAGCACGGCCGGCAACGCTTACGCCAAGGTGGGGCTGCAACCCTACTTCTTCCTGAACGCAGGTGAGGTTGACGCAGAGGTTCCGGTTGACGTGGTGTTCACCGCGCCGCGCCAGGTCGAAGCAGGCGACACCATTACAATTGGCAGTGCCTATACCATCGACGGTGGCGCCACATTCCAGACCTCGGGGCCATCTGTTCAATTCGGCATCGACTTCGTGCTCGATATTGTCGCGGACCTGACGTTGAACGCCCTTGGAAGCTCTATCGAACTCTTTGATTTCGATACAGGAGACTTCCTTGAGACGGGAGTACTGGGTGAGCCGGGATTCAACATCTTCGACGTGGGGCCAGGCAGTACGACGGAAATCGAACTTCCGTTGGACAGCACCCTGACCCTGACGGTCCCGGACTTCGGAGCGACAGGGACGCCGGTGAACCCGGACAACTCGCGCCTGGAAGGCAGCGACGAGGAGGAATTCGTTGATCTGACCATTGATGTCGATGCCTTGATATCGCTCATTCCGGGCGTGCCACCGTTCGGCGGCGGCGATTCATTCGGCTTGGATTTCGACTTCGGCGAACTCGGCAATCTGGACATTGCCTCTTTCAGTTACGGCTGGGATCTGCTGGACATCGATCTTCAGGGGATCCTGAGTGCGGTTCAGGACTTCTCGATGTCGATCACGGATTTGCCGCTTCTGGCGCGACTTGAAGACGGCGTCACGGAGATCACTGGCTTCAGTCTGGGTGATGACGTCACTTTTGATGTCCCTGAGGACTCGAGCTTCGATGCGGATGTCGATGGCGATGCGGATGGCCTGATGGACTTCGATATCGAGGTCGATATCGAAGCCCTTTTCGAACATCAGTCCTCGCTCGAACTCGACATGAACCTGATTTTGGGGCTGCTCAGATTCACCGCAGGCGTAACGTCCGACTTCATTTCCGATGATCTGGAATTCAGTTTGTTCGACGGCCTTGTTCCGTCCCTGCCATTCGATCCCGATCCCGACGACGGTTTCCTGATTGGCGGCACAATTCCTTTGATCGAGGATGCGAGGCTTGCAACCCTGTTCGACGACGAATTCCCGCTTGAGGGTTGGAATACGGAAACGAACACCACAGACCTGTTCTTCGACGTCGCTTAAGGTGTTCTCAAATGACTAACTGGCCCGGCGCAAGTCGCCGGGCTTTGCATTCTGGCACCCGTTTTAGGGCCATCGCCCCGACCCCCTTGGGCAACTGAATCGACCCCAAAACCCCCGATTTTTGGCAAAATCCCTGGTTACGGTTTGCGTAACTTCTAGGCGTCTTTGTAAACACCCTGCAAGGCGCCTTTTCCCAACCTGTCTTGGCTCTCGCAGCCCTGCTCCGAACGGCGAACATACCCCTTATTGTTTCGCCTTTTTTGGGGCTCAAACCCCCGATAACGCAAGCTCCCAGCTCTTTGCGATGTCGACGATATTCCGGCCGCCAAGGGAACTGGCTTCCCACCGTCAGAGCCGCCCCGTCGTTCTTGGCACCTGGGGGCCCCGATCCACCTCCCTGTTCCATCGCGGGCAATGTGTCGGATAAGGTCGAACGCCTTCCAGGATCTTTGGAGGGCGTTTTCAGTTTGAGCCGGGGAAGGGCGCTGGGAACCCTTGTTGTGTTGTCGCAGGTTCGGTCCGATGTTCGCCGTCGAGCTCCGGAAAGGTCGGATTGATGGCAAGGGATTGAACCTTCTCGCGCGACGAGCGAAATAACACACTTATGACACGCCTGTTCAAATCGATTGCCGCCCTTCTTGTCTTCGCTTCGCTCTGCGGCCCTGCGCAAGCCGAGCAAGTCTCATTTGTTCTGAGATTTGCCGGCATCAAGCTTGGCACGCTGAGCTACGTGGACCAAGTCGGGCCGTCCTCCTACGCGGCCGGACTTCGGTTCCGGACCGGAGGCCTGACGGGCCTGATTTCTAGCGTGACCTTTGAGGCCCGGTCACAGGGACGCCCGTTGGCAGGAGGCAACCTCGCTCCTACGAAATATCGCGAAGAAAGTCTTCGTGACGGCGAACGCGAAATCACCGAAATCATGTGGCGAGGGAAGACGCCGGATATCGCTGTCGAAACGCCTCCACAGCCGGATCGCCTCGATCCCCGCCAGGCCGTCGGCAGTGTTGATTTGATGACAGGCATGCACCTGCTCCTCCGTACGATCGCACCAGAGGATGCCTGTAAACTGGACGCGACGACCTATGATGGAAAGCGGCTGATGCGTCTGACACTCAGTGATGCCACCGAGGATCGCTCGGGTCGTGTGAGCTGTACGGGAAAGTTTTCCCGACTCAAGGGCGTGGCGCCGGAGGGACTGTTTGACACCATGTTCGCGAAGTTCGAAGTGACTTACAGAACTTTGGCTGATGGTCGGGTCCGGGCGGACCGGATGGTTTTGAAAACACCCTTGGGCCGGGCCGTTCTTGCGTCCGAGTGATCGGACCCAGTTTTGGGGCAAGTCGGCCGGGTAGGGATTTTTGTCTCCGCCTCGCGGCTGCCGTCAAGAATCTCTGCAGAGTTGCGAAGCTCAAATCAATCCCGGCCTGAAAGCCCGTCGACTAAGCTACTAACACACTCCGAACCCGAGTTCGAAGCCGACTTCCTCAACCACATCCAATTTGGTTGGCCATTCAAATCGTGAACGATGGGATGGCGGAGAACGTGGCGAATGAATGCGATTAGAAAGGCTCTTGATCTGTCCGCAACTTGGGGCACCTTGGATCGTCGAGCATATTTGCCCCAATTTGGCGGTCCCAAGAGGATCGGGCGCTGCCCGGTCCGTGATCGATTGCGCTGGATAAGCCGAGTATTTACAGATGGTGGTCAACTTGCCTGAGGCCAATGATGACAGATATCCCTAACCTTTTCCGTCCGCTCGAACTGCGCGGCATCGAAACCCGCAACCGTGTCGTGATCTCGCCCATGTGCCAGTATTCGGCCCATGAGGGGCATCTCGACGATTGGCATCTGGTGCATCTCGGGCGGTTCGCGATAGGCGGTGCGGGCATCATCTTCACCGAGGCGACGGCAGTTCAGAAGAGCGGAAGAATCACCCATGGCTGTCCCGGGCTTTGGGCCGACAGCCAGATCCCCGGCCATTCACGCGTCGCGCAATTCGCCCTGCGCAACGGCGCCATCCCAGCTATCCAGCTCGGTCATGCGGGACGGAAATCGAGCATGCAGCGTCCCTGGTTCGGCAACGGACCGCTCGATCAGTCCGACTTCAACCGTGGCGATATGCCGTGGAGGCCGGTGGGACCGTCCGGGATCCCAGTCGCGGATGGCTGGCCCGTCCCGCGCGAACTGAGCGTCGCGGACATCTGTCAGCTTGTTGACGACTTCGTCGCCGCCACGAAGCGCGCCCTGCAGGCTGGCTACAAGATCATCGAGATCCATGGCGCACACGGCTATCTCGTTCACAGTTTCCTGTCGCCGCTCTCCAACAGGCGAACCGACAGCTACGGGGGCGATCTGCGGGGCCGCATGCGGCTGGCGACCGAAATCGTGGAGGCCGTTCGCGCCACACTTCCCGACGATATTCCGCTGTTCTTCAGAACCTCCGCTGTCGATGGCCCCCTAGACGGCTGGACGCTGGAGGATACCGTCGTCCTTGCCGCAAGACTGAGGGAAATCGGCGTCGACGTCATGGATTGCTCGTCGAGCGGCATCTCGGGGGCGGCAACGGCCAGTGGCAACAGCAAGCGCCAACCCGGTTTCCAGGTTCCCTACGCGGAAAGGGTCAGGAAGGAGACTGGCATCAAGACGATGGCTGTCGGACTCATCACGCATCCGGTCCAGGCGGAGAAGATCCTCAAGCGCGGGCAGGCCGACCTCATCGCGATCGCCCGCGAGGCGCTTGTGGATCCGATGTGGGCGCTTCATGCCGCCCGCGAGTTGGGGTACGACACTGATTTTGCCAGTTGGCCGAAACAGTCGGGCTGGTGGCTTGTCGCCCGGCAGAAGACGTCGGAGTTATATGACCCCGACAGCGCGGGTTGAGCCCAAAAAAGGGTCTGGAACCACCAATCTTCCTTCTCTACTGCCGACTTAAGTCCCGGACGAAATCGTGACGGATCATCTGACGTGAAAGTGTCAAAGGAACTTGGGTTGAGGCGGGGCAGGGGGCGAGTATCCTCCTTCCAGTGTCGATACGGGAACGGCGACAGCTCGCGCGTCAGCTGGCAAGCGGCAACGGGCGGCGGGAGTCGCAGGCCCCGTTACGCCATCTCATAAACAATAGATGACGGTTGCGGCGAGAGCGATGGCCGAGAACAAGGCCTTGGGGCCCGGTCATATCTGGTGGCCACGCGGCGCCAATCCTTGAGCCTGCCGAACATGATCTCGATCACCGCCCGGCAGTGCATTGCGCAGCAATGTCGCGAGAGGGGCGGTTACGACGTTTGTAGCGTCGTTTGTCATATTTCACCGGTGTCGTGCGTTGCTTTCGTCCGGGTATGCAGGCGCGTATCCCTTTGTCTTGCAACGCTTCTCGGAACCAATCAGCGTCGTATCCCCGGCCCCCGAGTAGCCAGTTCACGTTCGGCAGGCTGTTGAGCAGCGCGCGCACCGATGTAATCGCTGAGCTCAACCGAAATGCGTCACACGATGCGCTCCTGTGAGTTGAAAAGTTCGGGGGCACCGCGTTCGGTTGCCGCGATATCCAATCTGGATATCTTTGCGGTTTCGCTTCGGTTAAATTTATGCAAACGTTTGCGCAAGCTGTTAAGCAAAAGGGGGCACCACTTGTCCGAAGCTCTTTTCAAAGTCCGCTTTTCTGCCGAAGGCGCTTGCGTCGGCAAACTCAGAAACGAAGTGAGTCTTACAGCGCATGAGCCGTTTCAGGTCGAACGCATGCTTGCGACAGACGAAGGAAAATTTCAGGGCGGGGACGATACCGCCCCGACGCCGTTGGAATTTTTCGTGACCGGGCTGGTTGGCTGCCTGATGACCCAGATCCGAGTTTTCGCGAAGCGGCTGAAGATCGAAGTGGAAGACGTCAAGATCAGTTGTCGTGCGGAATGGGAGGCTCTGCCAGACCCAGTTGGGCCATATCAGGGGCGGCCGGCGAAGTTCGAGATTGATGTGGACGTAACATCCAGCGCGGCGCCCGATCGAGTGGCTGAACTGGTCAGCGCCGCCCGGCGCGGATGTTTCGTAGAACAGACACTCGGTCAGGCCAACGTGATCAAACACAGGCTTTCAGTCAATGGCGCGGAGCAGTCGCCGGCATAGCACAGCTACCCGAGTGACAGCATTTAATTAACCAAGGGAGGACAGAATGTCATATTCAACTGATCGGTCGAAGAGGAGCTGGGTTTTCAAGGGCCTGACGGCTTCTATCCTGGCTGCCGGGATGGGGCTTGCTTCGCCTGGTTTCGCCCAAGAAGAGATCGACGTGAGCATTGTCTCCGGCTTCTCGCCTGCCGTCGCCGCGGTCAAGATGCTCAAAGAAAGCTTCATGCCGAACGTCGACGCACGTCTGGCCGAGACCGGCAACTACAAGATCAACTGGCAAGAGGCGTTCTCGGGCACGCTGGCAAAGCCTGCGGGCGAGCTTGAAGCGATTGAAACCGGGCTTGCCGATATGGGCGTGATCCCCACCGCCTTTCATGCCGACAAGCTGCCGGTCTACCAGATCGGATATGTCACGCCTTTTACGACCACGGACCTGGTTCTGATTCACGAGGTCGTGGATGGGCTTGTCGACAAGTATCCCGCCTTCCGCGACACCTGGACCGGGCTTAACCAAGTCACTTTGTCGGCCAGCGGCATTCCCGACAACTACATCCTGTGCTCTGCCGAGCCGATCACATCGCTCAGCGACATCGACGGCCTCAAGGTTGCGGGAGCCGGGCCGAACCTGCGCTGGATCGAACCGGCGGGCGCGACGGGCGTAACCGGTAGCCTCGGCAACTTCTATCAATTGGTGGAAACCGGTGTTGTCGATGCGATGCTGGTCTGGGGCGAAGCGGTCGTTTCGCTGAAGTTCTATGAAGTCTGCGAGCATTACTTCAACGCCAACCTGGGTGGCGTGAATTCCTATGTGATCAATGCCAACCAGCAGGCCTGGGACAGCTACCCTGACGAGGTCAAGGAGGCGATGATTGCCGCAGCCAAGCAATACGGTGTCGACATCGGCAATTTCGCCGCCGAATTGGGCAGCAAAGCGCGTGACACCTTTGTCGCCAATGGCGGCAGCGTCGTCGAGATCGACCCTCAGGAGCGGGCAGACTGGGCCGCAACCCTGCCCAACCTTGCGCAGGAGTGGGTAGCCAGCCTCGAGGCCAGCGGCGTTCCCGCACAGGACATCCTGAGCGAATACATGCAGGCCATGCGTGATGCGAACCAGCCGGTCGCACGTCAGTGGGACGAACAGTGAGCCAGTCTGGCGACAACAACACCGGAGGGGCGCCAGCCCCTTCGGACGGCCCATCCACGCCGGGGCTGACGCCGCTGGTGGTGGGGATGGACGCCGTTGGCGCTTTGATCGTGCTGGGCATGATGATCATAGTGAATATCGATGTCTTTGGCCGGTGGCTGGCTGACTCCCCGCTCGCGGGGACGCTGGAGCTGACTGAGATGGGCATTGTGGCGGTGGTCTATCTGCAACTGGCCCATACGATCCGCGTGAAACGGCTGACCCGGTCGGACACGTTCCTGCATTTCCTCGCGCGTCGGTATGGCGATCGGGTGGATCAGGCCCTGCGCATGCTCTTCAACCTCGCCGGAGCCCTGATGCTCGCGATCATTGCCTACGGGCAGTTTCCCCGTCTGATCGATGCCTGGAGCCGCGGTTATTACAAGGGCAATGTCGGGATCTTCACGGCGCCCACCTGGCCGCTTGAGGCGATCATGCTTCTGGGGGCGGCTGCCGCATCGCTGCAATTTCTTGTCCTCGCCTGGCGCAACGCACGCGCGGTGCGCAGCGCCTGATCGGCCGACATCCTGAACGTTTTCGGAGTTATCACATGACTGGTCTTGAGATTGGCCTGCTTTCGGTTGGCGTGATCGTCCTGCTGATCTATTCCGGGATGCACGTGGGCATCGCTCTGAGCGTGGTGTCGTTCATTTCCGTGGCCCTGCAGAAAGACAGCCTTACCCTGGCGATGAAGTTGCTGACCCTGGCTGCCGCCGACGGGATCGCAGATCAGACCTTTGCGGTGATCCCGCTCTTCGTGCTTATGGGGCTGATCATGAGCGCCTCGGACGTGGGACGCGACGCCTATGACGTGGGCGATTATTTCCTGCGCAGGATCCGTGGCGGTCTGGGACTGGCCACCGTCGGGTCGAACGCGGTTTTTGCTGCCGTCACCGGGGTCTCGATTGCCTCGGCGGCGGTGTTTACGCGCGTGGCGGTGCCGGAAATGCTGCGCCTCGGCTACAGCCCACGATTTGCGGTGGGCACAGTGGCGGGGTCTTCGGTGCTGGGCATGCTGATCCCACCCAGTATCCTGCTGATCGTCTACGCCATCCTGACCGAGCAATCGATCGGCATGATGTTCTTTGCCGGGATCGGGCCGGGGATCCTGCTCTCGACCGTTTATTGCATCGGGATCATCGGCATGGCCTACTTTCTGCCGGGTTTCGTTTATGATCGCACCGGCCGGTTTTCGGACCCGGCCTCGATCGCCGACAGCGATCCGCGCGACACCCACAGCCTGGGCGAAATCCTCGTCAAGTTCCTGCCGCTGCTGGGGCTGGTGCTGATCGTGCTGGGCGGGATTTATGGCGGTATCTTCACCCCGACCGAGGCCGGGGCCGTCGGCGCGATCTGTGCGCTGGTGCTGGCAGTGGTGCGGCGCAAGCTGAGCCCGAAAGACTTTTGGAAAGTGCTGCTGGAGACCGGCCATATCACGGCCTCGATCTGTTTCCTGATCATCGCGGCCACGATGTACAGCCGCTCACTGGCGCTGGCAGGCGTGCCGATGGAGATCGGCGGGCTGGTGCGCACGGCGACGGATCAGTTCCTGCTGGTGGTGCTGATCTATGTGTTGGTCGTGCTTCTTCTGGGAACGATCATCGACTCGGTCTCGATCATCCTGATCATGGTGCCATTGTTCCTGCCGGTGATGCAGGGCTTTCAGGCCGATCCGATCTGGTTCGGCATCCTGACCGTGATCGCTGTAGAGGTCGGCCTGCTGACGCCGCCACTGGGCATCGCGTGTTTCGTGATCAAGGGATGCCTTGATGACCCCCGGATCACATTGGGCGACGTCTTCATGGGGGCCATTCCCTTCGCCCTCATGATGGTGTTTGTATTGGTATTGATCACGGCGTGGCCGCATCTGGTTTATATCAATCAATGGCTGTGACGACCGAACTGAACGACCTGACACTCTCGGGAAAACCACTGCATGTCCAACCCTCCCAAATCCGTGTCTGAAAAACGGGCGCGGCGGGTCAAGCTTTCAGATGTCGCTTCGGCGTCCGGGGTCCACTACTCCACCGTATCGAGGGTACTGAGGCCGGGCTTCAAGGGCCGCATTTCCGACGATGTTGCAGAGAGAGTCAGGGCGGTCGCGAGCGAATTGGGCTACCAGCCGAACGCCGTTGCATCCAGCCTTCGTACGCAATCCACACGGTCGATCGGACTGATCGTGCATGACATGAACGACCCGGTCTATCCGCCGATCCTGTCCGGTATCGAATCTGTCATGTCGCCGGATGGATATGCCGTGCTCGTCGGAAACACAGGTTACGGCGTGGATGCGGAACTCGACCTCGTCAACCGGATGGCCTCGCGCCTTGTCGATGGGATTTTCCTCGCCACGACGCGACTGAAAGACCCTGCTGTGGAACGGTGCGAACAACTCGGCATCCCTCTGGTTTCGGTTCTCCGACAGACGGCAAGCGGCCACACACCTGCCGTCATGAACGATTGCTTCTGGGGCATGGAAGCATTGACGACCCACATCATTGAAAGCGGGCATCGAGACATTGCGGTGATCATTGCACCACAAGATCTTTCGACGGCCCAGGAACGGTGGCAAGGTGTTCAGGCCGCCATGAACAAACACGGACTGAGCGTGCCAAAGCATCGCCTGGCCCATGTAGACCGAATGTCCATGGATGAAGGCGAAAGGGCAACGAAAGCCCTTCTCGCGGCCGCTCCGGTTTCTCCCGAGGTGATCATCTGTGTTAATGATCTGATCGCTGTCGGGGCCATCCGCGCTTGCAGAGATCGCGGGCTCCGTGTGCCGACGGATATTTCAATATCGGGGTATAACGACATACCGTTGATGGACATGATTGACCCACCTCTATCCACTGTCCATATACACCTGCGCCAAATTGGGAAGGCTGCGGGGGAGATGATGTTGGAATATTTGTCAAATCCAGATCTGCCTGCGCAAACGAAACGTGTGAAGCCCGAATTGGTTCTGCGCGGCTCTTTGAGGGATTTGAAACGCTGAAAGGCTTGGGGAGGCAGTAGTGTGACTGGCCAATTCGATCATGTCTGCTATAAGCCGGTCTTCATCATCCAGGCTCCGCGGTTGGTACCCACCGAGTAGATGCCGTAGGTGATCCCGTTCTCCGACCGCGCCGACTGGTGGCCGACGAGGCTGGCCGTCCAGTGCTCCGGGACGCAGGTTCGTTCGCACTGGGCGATGAACCGCTTTCTGGTGCTGTGAAACACCAACCCCGGACGGTCAAGGTTGGTATCGCGCAACATTACCGACACTCGCGAGGGTGCAACGATGACCATCGGCGGTCACACGATCCTGGTGCTGGGTGTCAGTGCGGATGTGTTTGGGACCGACGACTCCCGGTTTCTGTGAAAATTGAAGCGATTTGTGAGCCCTCAACGGAAATGCTGATCGGCGTTGCGAGTGCTCGCAGAGAAGCCAAGGCAGCGATGCCGACCGAACCGTCGCTACGGCGCGGCGAAAAAAAGCAGTCGTTCCGGCAAGCAGCGGCGAGGTTTCTGGGCTGATTGGGCAAGGAACGGACAAATCGGCCGATGCAGATGTGACCGCTTCGAAGTCCGAGGGTCTAAAAAAAAGGGCTTCTTAGTCCTCATAGGCGGAGCAGGAATTCTCCTTACGGGCAGCATCTGTATGCTACGATGACTTGGCCAGGAGACCCCTCGCACCCGTAAACCGAGGAACTGTCCGTATCTAAATCGGTAGAAACGGAGGTTTCAATGCCAAATAAATGACTGAAGTTCCTTAAGAAACCAACAGCCCGACCCATGGCCGGTGAAGCGGTTCTCGTCTGGCTGGTCGTCGTAATCGTGTCGTCGTGGCTCGGCCAATGCAAGGGCTGACCGAAGGTTCGATCGTCATCATCCACGCCGTCGACGAAATTTCCGGGTGCACGAGGTCTTCGACGACTGCGTATCGGGCTACTCGCTGTCCGGACCGCTGGCCGGTAAGTACGGCGAGTCGTCCCTCGATCTCATCAAGGCAATCATCAAACCATAGGAGGAGACGCATGGTCACAGCGGCGGCGCGCCATTCTTTACGAAAAAGGGAAAGTTCTGTAGAATAGCCCCAGCCGCTTGCAAGCGACCGGGGTAGACCTTGTCAAATATACGAGACACCACCACTCACGAAGACGTCTCGCTGCTTGAACAGGCTGGTACAGGCCGCTATTATTGTCAACATGATAATTTTAGCGGCCTGAATTCACGGCCGGCAGGCGCTAGACAGGTTGGATACAGGCTTGAGCCATGAATAAGATCTCCGCCTTGTTTGAACTGCGGTGCATGCTTCGCAAAATGGAAGAAGATGTTGGCCTCGAGGCGTTGACGCCAGCAGAGATGGACGTTTTCCTTGCTGCTCATGACGTCACCGGCAACCTGGGAGAGGCGGTAACCTCCGACCAGATCCGTCAACACTACCTAGCGTCTGACATTGCGCAGGCTACATACCACAGAGCCCTGCGATCCTTGGTGGGCCTGGGTTTGCTTGAAAAGGCGGCAGGCTACAAATCGCGGCACTATGTGGTCCGCGCCGACCTCGTAAGTCGGTAGCCTTGCCTCAACCTCCACCAGGCACTTTCCTTGTCATCTGGCACCGCTTCTTCTCGGGAGGACTTGAAGGTAGTAGTTGAGCTACAACACTCACTGGGTGGAACTTTGAACTTTCTGATTGTCGCGCTCGTCTATGTTCTTTGTCACGGGTTGACAGCCTTGGTTGTCACGCCCGTGCAGAGCATGGTCTTGCCCGAAGAGACGGTGTTCGCAAGCCTGATCTATCTTCCACATGGCGTTCGGGTCCTGGCGACCTGGGCATTTGGCTGGCGGGCAATCCCGTCTCTTGTCGTCGGCTCAAGCATCGCCGCCTGGCTTTTTACACCAACGGATGAGTTGAACCTGTTAGAACCTGCATTGCTGGAAAGCATTCTCGTTGGCGCCTTCTCGGCGTTTGCGGCCTTTGAACTGGCTCGGCTTGCCGGCTTCGATTTCTACTTTGGGCGTGCGAGAAGGCTCAACTGGAAAGGGATGATTGCGATCGGAGCGATCTCTTCAATCATCAACTCGGTCGGGCAGACGTTCATCTACGCTGGACTGATCGGGCTGGATCAACTTGTTGAAGTCCTCTTGATTTACGCGGTCGGGGATCTCGTTGGCCTTATAGTCTGCATGGTGGCGTTGATGTTCGTCTTTCGCTGGAGCCGCCTTTACAACTTGCCCAAGCGCTGAACATGCAAAAGGCCCGCTTCACGATCAGCTAATGATCGTTTCCGTGCATGCGGCAGGCACGGTTTGCACACGGTTGAACCTAACTCGTGAGGTGCTGCTTTTATCTTTCGTCTAAGCAGCCCTGGAAAACCGACTGGTGCGTCCACCATGCCATAACCGCGTCTGCCTGAACCCGGAGCATCTCACGGTGGGGACGCGGTCTCCTCCTATGGTTTGATGATTGCCTTGATGAGATCCAGGGACGGCCCATATTCACCGGCCAGCGGACCGGTCAGCGAGCAGCCCGATACGCTGTCGTCGAAGACCTCGTGCACCCGGAGTCCGCGAACGTTCTGGCGCGATACCTTGCACATGCGGAGCACAAGTTTGGGCATGAAGCCAAGCGAAGATGTGAAATTCACGTTCCGGCGTCCTGATAAAGCTCATTAGTCGGGTTTGAACAACGCCTTCAGGCGGACTGAAGGCGGAGATTTTGTGTGGTGGGCGTGTGCAGGTCGGCGAACAA
>NZ_JAWHTD010000056.1:0-21952 GCF_032586235.1 Aestuariicoccus sp. MJ-SS9
TTCGCCGACCTGCACACGCCCACCACACAAAATCCCCGCCTTCAGTCCGCCTGAAGGCGTTGTTCAAACCCGACTAAGTTCTTCGAAGCGTTAGCGAAACCCGCCGGCGTCCCCGGACATTCGAGCCATTGCCAAATGATCGCACGCATTTGGACCCGCTGCCGGAATCTGGATAAACTGCTGCCGTTTGGCGGCTAGCAATGCGAACTCGACCCGCTTCAATATTCCGAGGGGGTCGCGGGAAGTTTTCCCTCATTCCTTTGCCTGGTTGTCGCTTAGCCGTGTTCCGGTGTCCCGACACGAACACCGTCCACAAGGTGGTCGCCAATTACGACCAAGCCAGCGTCGAGCGGTTCGCGAATTATTCCTTGTCCGGAGAGCCCCAGCGGCACAGCCGGCAATTCGTTTCCGACTGGACCCAGCCTGCCGATTGGTCGACACCCGGTTCGGTGCCAATGGACTCCGCGATTTGGAAATCGCAGGCGGTCTACGACTCGGATGGCCGGACCCTGGATGCGCTGACGCCCAACGGCTCTCATGTCACCTACGATCTTTACCGGAACGGGTGGATCAAGGCCGTGCATGCAACGCCACAGGGCGTGACAGACACCGAAACGGTGGCGGGCCCGATCCTTTATGCCGCAACCGGCCGGGTCAGCGAAGTGGACTTTGGCAATGGCGTGCACACGACCCGCGAATTCGAGCCCACGACCCAGCATCTGACCTCGATCCGAACGAAAGGGACGTCAGGCGAGATGTTGCAGGACATCAGCTATGCCTACGATCCCGTTGGCAACGTGACGAATGCAACCAACCACCTGCCGATCCCGGGGGACCCGGCCAAGACAAGCGGTGCGTCCGAATATGTCTACGATTCCCTCTACCGGCTGCGTTCGGCCACCGGACGGGCGGCGACAGGGCTTTCGAAGGAGGCCGGTTGGGCGCCTCCGCTTGTGCCAGTGCAAGACCACGCGATCGAAACCTATGCTCAGGCTTTCGATTATGACGTGGCAACCAATCTGACATCGGTAAACTATCAGGCCGCCAGTTCCACGTGGCAGCAGAAGATCGCCGTTTCGGCCTCGTCCAACCACGCAATTCCCGACGACATGCTGACCGGCGGGAAAACCCCTGACGACTATTTCGACCCATCGGGAAATCTGGTGGAGTTGAGACCGGAATTCGCGCTTGGGTACGACTATGCCAACAACCTGCAAAGCTGGCAGACCCCGTCACCGAAAAGCCTGACGGCCACCGCGCAGTTTTCCTTCAGCCGGAACCGGCTGCGAAAGGTCGAGTTGGACGGCAACGGCGATGGAACCGAAACGCTCTACCTCGACGACACGATCATCACGCGCGAGGTGAAAGACAACAAAGCCAAAGCGATCAAAGCCGTCTCGCTGCAAGTGATGTTCAGCACAAGGCTGGCATTGCAGATGCGCTGGTTCGGCGGGGCGGCGGTGCCGGTCCAGCAATACCAACTGGAAGACAGATTGACGTCCGTTGCCGCGCGGCTCAAGGCGGATGGATCGCTTTTGGATGTCCAGGAATTCCTGCCCTACGGGGGCGAGGCCTTGTGGTCGTCGCCGGCGCCTGTCGACGATGTGCAGCAAACCAAACGCTTCCGCTTCACGCAACAGGAATTGGACGGGTCAAGCGGGCTCTATCAGATCGGAGCACGGGCCTATATTCCCTGGTTGGGCCGCTGGTCGACGCCGGATCCGGCGGGGGGCGTCGATGGGCTCAACCTGTTTGCCTATGTACGTGGCAACCCGATGACGGATCACGATCCTTCGGGGACGTGTGGCGACAATCCCACGAACTCGGGTTTCGATTTCAGGGAAATGCTCAAGAACATCAAGTACGACGCCAAGGCGCTGAATGCCTTGGGGGTCTTTGGAAACGGGTTGCTGGATTCACGCGTGATTGCGCTTGAGCTGAAGCACAAGCTGGCGCTGCCCTACAAGCCGCTCGATTTCACAAAAGTGCCGTCCCGGGAATTCGGTAGTGTGGCTCGTATGATCGGCACGTCCATGCAGTCGGGCGCGCACCTTGGGCTTCTTACCGGCCTTTCCGGTTTCACGGTCATTGGCGGGCTGTCGGGCATGACCTATCACACCCTGGGCCTGGCGACCGAGGGCGTGAAGGAAAAACACGTGATGGGCTTGGCCGGCAACACGCTGTTTACGGCCGAAGGCGTCGTCTTGTGGAAGGCCGCGATGACGGCAGATCACCACGTTTTCCATCGCTTGATGCCAATCGCCGGGGGGCTTGGGTTTGCCGCCGATACGATCAAGGCTATCAGTTATTATCGGCAACAGGACTATTACAGCTCTGTGATGTACGGGGCATTGGGCGTTGGCAACGGCCTGTCGGTTTTAACCGCCTATGCGCCAAAAGCCCGTTTCAACGTGGCCCAGTTCCTTTACGGCAGCATCGCGGCGGACGCGTTCAAGAGCGGGCTCAAGAGCAACATCCGCAACAGTGGATTCGCGCGCGTCATGATGATGACAAACCCGCTGACCTGGATCGCGGCGGGGACAGTCATGAGCTTGGCCAAGACGTTTGAACCCATGGAACGCCTCAAGCGCCGCTATTCAACAAAAGACAAGGAGTAGATTAACCGCCCGATGCTGCGATGCTTTCGCATGAAGGCCTGCAATCCCTATCGGACATCTTCGTCACGGCAGAGCCTCATCCTGCCGCCTGACAACGCGCGGCAATTCAGCTCTTCCGTTTCCCCGAACACTATGGCGGACCACTTTATTGGCGTAGGACCTGCCCCTACAAACGCACCCACCCGCGCGTGTTCGAGGCCTCCTGCATGGCCTCCACGGTCTCCTGAACCATGAGGGCCTCGCGGAAATCGGGCATGCACGAGCCGTTCGCGGCGTGGGCCGCGATCAGTTCGGCCACCTCGATGACCTTCAGGTCGTTGAATCCCAGCTGATGTCCCGGCGCCGGGCAGAACCGGTCGTAGGGCGGGTGGGAGGGGCCCGCCTCTATGCGCCGGTAGCCTGCCCCGGCGCCGGAGCCGGAATAGACCATCAGGTCGTTCATATGCTCTTGCGAGAACGCGATGGCGCCCCTCGAGCC
Source organism: Aestuariicoccus sp. MJ-SS9 (assembly GCF_032586235.1). Classification (NCBI taxonomy): domain Bacteria; kingdom Pseudomonadati; phylum Pseudomonadota; class Alphaproteobacteria; order Rhodobacterales; family Paracoccaceae; genus Aestuariicoccus; species Aestuariicoccus sp. MJ-SS9. The sequence continues at coordinate 3,097 of NZ_JAWHTD010000056.1, forward strand.
GGTGATCTCGAACGACAGGTCCATGGTGCGCCCGGTCGCCGCCCAGTTCGCCTCGAGGCTGCCCGAGACGCCGCTTTCAAAGCGCACCAACGCGTGGGTCATGTCATCGACCTCGACGGGCCGGCGTTCGGCCGCGCCGACCGCCACCGGCCGGTCGGGATAGATCGTCCGGCATTCGGCGGTGACCTCGGCGATCGGGCCCAGAAGGTGGCGCGCCAGCGAAATGATGTGGCTGCCGATATCCGCCAGCGCCCCGCCGCCCTGCGGATCGGTGCGAAACGAATGCGGCGCGTCCGGGCTGGCCATGTAGTTCTCTGCGTGGCGGCCGCGAAAGCCCGTCACCTCGCCGATCTCGCCCGAGGCGATGAGATCGCGCGCCAGCGCGATCATCGGGTTGCGCAGGAAATTGAAGCCGACCGAGGTCACGACACCGGCGGCCTCGGCGGCCTCGGTCATCTTGCGCGCCGAAGCGGCGGTGGTCGACAACGGTTTCTCGCAATAGACCGTCTTGCCTGCCGCAATGGCCGCCAGGGCCATCGGTTCGTGCAGAACGTTGGGCGCGGTGATCGCAACGATATCGACCGCGTCGTCGGTGATCAGCGACCGCCAGTCTGCCGTGGCGCGTTCGAATCCCAACGCGCTGGCCCCCGATTGCGCGATCTCCTCGGTGGCGTCGGCCAGCATCGCCTTGACCGGGGTCGCGGGCAGGTCGAACAGACCCGGGGCCGCCGCAAAGGCGTTGGCGTGGCAGCGGCCCATGAAGCCCGACCCGATCAGGCCGATCCCGACCGTGGCTTTTGCGGATGTATCCGTCATTGTCATCACTCCGCCGCGACCGGTGCGCGGGTATGCGAGACCGCGTCGATCAGGTGTTCCTCGGTCATCTCATCCCCCTCGAATTCGGCGACGACATTGCCTTCGGACATTGCCAGCACGCGGTGGCTGACCCCCAGCACCTCGGGCATTTCCGACGAGATCACGATCACCGCGAGCCCTTGCTCGGCCAGTTCGGCGATCAGCTCGTGGATCGCCGATTTCGACCCCACGTCGATGCCGCGCGTCGGCTCGTCGAGGATGATCAGCTTGGGATCGGCGCAAAGCCACTTGGCGAGCACGAATTTCTGCTGGTTCCCGCCCGAAAGCTGCGACACCGCCTGATCCGGGCCGGTGGTCTTGATCGACAGGGCCGAGCGGTATTTCTCGAATACCGCCATTTCCTTGGCGCGGTTCATGAGCGACACTTCCGAGAACAGCCGCAGATGCGGCAGCGAGGTGTTCTCGCGCCCGCCCATCATCAGCACCAGCCCCTGTTCCTTGCGGCTTTCGGGGACCAGCGCCATGCCCATGTCGATGGATTGCCGCGGGGTGGGCAGGGCGATCTCGCCTTCCTTCCAAAAGATTTTCCCGCCGTCGGCCCGGCGCACGCCGAAAATCGTCTCGACCACTTCCGAGCGCCCGGCGCCGACAAGGCCGTAAAGGCCCAGCACCTCGCCCTCGCGCACCGAAAAGGACACATCGCGGAAAAGGCCCCGCTTGCTCAGCCCCTCGACGCGCAGCACCTCGGCGCCGAACTCTGCCTTTGCCTTGACGAAATAGGCATCCAAGGTGCGGCCGATCATCATGCGCGTGATCTGGTTAAGGTCGGTATCGGCGGTCTCGACCGTGCCCTGCACCTGACCGTCGCGCAGGACGGTGATCCGGTCGGTGATGTCGAAGATCTCGTCCATCTTGTGCGAGATGTAGACGATGCCCACGCCGCGCGCCTTGAGGCCGCGGATCGTGTGAAAAAGCTGGTCCTTCTCGCTGTCGGTCAGCGAGGCCGTGGGTTCGTCGAAGATCACCACATTGGCGCTGAAGGCCTCGGCCCGGGCGATCTCGACCATCTGCTGCATGGCGACCGACAGCGTGCCGACGCGGACATCCGGACCAAAGCCGCAGCCAAGCGCATCGAGCGCGGCGCTGGCGTTGCGGCGCAGCTCGCGCTTTTTCAGCATGCCGAAGCGGTTGGTCGGCCAGGCGCCGAGATAGATGTTCTCGGCGACCGACAGCTCGGGCGAAAGCGACAGTTCCTGGTGGATCAGCAGGATGCCCTTGCGGCGGGCATCGAGCGGGCCGGAAAGGCGCAGCGCCTCTCCCTGATAAAAGATCTCGCCGCCATCGGGCTTGTGCAGGCCCGCCAGGGTCTTCATCAGCGTGGATTTGCCGGCGCCGTTCTCGCCGACAAGCGCGTGAACCTCGCCGGGGCGGATGTCAAAGCTGACGCGATCAAGCGCCGTCACTCCGGGGAATGTCTTGGTGATGTCCCGGACCTCGAGAATGACGTTGTCCATCACGAATCCTCCTTGTGGTTCAGAACCTTGTCCAGCACGAGTGCCAGCACCAGAACCGCGCCCATCACCATCAGTTCGACGTAGTTGGGCGTGTTCAAAAGCCGAAGCCCGTTGCGCAGCACCGCCAGCGTCAGCACGCCGCCGATGGTCATCCACATACTGCCGAAACCGCCCTGCAGGCGGGTGCCGCCAAGCACCACGGCGATGATCGTCCACAGCTCCCAGATCTTGCCGGCATTCGGTTCGGCGGTGCCGAGCCGCATCGACAACAGGATGCCGCAGACCGCCGCCAGCGTCCCGCACAGGGTGAAGTTGATGATCTTGTGGCGCTTGACGTCGATGCCGGCGTCATGCGCGGCCTCGATGTTGTCGCCCACCGCATAGGTCTCGCGGCCGTGGCGGGTGCTCGACAGGACCCACTGGAACAGCAGGGCCAGCCCAAGAAAGATCATCGCGGTCAGGGACACCGGCCCAAGATAGATCTCGGGGATTTCGGTATAGGCAAAGTCGGGCACCATCAGGGCGTTCTCGCCGGTGTAAACGAAGACAAGCCCACGGATGCCGATCAGCGCGCCAAGGGTGACGATGAAGGAATGCATCCCCGACAGCGCCACCAGCGTACCGTTGAGACACCCCAGCGCGGCACCCGAGAGCAGGCCCACGAAGATCGCGGGCCACGTGCCCATATGGTCCTGCAGGCCGATCGCCAGCGCCGAGGCCAGGGCCAGGATCGCGCCGACCGACAGGTCGATCTCGCCGTCGATCATCACCATCGTCATGCCGATCGCGAGGATGCCGATGAACGCGGCCTGGGTCAGGATGTTGCCGAGGTTGTTCACCGTCATGAAATAGGGGCTCGCCAACGAAAAGACGGCGACCGTCAATGCCAGGAAGACCCAGATATGGTTGCGCAGAAGCCAGGACAGGACGGCGTGCAGCGGCGACTTGTCCTGAGGGGCGATGGATGCGTGGCTCATGCGAAGATCCTCCCGCGCTTGGCGCCCAGATCGATCCAGACGGCAATGATGATGACGGCCCAGGTGACGAGCCATTGCACGTAATAGGCAAAGCCCAACAGCAGCAGTCCGTTTTGGATGAAACCCAGCATTGAGATGCCGATCACCGTCCTCCAGATGCTGCCCGCACCGCCCAAAAGCGACGTGCCGCCCAGGATGACGCCGGCGAGGACGGTCAGCTCGTATCCCTGGCCGATCGTGTTCTGCGCGCCCATGACGCGGCTGCCCATGATCACCGCGGCCACGCCGGTGGTGAATCCCGAGATGACATAGGTCCAGAACACCGTCCAACGCGCGTCGATCCCCGAGAAAATGCTGGCGGTCTCGTTGCCGCCGACGCCGTATACGCGCCGCCCGAACGTGGTGAATTGCAGCACCAGCCCCGCGATCACCGCGCCGAGCAGGAACAGGATCACCGGGACCGGCAGGCCAAGGAAATCGCCGCGCCCGAAGACCGCGAACCAGGTCTCTTGCGGGTTCTGCACGTTGACGTTCGAGCCGCCCGAGTAGAACAGCACGAGGCCCTGCAGGAACGACAGCATCGCAAGCGTCACGATCAGCGCATTCAGCCCGACGAACCCGACGAGCAGCCCGTTGAAGGCGCCGATGCAGAGCCCGGCCAGAAGCGTCATCACAATCGCCGGGAACGGCCCCGCGATGTTGTGCTGGTCGACCACGATCACGGTCAGCAGCGTCAGAAGCGACCCGACCGACAGATCGAGCCGGCCGGTCAGCACCACAAAGGTGACCCCAACCGCCATCATGCCGGTAATCGACACCTGCCGCAGCACGTCCAGAATGTTGCCCGGCGTCAGGAAGGCCTCGGCGTTGACCGCGACGCCCGCGAGAAACACCAGGAAAGCGATCACCAGGCCGTGCCTGCGAAACAGGCTTCTTATCCACATTTCCATGTCTGCACCTCCTCCGATGCCCACGTTAGCCAGAGCCCCCGACCCGATGAACGGTCAAAAAATCCAAAATGAATCTTTCGTGCCGATCCGGGCCTGCGGGCACCCTTTGTCCGGCGTGCAAATGGGAAAACTGGCCAAAAATCAGATTTGGATATTTCGGCAATTGTTTGGTCGGAGCCTCTGACGAACATTGAGCTGCGAGCACCCCGCAACGCTGCCAACGGGGGTTGCAATCTGGAGGAAGGGCAGCGTTTGGAGGAGGAAAGACATGACTCATGTAAACAAGGCACTGGCCGTCACCCTGTCGATTGCGCTCTCGGCGGCCGCGGCGAACGCGCAGGACGCGCCGGAATGGCTGGGCGGCGAACTCAAGAAGCCGCTGTCGGAAACCCGTATCGGTATCACCGTGCTCTACCCGGGCTCGAACGCCTATCAGGCCAAATATGCCGAGACAGCCGAGGCCTACAGTCAGGAACTCGGGCTTCAGGCCACGGTTATGGACCCGCAGGGCGACCCGGCTGTTCAGTTCGACCAGATCCAGGACATGGCCTCGCAAAACCCCGACGCGCTCGTGGTCTGGCCCACCTCGCAGAACGCGCTGATCCCGGCGATCCGCAACGCCTCGCGCGCGGGGATCCCGGTGATCACCTCGAATTCGCCGATCGGCGAGGCCGGCCGGCGCTATATCGTCGGACATACCGGCCCGGACGATTGCGCCCAGGCGGAACAGGCTGCCGAGATGCTGGGCGACGCGCTTGGCGGCTCCGGCAACATCGTCGTGGTCGAGGGCACGCCGGGCTATTCGGTGTCGATCCTGCGCAAGAACTGCTTTCTCGACCAGTTGGCGGACAAGTATCCCGACGTGAACATCCTCGCCAGCCAGACCGCGGAATGGAACCGCGAGAAAGCGCAGACGGTGATGGAGACCTACCTGACGCAATTCGGTGACGATATCGACGGGGTATATGCCTTCGACGACGGCATGGGGCTCGGCGTGATCAGCGCGTTGCAGGGGGCGGGCAAGGAGCCTGGCGAGGTCAAGGTCGTGACCTGCAACCAGTTCGGCGAGGGCTGGGACGCGATGAAGGCGGGCTGGCATTCCGGTTCGAACAAGCAATCGCCGGTCGATGACGCGATCCTGGCCATTCAGACCGCCGTCAAGGTCGCCAACGGCATCGAGGTGCCTGCACTGCAGGGCATCGAGACACCCAAGGTGCTGCCCGAGAACGTCGACGATTTCGAACGCCCGAGCTGGTAAACCCGGTGGGTGAACAGGAAAGGGCCGCGTCGCAAGACGCGGCCCTTTCGCATTTCGGGGGATCAGTAGTGGCCGTTTTCGCGCATGATCGCGTCGATCCGGTTCTGCGAGTTGCGCAGCGCCTCTTCGACGCTCTGCGTCCGTTGCAGCATCATGTGGATCTCGTCTCCGAGGACGCCGAGCACGTCGCTGAATTCGGGGATCGGCGGGCGCGGCCATGTCTGCAGCTCGCCACGCCGTTCCATCCCGTCGACCTGGGCGATGATCTTGCTGCTGGCCTGAACCTCCGGGTCCGCGCTGGTGGAAAAGCGCGGGCTGGTGAGATTGCCGTTCAGCACGTACCATTTCAGCATCTCGGGGCGGGTGAGATATTCCATCATCTTCCAGGACGTCGTCCTGCGCTGCGGCTCCAGCGCCGCTGGCATCGCCAGAGAAAAGCCCCCGATCGGAGAAACCGTGCGCGCGCCCGGCGCGTGCGGGTGCGGGACGAACTCGACGTTGCCATGCGCCGGCGAGTCCTCGTTCAGCTCAAATGCTGCGGCGCGGATGCTCCAGCCATAGGTCATGGCCGCCTCGCCCCTCGAGAAGATGCCGATGCGGCGATCCCAGTTGCAGACCATGCTCTCTTTGTGGCTGAACTCCGCCAGTTCCAGCAGGAACTCCGCCGTCTCGCGCGCCGCGTCGGTGTGCAGTTGCGGGCGGTAGTTCTCTTTGTCGATCACCGCGACGTCGAACTCGTCTCCGAGCGGCGTCAGGTTGATGATCGGCTGGCCGAAATCTGCCAGGGACTGGATGAAGGTATGCGCGACCGGCGTGCCGCGGCCATAGTTCATCACGATGCCCGAAAGGTTGAACCCCGCCCGGTGCAGCACCCGCGCGGCAAGCAGCACGTCGTCGGTGGTCTTGGGGACCGACAGCCCGGCCTCGGCAAAGAGATCGCCCCGGCAAAACAGCAACTCGGCGGTCGGCTGGATCGGCAAACCGTATTGGTGCTCGTTCCAGCACGACCCGCGATAGGCGGCGTTGTGGAAATCGGACGGGTTGTAGCGCGCGTCCTGCAACAGGTCGTCGAGCGGCTGGATGACCTCTTGAGTGGCGAGCTGCCCGATCCACGGCAGATCGACCGCGACAAGGTCGTATTTCGACACCTTGCGCCGGGCGTTCTCCATGATCTCGTCGTGCAGCTGGTCAAGCGGCAGGGTGACGATCTCGACATTGGTTCCGCACAGTTCGTCCAGATTGGATGAGTATTGCTCGAGGGTCTTGAAGGTGGGGTCGATCGGCCCGAGAATTCGCACGGTTCGGTCAAAACCCACACCTGTCTGCATCGCGTTCGGATAGGGCAGGATGCGGGACGCCATGTAATAGCCGCCAAAGTAGAAATCGCCGATCTCGCCGTCTCCGGTGGTAAAGCCGAAGGTGTTGCCCACCATCATCTTGAGCTGCATCGCGAAGCTTTCGAATTCCTTGATCAGCTTGCGCGTGGGATGCAGCGAGAAGGATTTTCCCGATTTTGACTTGGGCCGCTTCAGCAAAAGCCCCTCGTCGATCAGATCCGAGATGCGGCGCATCGCGGTGCCATAGGGCACCTCGGCGGCCATGGCGGCAGAGGTGACGGTCAGCAGCTTGCCCTCGAGGTGCCGCCGCATCGCGTAGGAAATGATGTTCCAGCGTGGATCTACAGTGGCCAGGGCGGTGTGCTTTTCCGAAATCTCGCGGTTGGAATCCACGAAGGTCAGAATCCGAAGAAGTTCCTCGCGTGTCATGTCAACGCTCCTGCCGCCGTCACCACAGATCCCTTTCTAGCAGGAAAACGGCGCCGCCGGGTAATCGCCAGCCGCGTTTTATCCAAATCTGATATTTGCTGTGTTCTCTCGGCCCGCCCGGCTGTGCCAGCGTCTTGGAAGAACTTCGTGGGAGGAGGAAGGGACATGACCGGCAAGGACTACGATTACATTGTCATCGGCGCCGGGTCCGCAGGATGTGCCGTTGCGGGCCGGCTGGGTGAGGCCGGGCATTCGGTCCTGCTGCTGGAGGCCGGCGGGCCGGACCGCAACCCGTTCATCCACATTCCTCTTGGCTATTCGATGCTTTACGCCAATCCCAAGGTGAACTGGTGCTACGAGAGCGCGCCCGAGCCGCATCTGAACGGCCGCCGCCTGTTCCAGCCGCGTGGCAAGGTGCTGGGCGGGACCGGCGCGATCAACGGCATGATCTACATGCGCGGCCAGCCCCAGGATTTCGACGGCTGGAAAGCGGCCGGATGCACCGGGTGGGGCTGGGACGACGTGCTGCCGCATTTCAAGTCCTGCGAGGACCAGGAGCGCGGGGCCGATGCCTACCACGGCACGGGCGGGCCGGTGGCGGTGTCGGACATCCGCACCGAGCACGCTTTAGGCGAGGCGTTCCACGCCGCTTCCGAGGCGCTGGGCGTCCCGCGCAACGACGATTTCAACGGCCCCCGCCAGGAGGGCACGGGCTATGTCCAGACGACGACGCGCAAGGGGCTGCGCTGGAGCACGGCCGCGGGATACCTGCGGGGGCAGGCAAAGCGGCACATCGACCTGCGGCTGCATGCGATGGTCGAGCGGGTCGAACTGGAAGGCCGCCGCGCCACCGCCGTGCGCTGGACCGACAAGCGCGGGGCGCATCGGGCGCGGGCGCGCCGCGAGATCGTCCTGAGCGGAGGCACGTTCAACTCGCCGCAATTGCTGCAGGTCTCGGGCATAGGGCCGGGCGCGTTGCTGCGCGCACAGGGGATCGAGGTGCGGCACGACCTCAGTGGCGTCGGCGAGAACCTGCAGGACCATTTCGGCATCGGCGCCGAGTATCGCTCGACGGTCCGTTCCACGGTCAACGATCTTTATAACAACAAGATCAAGGGCGGCTTGCAGCTCTTGCGGCACCTGGTCTTCCGGACCGGGCCGTTCGCCGACAACGGCAATTATTCCAACACCTTCATCCGGTCCAGGCCCGAGATCGACCGGCCGGACATGATGGTCACCTTCATGGCCTGGTGCACCGACGAGCAGCTCAAGCCGCATCCCTTCTCGGGCTTCACCATTCTGGCCGAACACATGCGGCCCAAGTCGCGCGGCCATGTGCGGATCACCAGCCCGGACCCGAACGTGCAGCCCGAGATCCAGTTCAATTTCTTCGCCGACGAGGCGGACCAGCGCGCGGCCATCGCCGGGCTGAAATTCGGCCGTCGGATCGCCGCCACGCCGCCGATGTCGGATTGCGTCGAATACGAGCTGTCGCCGGGCAAGGACGTGCAGAGCGACGCCGAGCTTCTGGCGTATTGCCGGGCGAACGGATTGTCGCTGCTGCACCCGGTGGGCACCTGCAAGATGGGCGTCGGGCCGGACGCGGTGGTCGACCCGCGCCTGCGCGTGCACGGGATCGACGGCCTGCGTGTGGCCGATGCCTCGATCATGCCGCGCATCGTCACCGGCAACACCAACGCCGCCTCGATCATGATCGGCGAAAAGGCGGCCGCGATGATCCTCGAGGACGCGAAGGAGGACGCGTGATGCAGACCTTGGGACTTGCCCTGATGGGCACCGGCCGGATGGCGCATGTCTACGGCCCCAAGATCAACGCCCATCCGGGGCTCCGGCTAGAGGTGATTTACAACCCCCGCCGCGCCTCGGCTGAGAAGGCGGCCGCGCAATATGGCGGAAGGGCGATGGACGACCTCGATGCGGTGCTGGCCGATCCGGGCGTCGACGCGGTGGTGATCGCCACGCCGACGGACACGCATGTGGATTACATCGAGGCCGCTGCGCGGGCGGGCAAGCCGATCTATTGCGAGAAACCGCTCGATCAGACGCTCGAACGTGTGGACAGGGCTCTGGCCGCGCTCGAGCGCCATCCGGTGCCGTTCATGCTGGGCTTCAACCGGCGTTTCGATCCGGACAACGCGGCGCTGCGCGAGGCGGTACGGTCGGGCGAGATCGGCCGGCCCAACATGCTGATGAGCTGGTCGCGCGAGCCGGCCCCGCCGCCGATCGAATATGTCCGCGCCTCGGGCGGCTATTTCGTCGACGCCACGATCCACGATATCGACCTTCTGTGCTGGATCGCCGGCGAGCGGCCGGTCGAGGTGCAGGCGGCCGGGTCCTGCATGTTCGATCCCCAGATCGGTGCCGAAGGCGATTTCGACATGACCATGACGACGCTCAAGATGCCCTCGGGCGTGCTGGTTCACGTGAACAATTCGCGGGCCTGCGCCTATGGGTTCGACCAGCGGCTCGAAGCCTTCGGCGACGCGGGCATGGTGCAGACCGTCAACCACCGCGACGACAATCTGGTGCGCTGGGACAGCCGCCGGACGGTGGCGCGCGAGCCGCTCAAGCATTTCTTCCTCGAGCGCTACGACCGGTCGTTCTACAACGCGCTGGACGAATTCCACGCCGCGGTCACCGAGGGGCGTCCGCCGTCGGCCACCGCCGCGGACGGGCGCGCGGCACTCGCCATTGCGCTCGCCTGCGCGCGCTCGGCGCACACGGGCTCGGCGGTCGCGCCCGATTACGCCGAATTGCGCGCAACCTGACGGCCTGCGCGCCCGGCGGGCTGCCGGGCAGAGACGCCGCGCCCGGGGCCCCGCGCCCAACACGCCCGACATCGGGTGAAATCGTCCCTTGCGCAAACGATGTTTTCCCCTCAGGACGGTGCGATGACAGATTGCGGCGCCCCGCTGGAATTGTCACGCACGGGCGCTACCTGCCCGTGACAGCGCAGTTAAACGCCGTATCGGTCCAAGGGAAATGGCATGCAGGTATCTTTTGTGGCGTCTCTCGCGTTGCTTTTTCTATTGTCATTCGCCTCGGCTGCGCCGGCGCAGGGCCGCCCCGCCAGCGTGGCGGTGGACACCGTCGCCACGATGGAAATGTCCGAAACGACGGCCGTCTTCGGCGAGGTCGTGTCCGGGCGGCAAAGCCGGGTTGCGGCGCGGGTCGCGGGCATTGCTGACACGGTCATCCCCCGCGTCGGCGACAGGTTTTCCGAGGGCGACGTGCTGGCCCGCATGGACAGCGAGCTCTTCGAGATCGGGCTCGCGCAGGCCCGAGCCGATGTCGGCGTGGCCGAGGCAGGTATCGGCGCCGTGGACGCCCGGGTCGAGCGGACCGAAAAGGCGTTCAGACGGGCGGAATCCCTGCGCGCCAATTCCACGATTGCCGAGGCGCAGCTGGAGGACCGGGCCGGCGACTATGCCGAGGCGCTGGCCGCGCGCCGCGAGGCGGTTGCCCGTGTCGAGGCCGCGCGCACGGCGCTGCGGCGCGCTGAATACGAGTTCGAGAATGCGACGGTGCGCGCGCCCTTCGATGGCGTCGTGGTGGACGTCACCACGCAGGTCGGCCAGTTCGTCGCCGCCGGAAGCGAGATCGCGACGCTGGTCGATATCGGCGCCATGGAGGTCGAGGCCAACGTCCCCGCGCGCTTTGTCGATGCGCTGGGCAAGGACCTTTCGGTAGAGGCGTTCACCGATGCCGGAGGTGCTCTGACGCTGCGCCTGCGCGCGGTGCTGCCGACCGAATTTTCCGCTACTCGGACGCGGCCGGTCCGGTTCGAGCTGATCGGCGCTGCCGAGACCGCCGCGATCGGCCAGTCGGTGACGCTGAACCTGCCCATAAGCGCGCCGCGCATGGTCACCGCCGTGCCGAAGGACGCGCTGATTCAGGCGCGCGGCGGCTGGCAGGTCTTCGTCGCCGTGGACGGCAAGGCTGAGCCGCGCTCGGTCGAGATCGGCGCGGCGCTGGGCGACCGGTTCGAGGTGCTCTCTGGCTTGGCGCCGGGCGACCGGGTCGTGGTGCGCGGCAACGAGCGGCTGCGTCCCGGGCAGGACATCGCGCCCACCCCCGTGGCGCCTGTCGCCGGGGAAGGGCCGGGTGGCGACGGCGCCGCCTCGGGCGCGCCCGCGCAAGACGAAGGGGCCGTCGGCGAGACCGGCGAACCGCGCCGCCAGGCCGCCGCCGCGCCGCGCGACTGATCGCCCTTCCGGAGACCGCCAGATGAACCCGATCCGCTTTGCCATCGACCGTCCCGTCGCCGTCCTCGCCGTGGTCATCATGGCCGTCTTGTTCGGCTCTCTGGCATTGCTGCGCATCCCGGTGCAGCTGGCCCCTGACGTGCGCAAGCCCATCGTCGTGGTCGAAACCGCCTGGCCCGGCGCCGCCCCGGCCGAGATCGAGCGCGAGATCGTCAACCCGCAGGAGGACGCCTTTCGCGGGCTCGAGGGGCTGGACCGGATGACCAGCCGCTCGCGCACCGGCCGCGCCGAGGTCACGCTGGAATTCGCCGTCGGGTCGGACATGTCGAACATCCTCTTGCTGGTGTCCAACCGGCTCGACCGGGTCGGCGGCTATCCAGACGAGGCCGGCGAGCCGCGGCTGAACACCTCTGGTTCGGATGACAGCCCCATCGCCTGGGTCACGATCCGCGCCGACGAGGGCAACACCCGCCCGCTGCCCGAATACGGCGATTTTGTCGAGGACGTCGTCAAGGAAGCGCTGGAACGGATCGACGGCGTGTCCACGGTCAACGTCTTCGGCGGGGTCAGCCGCGAGCTGCAGATCGTGATCCTGCCCGGCGAACTCGCGCGGTTCGGCCTGACCATACCCGAGGTCGTGGCGCGGCTGCGGTCCGAAAACGTGAGCCTTTCGGCAGGCGACATCGAAGAGGGCAAGCGGCGCTATGTGGTGCGCGCCGAAGGCAATCTCGACAGCGTCGCGGCGGTCGAGAACGTGGTGCTGCGGTCCGAGCGGCAGGGGGCCTCCGGCGCGCTTGGCCGCGTGCTGGTGCGGGACGTGGCCGAGGTCGGCTTTGCCTATCAGGACCCGACCGCCCGCCTGCGGTTCCGCGGCGAACCCGGGCTGGCCTTCAACGTCGTGCGCGAGCAGGGCGCGAACGTGATCGCCACCATGCAGGAGGTCAAACAGGTCCTGAGCGCGCTGGCCGACGGGCCCGTCGCCCGCCAGGGGCTGCTGATGGAGCAGGTCTATGACGAGACGGTCTATATCGAGGGGGCCATCGATCTGGTGACCCAGAACATCTGGATCGGCGGGCTTCTGGCCGCCGGGATCCTGCTGTTGTTCCTGCGCAGCCCCCGCGCGACTTTGGTGATCACCCTGGCGATCCCGGTGTCCATCGTGGCGACCTTCGTGGCCATGGCGGCGACCGGGCGGACGCTGAACGTGATCTCGCTGGCCGGGATCGCCTTTGCCGTAGGGATGATCGTCGATGCGGCCATCGTGGTGCTGGAAAACATCTACCGGCTGCGCGAGAAGGGACTGAACCGCCGCGAGGCCGCCTTTGAAGGCGCCCGCCAGGTCTGGGGCGCGATCTTGGTGTCGGCCTTGACCACGGTGATGGTATTCATACCGATCCTCGTGATGCAGCTGGAGGCGGGGCAGCTGTTCCGCGACATCGCCGTTGCGATCTCGGTGTCGGTTCTTCTGTCTCTGGTGGTCGCCGTCACGGTGATCCCGGCGCTTTGCTCGCGGCTGCTGTCGGAAAGCAGCGCGCGGCCGATGCGGCTGCCCGGGGTCGATCATCTGGGCCGGGCCTTCAGCTGGCTGGTGATGGCCTATACCCGGCTGACGGTACGGTTCCGCGCCGCCGGTCTGGTCATGGTCGCCGCGATCGGCACCGGCGCTGCCGTCGCGACGATTACCTTTCTGCCAAAACTCGAATATCTGCCCGAAGGCAACCGCAACCTGGTCTTTGGCCTGATCATCCCGCCGCCGGGCTACAACCTCGACACCACCGAGACCATCGCCCAGCGGATCGAGGCGGTGGCCGAGCCCATGTGGCAGGCCCGCCCCGCGGCCGAGACCGAAGACGGCCTTCCGGCGCTCGAAAGCTTCTTCTTCGTGGCCACACCCGGCAACAGCTTCGTCGGTGCGGCGGCGGTCGATGGCGACCGCGTCGCCGAGGCGATCCCGATCCTGTCGCGCCCCATCTTTGCCGAGCCGGGCACCTTCGGCTTCATGACCCAGCCGTCGCTTTTCGGGCGCGGCGTGGGCGGCGGGCGCACCATCGAGCTGAACATCTCGGGCAACGAGCTGGAAGACATCCTCGCCGTCGCGGGCCAGGCCGCCGGCATCGTCTCGGGCCTGCTGCCGCGTTCGGAGGGGCACCAGTTCCGCCCCATCCCGGGGCTCGAGCTGGGCGCGCCCGAGGTCCGGCTGGTCCCCGACCGGGTGCGGCTGGCCGATGCGGGGCTTTCGGCGCAAACGCTGGCGGCGACCATCGACGCCTATAACGACGGTCTGCGGGTGGCCGAGATCAACGTCGGCAACCGCCGGCTCGATCTGGTGCTGAAGGGCGACGATACCGCGCTTTCGGGGCTGCGCACGCAGGACGTCGGCGCCTTTCCCGTGGTCACTCCCTCGGGCCGGATCGTGCCCGCCGGAGAGCTGGCAGCGGTGCAGATCACCGCAGGTCCGACCGAGATACGCCATCTGGAGCGGCTGCGCACGGTCACGCTCGAGGTGCGGCCCTCGGACGCGCTGCCGCTCGAGGCCGCGGTCGAACTGCTCGAGACAGAGGTGGTCGCCCCCCTGTCGGCGCAGGGCCTGCCCGATGGTGTCAGGCTGTCCATCTCGGGCACCGCCGACCAGCTTTCGCAGACCTGGAACGCCATTCAGATCAACCTCGCCGTCGCTTTGGTGATCGTCTTCCTGGTGATGGCGATCCTGTTCGAAAGCTTCCTGTTGCCGCTGGTGGTGATGATCTCGGTTCCGGTGGCCGCGGCGGGCGGGGTCGGCGGGCTGGCCGTGTTGAACACGTTCCAGACCCAGCCGCTGGATATGCTGACGCTGTTGGGCTTCGTGATCCTTGTGGGGATCGTGGTGAACAACGCCATCCTGATCGTGCACCAGTCGCTTTATCACCTGCGCGTGGACGGAATGCCGGCGGTGGACGCCATCGAAGAAGCGACGCGCAACCGCATCCGCCCGATCTTTATGTCGACGCTGACCTCCATCGTCGGAATGCTGCCGCTTGTGCTCTTTCCCGGCGCGGGGTCCGAGCTGTACCGTGGCCTCGGCGCGGTCGTCGTCGGCGGCCTGACGATGTCTGCCTTCCTGACGCTGCTCACCGTCCCGCCGCTCTTGCGGCTGGTGCTGACCGTCGCGCCGCGCCAGGAGATCAAGCCCGCGACCGAGACTATGGCCTGAAAGGGCGCCAACCCGTGCCGCATGGCCGGAGGCGGTGCGGGCACGGGCTATTGCGACCGCGTGTGCCGAGCTTCATAATCCGGCTCTACCGACCAAAGGAAGCCCCGCCGATGCCCGCCCGAAACAGCTTTGCCGAACTGCACGCCGAGATCGCGGATTGGCGGCGGGACATCCACGCCCATCCCGAACTGCGCTTCGAGGAACACCGCACCGCCGCCAAGGTCGCGGATCTGCTCACCGGGTTCGGCTGCGACGAGGTGGTCACCGGGATCGGCCGGACCGGGGTCGTCGGGGTGATCCACGGCAACGCCCGCGGCTCTGGCAAGGTGATCGGGTTCCGCGCGGATATGGATGCGCTGCCGATCGCCGAGGCCACCGGCGCGCCCCATGCCTCGACCCATCCCGGGGTCATGCATGCCTGTGGCCACGACGGCCATACGGCGATGTTGCTGGGGGCGGCGAAATACCTGGCCGAGACACGCAATTTCGACGGCTCGGTCGTGCTGATCTTTCAGCCCGCCGAGGAAGGCAGCGGCGGCGCGCGCGCGATGATCGAGGACGGGCTGATGACCCGCTGGGGCATTCAGGAGGTATACGGCATGCACAACTGGCCGGGCCTTCCGATCGGCCGGTTCGCCGTGCGCGACGGGCCGCAGATGGCCGCGACGGCGTCCTTCGAGCTGAGCATCAAGGGCCGGGGCGGGCATGCGGCGCTGCCGCACAAGGCGGTCGATACGACCCTCGCCGCCGCCCATGTGGTCGTGGCGCTGCAATCCATCGCGGCGCGCAACATCGACCCGCTGAAAACCGTGGTCGTGTCCACCTGCGGGATGCGCAGCGACACCGACGCCTTCAATGTCATCCCCGACGAGGTGATGCTGCGCGGCACCGTGCGCTACTTCGACCCCGACGTGCACGAGATCGTGCGCAAACGCCTGTCCGAGATCGCCACGCTGACGGCGCAGGCCCATGGCGCGGTCGCGCATCTGGACTACACACCGCGCGTGCCGCCCACGATCAACGACCCGGAGGCCGCCGCGCGCGCCGCCGAGGCCGCGCAGGCGGTGTCGGGCGATGTGATCCGCGATTTCGACCCGGTCATGCCAGGCGAGGATTTCTCCGAGATGCTGGCCCAACGCCCCGGCGCTTATCTCTTTATCGGCAACGGCGACAGCGCCGACCTGCACAATCCCGCCTATGAGTTCAACGACGAGCTGATCCCGCTGGGATGCAGCTGGTACGTGGAAATGGCCGAGACGCGCATGCCGCTGGGCTGACGGGGCGGTCGCGCCAAGGTGGCCGGCGGTTTTCCATCTGCCGGGGGCCGTGCGGCCCAACCGGATCCGGGGAGGGCCGGGGCTAGGCGGCCAGAAACGCCTTGTCCATCATCATGTGGACGCCCTTGTTGCCGTTAACCGTCTGGGTGATCCGCAGGTCCCCGGCGAGCGAGCTCAGCATATAGGCGTCCTCGCGCGTCAGGCCCGTCAGCGCGCAGATCCAGTCGATCATGTCGCGCAGGGCGCGTTCGGCGCAGCGGTTCAGGTCCTCGTGCAGGCCCATGGTGATCAGATGGCTGGGGGTTTCGGCGCGCGGCGCGGTCAGCGTCATGTCGTCACGATGGATCAGCGTGAAGGTTCCGGTCAGCGCGGTTTCGATGGCGGTGACGCAAACCTCGCCGTCGCCCTGTGCGCCATGCCCGTCGCCGCAGGAAAAGAGTGCGCCTTCGGTATGGATCGGCAGATAAAGCGTGGTGCCCGCGACCAGTTCCTTGAGGTCCAGATTGCCGCCATGGGCGCGCGGCTGAATGGTCGAGATTCGGCCCCAGTTCGGCGGCGGCGCCACGCCCATCACGCCGAAGAACGGCCGCAGCGGCAGTTTCAGCCCCCAGGACAGGGTGGCGACACCGGCCTCGGCATCCAGCGGGATCGTGGTCTTCCGCGCGGTCGGGAAGTCGTCGGGCAGGGTGCCCGCCAGCGGACGGATGATGTTCCAGCCCCAATCCTGGCGCAGCTGGACGTCGTGGATCCGCACCTCTAGCACATGACCGGGCTTTGCGCCGCGCACGGCCACGGGACCGGTCAGAATATGGCCCGGCAGCTGGCGCGGGGATTGTGCGTGGATCTCCAGCAGCTCGGGCGGCACGTGAAAGCCCTCGGGCGGGAGGTTCTCGGGGCTGCCGGACACGGTTTCGATCACGATGGTATCGCCGCTGTCGACCTCGGCCACGGGTGCCAGCGAAGCGTCGAAATAGCCCCAGGCGCAAGTGTCGGGGCTGGCTTTGAGATGGGCTGTCATAGGCTGTCCTTTGGCTCGGGCCGCGCCGCGCGGGCGATATATGTCCGTATCTTTACAAAGCGCGGGCGCGTCAGACAAACCCGGCTTTCGGCGGGGCGCATCCGCGGGACAACGGCGGGGGGTCTAGAAAGCCGAAAGCGGGTAGGTCGCAAGACCCTCGTGCACCGCGCCCCGGGGCAGGAGCGTCGAGCGATATAGCCCAAAGCGCGTCACACTGAATGCGGACCCTCGGAAACCGGCCTGCGCCTGAAGAAAGCCGCCGACCTCTGCCAGCTCGGACGCCGACAGGATTTTCGGCAGACGCGCGATCGTGACATGGGGGCGAAACCGCCGTTTCTCGAATTCCAGCCCTGCCTGCCTTAGCGCCCGGGTGATCCGCCCCGCCAGATCGAGCAGCGCATCGCATCGCGCCACATCCGCAAAGATCACCTGGGCAGAGCGCTTGCCGAAGGTGCCGACACCGCAAAGCTGCAGCTCGAACGCAGGCGCCCTTATCGCCGATAACGCCTCGTGCGCGTCCTCAAGCGCCTCGTCGCGCTGGTCTCCGAGGAAGTTGAACGTCAGGTGGAGGTTTTCGGCGGGCACCGGTCGGCCAACCGCCAGGGAGTGCTGCAAAATCGCAAGCTCGGCGCATATGGTTTCCGGCAGGTCTATGGCGACGAATGCACGCATGTCTGTCCTTTTGTCGGCTGAAAGTTACACCGGGTCGGCGGACGTGACCATGCCGGGCATGGTTGCCTGTCTCAAGACATGACACTCAACCCCTTCGCGTTCGCGCCGGGCGCGGGGTGGCGTTTTTCGCCCGTGTCTGGGAAGATGGGTCCGATCGCCCAAGACCACGACAAACAGGAGATCCGCCATGCGCCTCAATGCCGATTTCGACCGCCGCACCCTCGTGCGTTACGATGAGAACGCGTGGGTCGCCTCGCCGGTGCCCGGCGTCGAGCGCAAGATGCTCGACCGGATCGGTGACGAGGTCGCCCGCGCAACCACCATCGTCCGCTTCGCGCCCGGCAGCGCGTTTTCCGCCCATACCCATGGCGGGGGCGAGGAATATCTGGTGCTCGATGGCACGTTCCAGGACGAGGACGGCGACTTTCCCGTCGGCTCTTACGTTCGCAACCCGCCGACGTCCTCGCATACGCCCGCCGCGATGGACGGCGCGACGATCCTGGTCAAGCTGCATCAGTTCGATCCGGCAGACCGCACGCAGGTCCAGATCGACAGCGGGACGGCGGACTGGACCGCGACCGCAGAGGGCATCGAGACGCTTTCGCTGCACGAAGACGCGCGCGAGACCGTCGTGATGGAGCGCTGGGCCCCCGGTGCGGTCCGGGCGCTGGATGCCTCGGGCGGGCTCGAGCTCTTCGTGATCGACGGAACAGTGAATGAAAGCGGCGATGCTCTTGGCCGGTGGGACTGGCTGCGGCTGCCGGTCGGCGCAGAGTTCAATGCCACGGCCGGCGCGGAGGGCGCGCGGGTCTGGATCAAGACCGGCCACCTGCGGCACGTTTCCAAGCCCGCGGCATGACGTCTGCCGCCCGGGTCGCCTTGGCCGGCGCGGGGTAAGCGGACCCTTTGCTTTCGGTTTCGGGACGCGACGGGAGGGCAAAGCCATCGACGCGGCTGCGGCGATTGGCGCCTTTGCCGATCTCTTCTCACAGACCGCCTTTCCCGGCAGAGCCCGCTCTTTCTGAAAAACGCCGCACCACGCCGCCATGATGCCCAAGCTTGTCCGGACCGCCTGTTTTCCCTACCTTAAGTCTGGACGCCTTGACCCTTTTAGGGTCAGGATTCATAACCAGTAGATGACGGTTGCGGCGAGAGCGATTGTCGACAGGAAGACCTTGGGGCAGCGGTCATA
>NZ_JAWHTD010000057.1:0-21615 GCF_032586235.1 Aestuariicoccus sp. MJ-SS9
AGATCAGACATATCACCGCTCTGTTTTCGCGCGGTGAATCATGCCCTTCCGCTGAAATCAATAGGTCCTGAGCCTAGTTTGTCGTCGGCGCATTTCAGCTTTTCATCGGTGCGTCGCTGTTCTGCCTGATCTTCTGGACGGCGTTGCGGCTGCTGCGCGAACCTGCGCGGCTTTCGGATGTGTCGAAATACAGCTTCGTCTATTTCGTCTTTTCCGCAATCGCCACGTTGGTCATAAGCACCATCGGCGAATACGTCGGATATACCCTGTCAGACGGCTATGCCTACATGGACGAATTTCCGGCCACCCAACCGGTCGCGCTGGAATGGATCGACCGGGTGGTAAATGGCGCGCTGCCGGTATCCCTTATGGCGGCCTTCGTGTGGCTGCTGTTCCTGTCCACGGGCCGATCGCTGCGCATTGCGGCCTGTTTCGGCTTTGCACTGGCAGTTCACATTGTGGCGCTCGTCCCCGTCATGAACGCGCTTTGGCTGCAGATTCTCATGCTGAATCAAAGTGGCAGCGTGTAGAAACGCTAGTCGCCCAGATCGCTGAAGAGGTTGTCGGTCTCGACGAAATCCAGACGGTCCTCCTGGACCGTGCCGGCGTTGATGTCGCGCAGTTCGACCTTGCCGGTGGCATAGCCGATCACGACCTGGTCGCAGATGTCGATGAAGAGCCCGTTTTCCACCACGCCCGGCATCTGGTTCAGCACCATCGCCATCTGGCGCGGGTTGCCGATCCGGCCCAGGTGCAGATCGAGGATATGGTTGCCCTCGTCGGTGACGAAGGGCACGTCGCCGGTCATGCGCAGGGTCGCGCTACGGCCCATGACGTCCATGCTGACCAGCGTCTCTTCGATCAGCGCCTGCGTGGTGCGCCATCCGAAGGGGATCACCTCGACCGGCAGCGGGAAGGCCCCGAGGTTCTCGACCTCTTTGGCGGCATCGGCGATCACGATCATCTGGTCGCTGGCCGTGGCCACGATCTTTTCCTGCAACAGCGCGCCGCCGCCGCCCTTGATCAGGTTCAGGTCGCCATCGAATTCATCGGCCCCGTCGATGGTCAGATCCAGCCAGCGCGCCTCGTCGAGGCTGATCACCTCGATCCCCACCTCGCGCGCCAGCTCGGCGGTGCGGGTCGAGGTCGGCACGCCTTTGATCTTGAGCCCGTCGTCGCGCACCATCTCGCCCAGGCAGCGCACCAGCCAGGCGGCGGTCGAGCCGGTACCCAGCCCCACGCGCATCCCGTCCTCGACGAAATCGGCGGCGCGTTTGGCGGCGACGAACTTGGCCCGGTCGATGGGCGACAATTCTCCGGTCATGCGGCGACATCCTTTTTGGGTGCCTCCGTCATGTACTCATGCAGGCCACGGGGTCAATGCCAAACCCGGGCCTTTGCGGCGCGCCCACGGCCTACATGCGCAGATAGGTCGGATCGAGGTCGAGCGACAATTGCCCGTCGCCGGATTTCTTGAACGGCTTGCATTTGGCCATGGCGCCGATCGGCGACGTGCCCGATTTGAGATGCGGCATGAACGTCAGTGACCGGACGACCTTCTTGTTGCCCTCCTTCAGCGACATCTTCTGCAGGATGGTGTTGATGTGCCGCGACACGGCGCTGCGCGACGGCACGGCGACGCCGCAGAACGCCAGGTTCTGCCCCTTGCCGATGATCGCGCCATAGATCGTCAGATGCCCGGCGTTTCCGGGCAGGCCGATCTTGGAGTCCTTGAACCCCTCGGTCACCGGAATCTCAGAGGGCAATTGCTGCGCCATGACAGGCGCGCCGGCGATGCCGAGACCAAGGCAGGCGGCGAAGGCCAGCGCCGAAATTCGAATATGTCTCATGGAAAACCCCCTTGTAACGGTCTTAAATACTGGAAAAATACCCCCAGACAGTATTTTCGTCAAATGCGACAGAGATTTGCGGCACCGCGTCGGGGGCTCAGGTCCGCGCCCTTGCCGCGCATCAGCCCGTCAGCCCCCCGCGCCCGGTCTTATCGGCCGACCTTCACCGCCGGGCGCGACGCATTGGCCCGGCAATGGTCGCTTTCAGGCGGGGCCGGGTGTAGGATTCCCCTTAAGGCCGGATCACAGGCTCTGTTGCGAAAGGCGCGCCATGTTTCTTTCGGTTTTCGACATGTTCAAAGTGGGCATCGGCCCGTCGTCGTCGCACACCATGGGCCCCATGGTCGCCGCCGCGCGCTTTCTCGACGCCTTGCGCGCGGCCCCGTTCAGCGCCCACGGGCTGCGCGCCTCGCTGCATGGATCGCTGGCCTTTACCGGGGTCGGTCACGCCAGCGACCGCGCCACGATCCTGGGGCTGGCGGGCTTCACGCCCGAAACCTACGACCACGCCGCCGCCGAGGCCGCGCTGGAGGCGATCCGCGACAGCGGCGAGGTGACGCCCGACGGCCTGCCCCCGCTGCGCTTCGACACCCGTAGCGACCTCAAGTTCGACTTCGGCCCCAACCTGCCCGGCCATGCCAATGGCATGATCCTGATGGCCACAGACGCCCAGGGCGATGTGATCCTGCAAGAGACCTATTATTCCATCGGCGGCGGCTTTGTGATGACCGAAGACGAACTGGCCGCGGGCAAGGCCACCGACGAGGGCGCGCCGGTTCCCTACCCGTTCAAATCCGCCGCCGAGATGCTGCAGATGGCCGAGACCTCGGGCAAGACCGTCGCCGAGATGAAACGCGCCAACGAAGTGGCGCGCGGCTGCCCGGTGAAGCTGGACGAGGGGCTGCGCCGGATCTGGCAGGTGATGAACGATTGCATCGAGCGCGGGCTGGCGTCGGACGGCATCCTGCCGGGCGGGTTGAACGTGCGCCGCCGGGCGCACAAGATCCACGAGCAGCTGCTGGCCGAACGCGGCCGTAACCTGACCGCGCCGCATACGATCAACGACTGGATGTCGGTCTACGCCATGGCGGTGAACGAGGAAAACGCCGCCGGCGGCCAGGTCGTGACCGCGCCGACCAATGGGGCTGCGGGCGTGGTGCCGGCGACGATCCGCTACTGGTTGGATCACGTGCCCGGCGCGACCGAGGGCCGGATCCCCGATTTCCTTCTGACCTCTGCCGCGATCGGCGGGCTGGTGAAGTTCAACGCCTCGATCTCGGGGGCCGAGGCCGGCTGCCAGGCCGAGGTTGGCAGCGCCTCGGCCATGGCCGCCGCGGGGCTGTGCGCGGTGATGGGCGGCACGCCCGAGCAGATCGAGAACGCCGCCGAGATCGCGCTGGAACATCACCTCGGAATGACCTGCGATCCGGTCAAGGGGCTGGTGCAGGTGCCTTGCATCGAACGCAACGGGCTGGGCGCGATCAAGGCGGTCAGCGCCGCCAGCCTCGCGCTGCGCGGCGACGGCACGCATCTGGTGCCGCTGGACGCCTGCATCGAGACCATGCGCCAGACCGGCGCGGACATGAGCGAGAAATACAAGGAAACCTCGCTGGGCGGGCTCGCGGTCAATATCCCGAATTGCTAAGCCGCCGCGAGGACGCCCGCAAGGGCGGAGGAGCAGCTCGTCCGCCCTTGCGGGCGTCCTCGCCGCGGCCTAGCGTGCGCCCATGCACCGCGACAATCCCCTTCTGGGCATCACGCTCATGTTCGGCTTCTGCGTCCTCGCCCCGATGGGCGACGCGATCGCCAAGCTGCTGGGCGATCAGGTGCCGATCGGCCAGCTGCTACTGGTCCGTTTCGGCGTGCAGGTCGCGCTGCTGATCCCGCTCATCGCGCTGACCGGCCGGATCTGGCGGATGCGCGGCCGTGTGCTGCGGCTGACCGTGTTGCGTACGCTCTTGCACCTTCTGGGCATCGGCATGATGTTCACCGCGCTGCGCCACCTGCCGCTGGCCGATGCGGTCGCCATTGCCTTCGTCATGCCCTTTCTGATGCTGCTTCTGGGCCGCTACGTGCTCGGCGAAGAGGTCGGCCTGCGCCGCCTTCTGGCCTGCGTCGTCGGGTTCATCGGCACCCTCCTGGTGGTTCAGCCCGCCTTTGCGGATGTCGGCTGGCCGGCGCTGCTGCCGCTTGGCGTCGCCGTCGTCTTTGCGTTCTTCATGCTGGTCACGCGGCAGATCGCGCGCGACACCGATCCGGTCGGCCTGCAAGCCGTCTCGGGGGTCATGGCCGTGGCGATCATGGCACCGGTCATCTGGCTGACGCCCGCCGGCACCCTGCCCGCGCTCGACTGGGTAGCCCCATCGGGAACAACCTGGGCGCTGCTCTTCGCGCTGGGGGCCTTCGGCACAATGGCGCATCTGCTCATGACGTGGTCGCTGCGCTACGCGCCCTCGGCCACGCTCGCGCCGATGCAATATCTGGAGATCCCAATCGCCACGATCATCGGCTTTCTGGTCTTTGGCGATCTGCCGAACCATTTGGCGGCGGTCGGCATCTCGATCACCATCGGCGCAGGGCTCTATATCGTGCTCAGGGAGCGGGCCATCCGTCCGGGCAAAGGGCCAACCCCGCCTGGACCGCCGACAACGCCCTCACCGGCAGGATAAGCAGCATTCCCGGCGTATCGAACCGCAGCCGCACAGGCCCCGTCACCTCGTTCGAGGTGCCCACGGCCCCGTCCGGCGCAAAGCGCAGCCCGTCGATCGGCCAGCGCAGCCCGTCCGACCGCCCCGACACCGCCCGCATCGGAAAGAGCGACAGCCGGCTGCCGAGCGGCAAATCCAGCCAGAGGTCGGGCGGGGCCAGCATCACCAGATCCCTGTCCCCAACAAGCACCGCCCGCCGCCCGGCGCGGCGCACAAGCACCGTCATCGCCGCCAGCTGGTGATCGAGCCGCGACCCCAGAAACCCCGCGCCCAGAACCAGTGGCGCGGTCACGTTGCGCAGCGCCTTGTCGAAATCGG
This sequence comes from Aestuariicoccus sp. MJ-SS9, assembly GCF_032586235.1. Lineage (NCBI taxonomy): Bacteria > Pseudomonadati > Pseudomonadota > Alphaproteobacteria > Rhodobacterales > Paracoccaceae > Aestuariicoccus > Aestuariicoccus sp. MJ-SS9. Next base: position 4,877 of record NZ_JAWHTD010000057.1, read on the forward strand.
TGCTGTCCTGCTCGGCGATATGATGCACCAGGTGTGTGGGCAGCGCGTCGCGTGTCGCTGCCGAGACCGAGTCGAGATCGCCGATCACCGCGTCCGGCCTGACGCCAAGCGCCTGCAGCCGGTCGGCCCCCCGGTCGACGCCGACCACGGCCTTTACCGTCTCCAATAGGCTGATAAGCTGACGATTGTCGCAATCTGCGCCACCGACCAGCAGAATCGGTCCGTCGCTGTGCACAATACTCTGGTTCATCACCGATTAATGGCCCTTTGGGAAACAGATCACAATCAAGTCACGAAATGATACCCTGCAGGGCACAGATTCGGACGGCTTTGGTCTTGGTAAACATGATAAACACTCTGTTGCAAAACGAACGAAAGTGAGTGGCATATGGTCAGTTCATCCAAAATCCTGACGGTTTCCTACGGGACCTTCTCGTGTACGGCCGAAGGATTTGAAGATCCGCTCGCCGCGGTCAAGGATGCAACGCGGTTTTACCAGGGCATCGTCCGGGAAGACCGCTTTTTCGGGTCCGAACCGCCGCAGCTTGACGCGGAAATGGCCGAACAGATGATGGCCCAGCAGATCGGCGCTGAATACGGTGCCGACGGGCTTGTGCTGCGACCCGCGCTCGGGGCGCCCGCCGCGTCGAGCGACGCGCTCGCGGCCGCCCTTGCGGCCGGTCCGTCGCGCGTTCCCTCCAAGCCCGCCGAGACGACTGAGACGACCGAGGCGCGCCATGTCGATGAAGCTGACGACAGGGACGTTCCGACGGACGACGCGGTCGGCGTCATCGACACCGCCGACCTTTCGGCCCCGGTGGCCGTGCTCAGCGAGGAAGAGGCGCTTGGCGACAACGCGCCCGACGATTTCGCGGATGTCGGCTTTGACAGCATGGCGCTGAAGGAAGAAGAGCCGCCGCAAGCCGACGCCGAAGAGGCCGGGGCCGCGGAGCTCATGGATGAAGACGCCTACGAGGAAGAGACCGGGGTCGAGATCGATCTCAGCATCCTCCGCGAAAGCGCTGCCGCCGACGAGGTCGCGGCACCGGAAGAGACCGTGGCGGCGCCGCCTGCTCCGGCCCCCGCGGGCTCTACCGAAAGCGTTGCCGCCAAGCTTCAGCGCATCCGCGCGGTTGTCTCGCGCGGCCAGGCTGCAGGTGCGCCGGCGTCCGACATTGGGGACGACGGTTATAGCGAGGACGAACCTGAGGACAGCACGGGCGACGACGCCTTCGACGCCACCGGGATCGCCGGCGTGCTGGAGGGCATGTCCGACACCGGATTTGCCGAGCAGGATGACGAATTCGACGACGACGGGTTCGACGACGAGGACGCCCCGGAAACGCTTGGCGAAAACCTCTTCACCGACACCATCGCAGGGCTGGCGCGGGACAGCGCCGAGACGCTTTCAGGCGAGGACCACAGCGAAGAGGACGACCTGCCCGAGGATACCTCGACCGCCCCGGAACGTCCGCCCCTGCGCCGGACCCGCGTGGTCAAGGTCAAGCGCGCGGAGCTTGAGGCCGTGATCGCCCCGGACCCGCTGGAGCCGTTCGAAGACGAGGACGACGGCACGAGTTCCAGCCTCAGCCCCGAGGAAGAAGAGGAACTGGCCCGCGAGCTGGCCGCCGTCGAGGCCGAACTCGACGCCGACGACTGGGACGACGACGAGGACGACTGGCCCGATCTGGTGCCTGCCGCCCTGTCCGAGGCCGACGAAGACGAGGACGACGCCGCACCGGCGCCGCTGCGCCTGCGCAACCGGGTCGTGCCGTTCGAACCTGCCGAAGAGGCGCGGGAACCGCAGACCGGCACGTCGGTTCGGGACATGGACGAGGACGCATTCGACGACGACGATTTCGAGGACGATCTCGATGCCGAAAGGGCTCTGGAGATCGACGCGGACGATCTGGAAGACAATGACGAGGGCGACGACACGATCGACCCCGCGGTGATCGAACGGCTGGCTCAGGAGGGCGCCCGCAAGGCCGTCAAGCTGTCGAGCCCGGCGCGCGTCATGCTCACCGAAAACCGGATCGGCGCGGACGACAATTCGGTCAGCCGCATCCTGGACGAGACCAACACCCAGATGGAAGAGCCCGAGGGCAACCGCCGTCGCAGCGCCATCGCGCATCTGCGCGCCGCCGTGGCCGCCACCCGCGCCGACCGTCTGCTGGGCCGCAAGAAGGACCCGGAGGAGGAATTCGAGCCCTACCGCGAGGATCTGGCCAACGTGGTCCGCCCGCGCCGTCCGAAGCCCACCGCCGAAGCCCGGTCCGAACGTCCCCAGACAGAGACCCGCCCGGCGCCGCTCAAACTGGTGGCCGAACAGCGGGTGGACGATCACGGCCCCGCCCTCGCCAGCGTGCCGGTGCGCCCGCGCCGGATCCGCCGCGACGATCTGGACGACTCCGTTGCCGCCGAAGAGGAGGCCGACACCGGCTTTGCCGCCTTCGCCGAGGATATGGGCGCCACCGACCTGCCCGAACTTCTGGAGGCCGCCGCCGCCTATATGGCCTTTGTCGAGGGACGCGATCAGTTCTCGCGCCCGCAGCTGATGACCAAGGTCCGCCAGGCCGAGCTGACGGAATCGAGCCGCGAGGACCGGTTGCGCAGCTTTGGCCAGCTGCTGCGCGAAGGCAAGATCGAGAAGACCCGCGGCGGTCGGTTCACCGCCTCGGAGACGATCAGCTTCCGTCCCGGCGCACGCGCCGCCGGCTGAAGGCCTGGCCCTGAAAATCGAGACCGGCGGGCACATGAGGCCCGCCGGTCTTTTTTGTCAGGCGGTTGCGGGCGAGTTTGTCACGCGGCCGTGGGGCCAGCCCCGTCGCCATTGTCTCTCGGACCAATGGCGCGACAATGGCGACCCCCGGGGGCTCTGCCCCCGGACCCCCGGGATATTTGTGGATCAGTGAAAGAGCAGGGTCAGTCCTGCGCATCCGGGTCGGCCTGGCCGACGCCGCGGAAGATGAATTTGAACGGCAGCGCCCAGACGAAGCCGAGGGTCACATAGATCAGCAGTTCCACCAGGATCGGCGGGCGGTCGAACCAGTTCACGACGGTGACCGCGGCCACGACGTAGATCGGCAGCCCGATCAGCAGGATGACCAGCGACCAGCGCCGGCGGGCTTTGTAGCTGAGCGCCATGTCTTGCTCCTCAGTCGGCAAAAGGATCGGTCACGAGAATGGTGTCTTCCCGCTCCGGCGAGGTGGAAAGTAGCGCCACGGGGCAGCCGATCAACTCTTCGACCCGGCGCACGTATTTGATCGCCTCGGCGGGCAGTTCGGCCCAGCTGCGCGCGCCTTCGGTCGACTGGCTCCAGCCCGGCATCTCTTCGTAGACGGGGGTGCAGCGCGCCTGTTGGTCGGCGGCCGTGGGCAGGTAATCCAGCGTCTCGCCATCCAGCCTGTAGCCGGTGCAGATTTTCAAAGTGTCGAACCCGTCGAGCACGTCGAGCTTGGTCAGGGCGATGCCGTTCACGCCGCTGGTGGCGCAGGTCTGACGCACCAGCGCGGCGTCGAACCAGCCGCAGCGGCGCTTGCGGCCGGTCACGGTGCCGAATTCACGTCCGCGCTCGCCCAGCCGCTGGCCGTCGGCATCGTGCAGCTCGCTCGGGAAGGGGCCCTCGCCCACGCGGGTGGTGTAGGCCTTGACGATCCCAAGCACGTAGTCGATGGCGCCCGGCCCGATGCCGACGCCCGTGGCCGCCTGACCCGCGATCACGTTGGACGAGGTGACGAACGGATAGGTGCCGAAGTCGATGTCGAGCAGCGCGCCCTGCGCGCCTTCGAAGAGGATGCGCTTGCCCGCGCGGCGCTTTTCGTTGAGCACCTTCCAGACCGGTGCCGCGAACGGCAGGATCTTGGGCGCAATCTCGTTGAGCTGGGCAATCAGCGCGTCGCGGTCCACCGGCGCGATCCCCAGCCCGCGGCGCAGCGGATCGTGATGCTGCAGCGCACGGTCGACCCGGGACACGAGCGTCGCGGGATCGGCGAGGTCGGCGACCCGCACCGAACGGCGGCCCACCTTGTCCTCATAGGCGGGACCGATGCCGCGCCCGGTGGTGCCGATCTTGGTACCGGCGCTGGCGGCCTCTTCGCGGGCGCGGTCCAGCTCGCCGTGGATGGGCAGGATCAGCGGCGTGTTCTCGGCGATCATGAGCGTGTCGGGCGTGATCTCGACCCCTTGTTCGCGGATCGAGGCAATCTCGCCCACCAGATGCCAGGGGTCCAGCACAACGCCATTGCCGATGACGCTGAGCTTGCCGCCGCGCACGACGCCCGACGGCAGAGCGTTTAGCTTGTAGACCTTGCCGTCGATCACCAGGGTGTGGCCCGCGTTGTGGCCGCCCTGAAAACGCACGATCACATCGGCGCGCTCGCTCAGCCAATCCACCAGCTTGCCCTTGCCTTCGTCGCCCCATTGGGCGCCCACGACGACCACGTTTGCCATGCCTTGCGTTCCTTCCCGCATACGGTTCCAAACCCGGGCCCGTATATCGGCGCTTGATCGCACGCGAAACCACCAATTTGGCCGCATCCCGCTGGACATCGGCGTTGCCATCGGGCCATCTGGCCACGACCGACACAGAGAGGGTGCCATGGGTTTTCTGCTGCGCTGGCTGTGCGCCCTTGGTTTGCTGACCGCGACCTATAATCCGACGCAGTGGAATTACCTGATGTGGCTGCGCGGCGACGGGCGGGATCAGCTGCCCCTGGCCGTGCTGGCCGGGCTGATCCTCTTGATCGGCTACGTGATCTATCTGCGCGCCACCTTGCGATCGATCGGGGCCTTTGGGATGGCGTTGATCCTGGCGCTGGTGGGGGCGATGCTCTGGGTGCTGTGGGACTACGGCTTGATCGACCTGGCCAACCGCGACCTCACGGTGTGGCTGGGGTTGCTGACGGTGTCGCTGGTCCTGGGGATCGGGCTGAGCTGGTCGATCATCCGGCGCCGGCTGTCGGGCCAGGCCGACGTCGACGACGTCGAAGAATAACGCCGGTCGAGGAGCCGTTTTCTTTACAAGAAAACGGACGCTTTTCTTACAAAGAAAAGCGCGCCCGGCGGGGGGCGCACTCTGTCGTGTCTGGCGGTTCGGCGCGGGTCAGGCCGCGCGCAGGCCCAGCACTTCGTCCACCTGACAGGCCGCGGCCACCTCGTCGCCGCCGGAAACGGCGGCCACTTCGCGGGTCAGCCGCTCCAGCGCCGCCTCGTAAAGCTGACGTTCAGAATAGCTCTGCTCGCGCTGGTCGTCGGCGCGGTGCAGGTCGCGCACCACTTCTGCGATCGCGATCAGGTCGCCCGAGTTGATCTTCTGCTCGTATTCCTGCGCCCGGCGCGACCACATGGCGCGCTTGACCTTCGCCTTGCCCTTCAGCGTCTTCATCGCCTGGCTCACGACGTCGGGCGTCGACAGCGACCGCATGCCGATTTCCGTCGCCTTGTGGGTCGGGACGCGCAGGGTCATCTTGTCCTTCTCGAAAGAGATCACGAAAAGCTCCAGCTGGATGCCGGCGATTTCCTGCTCCTCGATCGACACGATCTGGCCCACGCCATGAGCGGGATAGACCACGTAATCGTTGGGGCGGAATTCGGATTTCTTCGTCTTTGTCATTCAGTCGCTTCCTTGCAGCTCACCGGCATACAGGCGACAAGACGACGCGCGGGGATAGGACCTATCTCCGCTCGTACTGTCTGGTCTGTCGGCTCAGGCCCCCGGGCACGCGCCCCGGATGTATGCGCATGGTGTCATCATTTGTAACACCAGTATAACATATTCCCGGCGCGCTTCCTAGAGGCACCGCATATCACCCTCTTACCTCACGGCATCAGGGAGTTGCGCGTCGACCTTCGTGTAAAATGCAAGCGTTTTCGCCGCCATCGGCGAATCGCCTTTATCCGCCTTCGCCCGCCGCTTCCGAGAAGTATTTCTCGAGCTTGCCGGTCTCGCCGTCGCGGTCCTCGGCTTCGGGCAGAGGGTCTTTCTTGGTGATGATCACGGGCCAGGATTCGGAGTACTTGCGGTTGAACTCTACCCATTTCTCCATGTCCGGCTCGGTGTCCGGGCGGATGGCGTCGGCGGGGCATTCGGGTTCGCACACTCCGCAGTCGATGCACTCGTCGGGGTGGATCACCAGCATGTTCTCGCCTTCGTAGAAACAATCCACCGGGCAGACCTCGACGCAGTCGGTGTATTTGCAGGCGATGCAATTGTCTGTGACGACGTATGTCATGGGGCAGCGTTCCGTTGTCGGGCGTTTGCGCGATTAGCTAGACCAGCCTGCCCGATCATTCAAGCATATCCGGACGCCCACGCGCCATATCGCGGCGGTCTTTCTTGGTGGGCCGTCCGCCGCCTTCGTAGCGCGGAGCGGGCGGTTCGGGCGCGCGGGGTTGCGGCGGGTCGAGATCGTCATAAAGCGCCTGCGCCTCGGGCGCGGGACCGCGCCGCTCGCCAAGCGCGAGCACCTTGATCACCCGCACCTCGCGTGCCTGAGGGAAGGTCAGCACGTCGCCGGGACCGACCGCAAAGGCGGGTTTGGCCACCGGCTGCCCGTTCACCCGGCAATGCCCCGCCGACACGACCTTGGCCGACAGCCCGCGCGTCTTGAAGAAACGCGCGTGCCAGAGCCACTTGTCGATACGCAGTTTACCCGTGATTTCAGCCAATTACGACTTGTCCTTCAACCCCATGAGCGCCGCGGCGAAGGGGTTGTCCGGGTCGATGGCCTTTTCCTTTTTCGGCGGCCGGGCCTCAAACTTCTGGCCTTTGCCCCGCTCGGGGCGTCCCTTGGGCTTGCCTTTGCCCTTGGGCCTTTCGCCGCCCTGCGCCTTGCGTGGCTTGCCGCCGTCACGGCGCGGCTTGGCACCGCGATTTCCGGCCCAGGTAAAGGTGTAGAACACCTCGATTTCCGGTTCGGCCTGCGCCGCGTCGGGCGCGGTGCCCGGGGCGATTTCCTCTTCGGGCGTCTCGGGCACAGCAGGCGTCTCGGCCGGTGCGGCGGGCTCTTCGGCCACGGGCGCCTCGCCCGCGTCTTCTATCTCGGCCACGGCGTCGGGTGTGTCGGCTGGCGCGGGCGCCAGTTCAGCGGGCTCGGGCGCCGCCGCTGGCGTCGTTTCGGCCTCGGCGGCCGCATCCATAACCGGCTGATCCGCGTCGGGCGTTCCACCCTCGGTCACCACGGCGTCAGCGGGGCGCTGCTTTTCACGCTCGCCCTTTTCGGCCTTGTAGCCGAGCCCCTGCATCAGGTCGGCGAATTGTTCCAGCGTGAGGCCGGTGATCGACAGCATGTCCGCCTTGGCCTCGAACCCGCCGCGGCTGTCCTCGCCGCGAAGCATGTCGGCCAGACGTTCCAGCATGTCGATGCGGATCGCGCGCTGCCCGGCGGGGCGGTAGCCTGCCAGCAGGTGATGCTTGACCGGCGTGCCCTGCGCGTTCGGCACGGTCACCAGGCCCGGAGGAGGCGCTTCGGGAAATTCGTCCAACCCGTTGGCCAGGCTCCACAAAACCAGCCGCAGCCGGGTCGGCGCGGGCTTCAGCAGCAGCGGCATGAAGATGGTGAACTGACCGAACCGGATGCCGTGCTTGCGCAGCGAGCCGCGCGCGTCCTGGTCGAGCTCCTTGACCTCTTGTGCGATCTCGGCGCGGGGCAGCACGCCCATGGCCTCTACCATGCGGAAGGCAAAGCCGCGCGCGAGGCCCGTCAGCGTCTCGTCCCGCTGCAGGTTCATCAGCGGCTCGAAGAGCGCTGCGATCTTGCGGTCGATGAAATGCTGCAAGCGGCGTTCCACCTTGGCGGCCACATCGGGGCCCGCCTCGTCATCGACGAAGGGCTGCGCGCGCGGGCGCAGCGGATCGTCGCCCGCCACCAGCTTGCCCACCGCCTGTTCGCCCCACATCAGGCCGCCCTGTTCGGTATAGTCGATCTCGGTGTCGGGCGCGTTGTAGAACCGGTCCGCCCGCAAATGGAAATGCGGCGCCAGAGCCTGGATCGAGGCAGCGCGCAGCGTCTTGGCCTCCTGCCCCGTGGCGTTTTTGTCCTGACGGAACCGGAATCCTTCCAGACGGCCGATGAATTCGCCATCGACGGTCACTTCACCCTTGTCGTTCACTTCGGCCACCATGGCCTCCTTCTGCTTCAACCGGCGCAAGAGCACGGATGTGCGCCGGTCAACAAATCTCTGGGTCAGACGTTCGTGCAGCGCGTCCGACAGGCTGTCTTCTACAGCGCGGGTGCGGTCGCGCCAATGGGTTTCGTCACGCACCCAGCCCTTGCGTTGCGCGACATAGGTCCATGTCCGGATATAGGCGAGCCGTTTCGACAGCGTGTCGATGTCGCCTTCGGTGCGGTCGATTCGGTTCACCTGACGGGCAACGAAATCGTCGGGCACATGGCCGCGCTCGTGCAGATGCCCGTAGATCACCTGCAAAAGGCCCGCGTGTTCGGCATGGCTGATGCCGCGGAAATCCGGGATCCGGCAGACATCCCACAAGAGCCGCACCGATTTCGCGTCCGACGCCCGCGCCGCGACCTCGGCATCGGCGGCCAGAGCCTTGAGCGCCTGCAGATCGTCCGCCTCGCGCGCCTTGACGAGGCGTTCGTCCTTTGGGCTGAGTTCAAGCGAATGCACCAGAGCGTCGATGCTGCCGAAGGACAGATCGGCATTGCGCCAGTTGAGCTTGCGCAGCGGGGTGAAGGAATGGTTGCAGATCGCGTCAGCCCAATCGTCGGGGATTGGCCCCGCCTCGCCGGTCACGCCGAAGGTGCCGTGGCTCATCCCGCGCCCGGCGCGCCCGGCGATCTGCGCCAGCTCGTTGGGTTGCAAGGGACGCATCCGACGGCCGTCAAACTTGGTCAGGGACGAGAACGCAACATGGTTGATGTCGAGGTTCAGCCCCATGCCGATGGCGTCCGTCGCCACCAGGTAATCGACCTCGCCATTCTGGTAAAGATCGACCTGCGCGTTGCGGGTTCGCGGCGAAAGCGCCCCCATGACCACCGCAGCACCGCCCTTCTGACGGCGCAGAAGCTCGGCAATCGCATAGACATTTTCAACCGAAAACCCGACGATCGCCGTGCGATTTGCCAGGCGACTTATCTTTTTCGAACCTGTGTAGGATAATTGGCTCATCCGCTCGCGGCGCACGAACTCGACCCCGTCGACCAGCCCGGCAATCGGTCCGCGCATGGTGTCAGAGCCCAGAAACAGCGTCTCGTGCAGCCCGCGCATCCGCAGCAGACGGTCGGTGAAGACATGCCCGCGTTCGGGATCGGCGCAGAGCTGGATCTCGTCCACCGCGACGAAATCGCACCCCATGCCCTCGGGCATCGCCTCGACCGTGCAGACCCAATATTGCGCGCGCGGCGGCACGATGCGTTCCTCGCCGGTCACCAGCGCCACCACGCCCGGGCCGCGCACGCCGACGATCTTGTCATAGACCTCGCGCGCCAGCAGACGCAGCGGCAGGCCGATCATGCCGGTGCGATAGCCCATCATCCGTTCGATGGCGTAATGGGTCTTGCCTGTGTTAGTCGGGCCGAGAACGGCCGCGATCCGTGCGCGTTGGGCCATGGGGCCGCCTTTTCGTCAGGATATCAGAGCGAGGTTCCCTTCACCCGCACTTCGAGCCGGTCGAGCGCAGCCTGAACATCCTCGTCGAAAGGACGCAAGGCCAGAACGCGGGAATAGGCGTCATAGGCGCGTTCGGGCTGGCCCACCTGCTCCATCACCGCGCCGACCCCGCGCAGCGCGCCGAAATGGTCGGGATTGAGCGCCAGCGTCCGTTCCAGCGCATCCATCGCCGGGCCGAAGCGTTCAGACTGGTAATAGGCCAGCGCCAGCGCATGCCAGCCCTCGGCGAAATCCGGCGCATGATCGGTCAGCGCCGTCAGATGATCCAGCGCCGCGGGCAGATCGTCGACCTCGAGCGCGTCCTGACCGCGCTTGAGCAACAGATCCATCGCCGCCGAGCCGGATTTCGACCATTCGCGCTGCACATCCCGCTCCAGCCGGGCGGCAATCGCGGCGCTTTCGGCCTCGGCCAGCTTGTCCAGCAAATCGGCCAGCCTGTCCTGCGCGAAAGCGCCTGTAGGCAGCGAAATCGAGGCGACTGCCAGAAGTGCCGTGACGGTAGATTTGAATTTCATCGTTAGCCTGATCATAACGACATTGAATGTAACGCAAGTCGGCGCGAATACCAGCGCACGATCCAGTGAAAGGACATGGCATGAGCGAAACCGTCAACCAGGCAGTCGCCGCACTCAACGAAAAGATGGACGGACAGGGCTTTGACGGCACCGCGAAGTTCGTCATCGAGGGCGAAGGCAGCTTTATCATCGACGGATCGGGCGCGCGCGCGGGCGACGAAGACGCCGACGTGACCCTGACCGCCGACACCGACACCTTCCAGCAGATCTTCGAAGGCGATCTGAACCCGACCTCGGCGTTCATGTCGGGCAAGCTGACCATCGACGGCGATATGGGTGCCGCGATGAAACTGGCGGGGGTGCTGGCCTGATCATGCTGGCCGATGCGCCCCTCTTCGCCGATCTGGCCGAGGGTCCGGCCGGCGCGCGCGCCTTCTGGCTGCGCGCCGGGGACGGCGTGCAGCTGCGCGTCGGGCATTTTCCGTCAGAGGGGGGCAAGGGCACGGTGCTGCTCTTTCCCGGGCGCACCGAATATATCGAGAAATACGGCCGTACCGCCGCCGATCTCGCTCAGCGGGGCTATCACACGCTGACCATCGACTGGCGCGGCCAGGGGCTGGCCGACCGGCTGCTCGACGACAAGCTGGCCGGGCACGTGCACCATTTCGACGACTATCAGAAGGATGTCGCCGCCATGCTGGACGCCGCGCGCGACCTGGATCTGCCGCGGCCCTTTCACCTTCTGGCGCATTCCATGGGCGGCTGCATCGGGCTGCGGGCCGTCCTGTCGGGCCTGCCCGCAGCCTCTGCCACGTTTTCCGCACCGATGTGGGGCATCGCCATGTCGGGTCCGCTGCGCCCCGCGGCCTGGGCACTCAGCTGGAGCGGCGCGGCACTGGGGTTCGGCCATGTCTATACACCGGGCACGAGGCCGTCGAGCTATGTCAATTCGGAACCCTTCGCCGGAAATCTGCTGACCCGGGACGAGGAGATGTGGAATTACATGCGTGCCCAGACCGAGGCCCAGCCCGAGCTGCAGCTGGGCGGGCCTTCGCTGCGCTGGCTGCACCAGGCGCTGAGCGAATGCCGCGCGCTGGCGCAAAGGCCCTCGCCCACGCTGCCCTGCCTGACCCTTGCAGGCACCGCCGAAGCCATCGTCGACGCCGACCGCATCGCCGAGCGCATGGACCGCTGGCCGGGCGGCGCGATGGAATGGATCGAAGGCGGCCAGCATGAATGCCTGATGGAGGACCGCGCCACCCGAACCCGGCTGGCCGACCGGCTCGTGGCGCATTTCGGCGCAACCACCGCCTAGCGCAACACGGCCCCGCGGTCTCCGACGTACTCTCTCCGAGCAGCAGGCCAGAGGGCCAGGATCGGGTCCGGGGCCGTGTCGCGCTTAATCCGAGCCCAGCTCGTGAATGCCCCGCGCCTGCGCAGTGGCGCCCGCGCGCATCCAGGTGTGTTCGGAGGCGATGAAGAACATCGTCAGCCCGTATTTCGCCCATTCCGCCGCCTTCTCGGCATTGGGAACGAAGGTGACATAGGTCTTGCCCTGCGCCCGGCAGGCCTCGCCCACCAGTCGCAGCGCCGATTCGAGCTGCGGAGAGTTCTGGTGATCGAAGCCGTAGCCCACAGACAAATCCGCCGGCCCCAGGAACAGCCCGTCGATCCCGTCGACCGCCGCGATCTCTTCGGCCACCTCGACCGCCTCGGGTTCCTCGATCTGCGCGATCAGCACCGTCTCGGTGCTGGACTGCGCCAGCACATCGCCCATGCCCCGCGTCGCGTAGCCCGCCCAGCGGGTCGATCCGGCAAAGCCGCGCCCGCCGTGGCCGAAGCGCGCCGCCCGCGCCACCGCGCGCGCCTTCTCGACGCTGTCCACATGCGGCACGACGACACCCACGGCACCCGCATCGAGCGCCCAGAGCGTTTCGCGGGCCGAGGCGTCGCCCACCCGCACCAGCACCGGGAAATCCAGCGCCCGCCCGATGGCGAGGCAGGCGTCCATCGCCGCGCGGTCGAACGGCGCGTGCTCGGCGTCGAGACAGACGAAATCCAGCTCCGACTGCGCCAGCACCTCAATCAGCTGGAACGCAGGCGTCTTCAGGAAGGTCCCCGCCAGCGGCGTGCCCGACAACATCCTGTCCCTGAACCCGGTAATGCGCATGATCCTGTCCTCCCCTGTCGCGCGCCACCCTGCCGCGCGCAGGCGCTTTGCGCAACCCTCTGGCGCGGCCGCCGCCCCGGCCTATAGTCAGGTCATGCGCGAGCCCGTCCTCACCTTTACCGACCGCGGCATCTATTGCCCGGCGGGGGATTTTCACATCGACCCCTGGCGCCCGGTTGACCGGGCGCTGATCACCCATGGTCATGCCGACCATGCACGCCCCGGTCATCGCGCCTATCTGTGCACAGATGCCTGTGCCCCGGTGATGCGCCACCGGCTGGGCGATATCGCCATCGACACGCTGCGCTTTGGCGAAACCCGAAGGATCGGCGACGCCAATGTCAGCTTTCACCCCGCGGGTCACATCCCCGGATCGGCGCAGATCCGGGTCGAGGTGGCGGGCGAGGTCTGGGTCGTTTCGGGCGATTACAAGGTCACGCCCGACGGGCTTTCCGAAGCTTTCGAGCCGGTGCCCTGCCACAGCTTCATCACCGAATGCACCTTCGGCCTGCCGGTCTTCAAATGGGACCCGCAGGATCAGGTCGCCCGCGATCTCAACGCCTGGTGGGCGGGCAATGCCGCGCACGGCCGCGCGTCGATCCTGGGGGCCTATTCGCTGGGCAAGGCGCAGCGGCTGATGCGGATGCTGGACCCCGGCACCGGGCCGATCCTGACCCATGGCGCGGTCGAGGCGACGAACGCTGTGCTGCGCGCACAGGGCTACGCGCTGCCCGACACGGTCCAGGTCACCCCCGACACCGACGCAAAGGCCTTCCCGGGCGCGCTGGTCATCGCCCCGCCTGCCGCGCTCGGCACGCCCTGGGCGCGGCGGTTCGGCCCCGCCTCGACCGCCTTCGCCAGCGGCTGGATGCGTCTGCGCGGGGTGCGGCGGCGGCGGGCGACCGACCGGGGCTTCGTGATCTCGGATCACGCGGATTTCGACGGGCTGATGCAGGCGATCCGCGCCACAGGCGCGGAAAACGTATTTGTCACGCATGGTTACACCGACATCTTTGCGCGCTGGCTGAGCGACGAGGGCTTTAACGCGCAGGTGGTCCCGACCGAGTTCGGCGGCGAGGATTCCGAAGACGAGGCCGCCGCATGAAGGCCTTTGCGCAACTGTTCACGGCCGTGGATCAGACCACGAAAACCAGCCTGAAAACAAAGGCTTTGGCCGAATACTTCATGTCCGCCCCGGATGAGGACAAGCTCTGGACCATGGCGCTGTTTTCTGGTCGCCGTCCGAAACGCGCGGTCAACACGACCCAGCTGCGCGAATGGGCCGCCGAGGCCGCCGGCGTGCCGCTCTGGCTGCTGGAGGAAAGCTATCCCATCGTCGGCGATCTGGCGGAAACCATCGCGCTGATCCTGCCCCCTGCACCAGAGATTGACGATCTGCCTTTATCCCATTGGATCAAGGAATTGCAGGCGCTTCATCATGTCGATATCGACGCCCGCAAGGCCCGCATCCTCGCCGCCTGGGACCGGCTGGGTCCGGTCGAGCGGTTTCTTTTCAACAAGCTGATCACCGGCGGCTTCCGCATCGGGGTCAGCCAAAAGCTGATGACCCGCGCGCTAGCTTTTGCCACCGGCCAGCCCGAGGCCACGCTCGCCCACAAGCTGATGGGCGGGTGGACGCCCGAAACCACCACCTACCACGCCCTGATCGAGGCCGAGGATCCGACCGCCGAAGCCAGCCGTCCGTATCCCTTCTACCTCGCCTATCAGCTCGAGGATGGGCCGGAAAACCTCGATGATCCAAAGGATTGGCAGGCGGAGTGGAAGTGGGACGGCATCCGTGGGCAACTGATCCTGCGGGGCGGCGATTACCACGTCTGGTCACGCGGCGAAGAGCTGATGACCGACCGCTTTCCCGAGCTGTCCCGCGCCCGCGACTTCCTCCCTGACGGCACCGTTCTGGACGGCGAGATCGTGGCCTGGGACGGCGCGCAGCCGATGCCGTTCAACACGCTGCAGCAGCGGATCGGGCGCAAGACCGTGCCGAAAAAATTGCTGGCCGAGGCGCCGGTGATCCTTTTGGCCTACGATCTGCTCGAGGCCGAAGGGCGCGATCTGCGCGACGCGCCTCTCAAGGACCGGCGCGCGCGGCTCGACGCCCTGCTGTCCGGCCTGCCCGAGGCCGCGCCGGTCCGCCCCTCGCCGCCGATCCGGTTCGACGACTGGAACGCTCTGGCCGCCACCCGCGCCAAGGCCCGCGACATGCGCGCCGAGGGTGTCATGCTCAAACACCTGGCCAGCCCCTATCTTGCGGGCCGCAAGAAGGGCGATTGGTGGAAGTGGAAGCTGGACCCGCTGACCGTCGACGCGGTGATGATCTATGCCCAGCAGGGCCACGGGCGGCGCGCCAACCTCTTCACCGATTTCACCTTTGCAGTCTGGCAGGGCAACGATCTGGTGCCCTTCACCAAGGCCTATTCCGGCCTGACCGACGCCGAGTTCCGCCAAATCACCGGCTGGGTGCGCAAGAACACGTTGCAGCGCTTCGGGCCGGTGCGGCAGGTGAAGCCCGAGCATGTGTTCGAGATCGCCTTCGAGGGCATCCACGAAAGCCCGCGCCACAAATCCGGCGTCGCCCTGCGGTTTCCGCGCATGTCGCGCTGGCGGCACGACAAACCGGTGCAGGAGGCCAACACGCTGGCCGATCTGAAAGAGATGCTCGCCGCCTACGGCTAGCCCGGTTGCGCCGGCGCGCGTCATCGTCCTAGGGTCGGCCAAACCGCAAAGGCGAGCGTCATGCCCCAGCTTCCCCCCAACGCGACCGACGCCCATGTGCACCTGATCGGCGACGACTTTCCGCTGTCGCCCCGCGCCGTAGAGACCCCGCCGCCGGGTCCTCTGGACGACTGGCTGGGCCGCTACCGCGCGCATCTGGGCGCGATGGGCTGCACACGGGGCGTGATCGTGCACTCGATCCTCTATGGCGGCGACAACAGCGTCACGCTCGAGGCCACCCGCCGGATGGGGCGCGATTTCCGGGCCGTCTGCCTGATCACCGACGACGCGACCGAGGCGCAGATCGCCGAGCTGGCCGCGCAGGGCTGCAAGGCGGTGCGGCTGAATTATGTGCATGGCGGGCTGCTGTCCTGGGGGGGAATGAAGGCGCTGGCGCCCATGCTGGCCGCGCATGGGCTGCATGTGGAGATGCTGGCGCACAGTCACCGCCACCTGGTCGAGCTGGCGCCGCAGATCCCCGCGCTGCCGGTCGAGATCGTGTTCGACCATTGCGCCTGGCCCGATCCGGCGCTTGGCCTGACCGACGGTCAGAAGGCGCTGGAACGGCTGCTGGGCGAGGGGCACGCCTGGACCAAGCTCAGCGCGACCTACCGTTTTACCGACGCGCCCGCGGCGCTGGTGCAGCGGCTGGCAAAGGCCAATCCCGAGCGCATTCTGTGGGGCAGCGACTGGCCGCATCTGATGCTGGGCGGAGTGCCCCGCCCCGATACCGGGGCCGAGCTGGACAAACTGCTGGCCGCCCTGCCCGACCCGGGCTTGCGGCAAAAGCTTTTCGTCGACAATCCCGCACGGCTCTACGGTTTCGGGGGCTGAGCCGCGCCTTGCGCGCAGCGGGCGGCGGGCGGCGAGGCCGCGAAAATATCCTTTTGCGCGACGGCGTTCGGTGGGACACTTGGCGGAATGTCAAAGGCCGGTTCCTTGCGTCATTTGATCGTTATCCTCTTTGTGCTGGCCGCCGGTCAGACCGCGGCCCAGAACCTGACGCTGTCGGGCAGGCTCGCCCTTGGCGCGACCTCTGCCGGTGACAGCGGCGCCATTGCGCCCGTCGACCTGACCCTGTCCGTCCCGTTCGGGGCGGGATGGGCGGTCGAGGCCGGGACCTTTGCCTATGTCCTGCCCGACAAGCGCCCGCATGAGACCTACCTGTCGCAGCGCCTGGGCGACCTGCGATTCGGCGTCGTGCGTCCCGCCTATGACGCGGTGCTCGGGTCGGTGTTTCTGGACACCGCGCCATGGGGCTCGCCTATCGCGAGGCCGAGACCACCCGCGCCTTTACCACGACGCGCGCGATGCGCGTCAACGCGGTGCCGGTGGGTCTGTCCTACGGGCGCGGGAACGGCGCGTTCTGGTGGGGTTTGTCGCTGCATGGCGACGCCAAGGGCGATTTCCAGAGCGCCAGCGCGGCGCTGCGCTGGGAGGACGGGCCGTGGCGGGTTGCCATCGCCGCCGAGGCCGTGCGTCAAACCGGGCGGCCGGTGCGCTGGAACACCAAGCTGGGCGCGCGTTGGCGGCGGGGACGGATGGCTGTCGGCCTGACCGCCTTTGGCCCCCGCGCCTCGGGGAATGCCGATGCGCTGGCGCTTGACGTGACTTAGTCGGGTTTGAACAACGCCTTCAGGCGGACTGAAGGCGGGGATTTTGTGTGGTGGGCGTGTGCAGGTCGGCG
>NZ_JAWHTD010000058.1:0-21202 GCF_032586235.1 Aestuariicoccus sp. MJ-SS9
TTTCCCGGCGGAACGCAACGGCGTACTTCGCGCGCGAGTCCCAATGAAGTACGCCTTCATCCGGGCGCATCGCATCGGGCGGAGTTCGGTGTCTGGGCTATGTGCCGGGTGCTGAAGGTGCATTTCAGCGGGTTCTATGCATGGCTTAAGGATCCGTTAAGCCACGGTGCGCAGGAAGATGCCCGTCAGACCGAGCCGGTCCGGCAGGCCTGGACCGAGAGCGGATATCGCAAGCTGACCGACGACCTGCGCGACCAGGGCGAACGCATCTCGGAGAACCGGGTTGCCCGGCTGGCGTCGCTGGCCGGGATCGCCGCGCAGGTGGGCTACAAGCGCCGCCCGGCCGGTATGGCGGCAAGCCTGCGGTGGTGGCCGAGAACAGGCTGGAGCAGCGGTTCGAGACGTCCGAGTCAGATCAGGTCTGGGTGACCGACTGGAGTTCCCCCGGTTTCGTGGACGGTTATGGGCTTGGGGATTCCAGCCCTTCAGCGGCGGTCCTTTCGTAGTTGATCGGTGACTTATAGCCCAAAGCCGAATGGCGGCGAGAGGGGTTGTACCAGCCTTCGATGAACTCGAAGCAGGCGACGCGGGCCTCAGCCTTCGTCCTGAACTTGCGGCGGTCGATCAGTTCGCATTCGAGCGTGGCGAAGAAGCTCTCGCACATGGCGTTGTCGTAGCAATCGCCGACCGAGCCCATCGACGGCCTGACACCCATTTCCTTGCATCGCAGGCCGAAGGCCACGGACGTGTATTGCGATCCCTGGTCGCTATGATGGATGACGTTGTTCGGTTTGCGCTGCGCGACCGCCATGTTCATCGCATCGAGAACGAGTTGCGTTCTCTGTCCGGTGCCCATAGCCCAGCCGATGATACGGCGGCTGAAGGCATCCAACACAACCGCCAGATAGAGAAAGCCTGTCCAGGTGGGCACGAAGGTGATGTCGGCCACCCACAACACGTTCGGGGCATCGGCATAGAAGTTCCGGTCCACCAGATCGGCGGCAGGCCGGACACGAGGGTCACGTTCTGTCGTGACGACGAACTTACGGCGGCTGACGCCCCTCAAGCCCTTGGCTGGCATCAGGCGCTCGACACGCTTGCGACCGACGAGGATCCCTTCATCCGCCAGCTCGGCATGAATGCGGGGCGCGCCGTAGGTCTCTTTCGATGCCTCATGGATCGCCGCGATCCGCTTGCTCAGCGCTGCGTCTGCAACCTGCCGGGCGCTCGGCGAACGGCGGTGACATGCATAGAACCCGCTGCGGGACACCCCCAGCGTGCGCGACATCATCTGGACAGAATACTCGGCCTGGTTCGCGGTCATGAATTTGAAGACCTCCGCGATGTCACGTCGTTTTGTGCAAACCAGGCCGCGGCCTTTGACAGGATGTCCCGCTCTTGTCGCAACTGCTTCACTTCGCGGCGAAGACGCCGGAGTTCCTCGCGATCCTCGCTTCTCAGGATGACCAGATCGTCGCCGTCGTCGGCGGCGGCCTGTCTGACCCACTCGTGGATCGTGGCGGCGCAGGGCTCATACTCCCGCGCCAAGCTTTCAACACTGCGCCCGGTTCGCACCAGCGCAACCATCTACTCCCGAAATTCCGTCGGGTACGGGTTCCTCGTTCTCGGCATGAAAAACACTCTCCTTCATTAGTGAAAAAGTGTCCATCAAACCGGGGGAACTCCATGCACAAGAAGCAAGGGAACGTCACAACACCCTAGTTCATAGGTTCGAACCAATGGTGCAACCAATCCTGATGGTGTGCGGAGATCAACTTGACGCGCGCGCGTGAAGGGCTGACAACCGCCACTCTAAGGCTTGAACAGGTGCTGCATGGGGAAGAAAGGGGGGAATGCAAAACAAAAAACAACGCATATCATTGTTTTTATTATGCTTTAAACTGAGAACTGGCGATCCCGGCAGGATTCGAACCTGCAACCTGCCCCTTAGGAGGGGGCTGCTCTATCCAGTTGAGCCACGGGACCGCTGCGGCCGTTATTCCGCATTTCAGGCAGCTGTGCCACCACTTCCTGCAAAAGTTGCGCGCCACATGGATTGCGCTCGGATACAGCGCGGGTTTCGGCCCGGCCCTCTGCCCTCAGGAAAACGCGCCCGCAAGCCCGCGGAGGGCTGAGCGCCGAAGCATCGGCTCGCTTGCGTCGATGCCGCAAGCGTCGTACACCTGAAGAAACTTCAGGAAATTCAGCATTGCCGAACGACGATACCCGACCTTTGACCCTGCGCGATGTCTCCGAGGCGTCGGGGGTTTCGGAAATGACTGTCAGCCGCGTGCTGCGCAACCGTGGCGATGTCAGCCAGGCCACCCGTGAAAAGGTGCTCGAGGCGGCCAAGGCTCTGGGCTACGTGCCCAACAAGATCGCCGGGGCGCTGGCGTCTTCGCGCGTGAACCTGGTGGCGGTGATCATCCCCAGCTTGCGCAACATGGTGTTCCCCGAGGTCATGTCGGGCATCAGCGCCGTGCTGGAAGAGACCGACCTGCAGCCGGTCGTGGGCGTGACCGACTACCTGCCCGAAAAGGAAGAGCGCGTTCTCTACGAGATGCTGTCGTGGCGGCCCTCGGGCGTGATCATCGCCGGGCTGGAGCATACCGACGCCAGCCGCGCCATGCTGGCGGCGAGCGGCATTCCCGTGGTCGAGATCATGGATGTGGACGGCACGCCGGTCGACGCGATGGTGGGCATTTCGCACCGCCGCGCGGGGCGCGAGATGGCCAGGGCGATCCTGCGGGCGGGCTATCAGAACATCGGCTTCATGGGCACCAAGATGCCGCTGGACCACCGCGCCCGCAAACGGTTCGAGGGCTTTACCGAGGCGCTGGCCAAGGGCGGGCTCGAGGTCATGGATCAGGAATTCTATTCCGGCGGCTCGGCGCTGGCCAAAGGCCGCGAGATGACCAAGGCGATGCTGGAACGGACGCCCGAGCTGGATTTCCTCTATTATTCGAACGACATGATCGGCGCGGGCGGCTTGCTCTACCTGCTGGACGAGGGCCGCGACATCCCCGGTGAAATCGGTCTTGCCGGGTTCAACGGGGTCGAGCTGCTGGACGGTCTGCCGCGACAACTGGCGACGATGGACGCCTGCCGCGACGAGATCGGAACAAAGGCCGCGCAGATCATCGCCGCCCGGGTCGAGAACCCGGATGCCGAGGTCGAAAAGATCGTCGAGCTTACCCCGACCATTTCCTACGGCGACACGCTGCGCCGGCGCTGATCCCGTGGTCGCCTGTCTGGACAACGGCGCGGCGCGACGGCTCTTTCTGGATCGCCACGCCCTGCTGGAACAGCCCGCCGGACCGGCCAAGGGCGAGGATCTGCTGGCGCTGATCGGGCGGCTGGGCTTTGTCCAGGTCGACAGCATCGCGACGGTGGAACGCGCGCATCACATGATCCTTTTCGCGCGGCGCCCGGCCTTTCGGCCCGGCCACCTCGCGCCGCTGCTGGAACGCGACCGGCATCTCTTCGAGCACTGGACCCATGACGCCGCGGTGATCCCGACGGAGTTTTACCCGCATTGGCGGCTGCGCTTCGCGCGCGACGCCGAGAAGCTGCGCGGCCAATGGCAGAGCGCGCGGCGCGAGGGGTTCGAGCGCCGGTTCGACACGGTCCTGCAGCGCATCCGCGACCACGGGCCGGTCAGTTCCGCCGATGTGGGCGCGGACGAGGCGCGCTCGAAAGGCGGATGGTGGGACTGGCATCCGTCCAAGACCGCGCTGGAATATCTCTGGCGCAGCGGAGAGCTGTCCGTCACCCGGCGCGAGGCGTTCCGCAAGGTCTATGACCTGACCGAAAGGGTCATCCCCGAGGGACCGCGCAGCGCGGTGCCGCATCCCCCTGACTGCATCGACTGGCTCTGCGCCGGGGCGCTGGACCGGCTGGGCTTTGCCACCCCGGGCGAGATCGCCGCCTTCTGGGACATCGTCACGGTGGACGAGGCCAAGGGCTGGGCCCGTGCGGCGCTGGCCGAGAGGCGGGTCGAAGAGGTCGACATCGCCGGGGCCGACGGCCGCCCGCGCCGGGCGCTTGCAAGGTCCGGCACCCTGGCCGAGGCCCACGCCCTGCCCGACGCGCCTGGCCGGATCCGGGTGCTCAGCCCCTTCGACCCGGCGCTGCGCGACCGCAAGCGCGCCGAACGGCTGTTCGGCTTCCACTACCGGATCGAGATCTTCGTGCCCGCGCCGAAGCGGCGGTACGGCTACTATGTCTTTCCGCTGCTCGAAGGCGACCGGCTGGTGGGCCGGATCGACATGAAGACCGACCGCGGCGCGGACGCGCTGAAGGTGACGGCGCTCTGGCCCGAGCGCGGGCTGCGCTGGGGCCGTGGACGGCAGGCGCGGCTGGAGGCGGAACTGGACCGCGTGGCGCGCTTTGCCGGGCTGTCCGAGGTGCGCTGGCAGGACGGCTGGCTGCGCGACGCAGAGTGAGACCTGTCGCACGGCTGTTACAACACCCCGCTAGCGTCCGCCGCGTGAGTGTGACCGCACCGCGCAAAGCCCGTCCCCATGGGCACCGCGCGGCCCCTTCGGGGATTATGCCAAGCCCTTTTCGCAACCGGGGGCCGCAGGCGAGCCATGCAATGGCGTGAAGGCGGGTATTCGACCTTGGGCCTACCGCTTTGCCGCGCCGCGGCATAGGTAGTCTTCAAACGGAATACCACTGAATACTGATGAGATGATAATGGCACATGTAAGCACCCACACCCCCGCACGCGGCAACCTGATCCTCGATGCAATCGACGCGATCGGCCGCTTTTTCGTTCTGATCACCGAAAGCAACTACCGCGTCCGCGAGGCCGAGCGCCTGCAGCGCATGACCGACACGCAGCTGGCCTCCCGCGGCCTCAAGCGCGACGACATTCCGCGCCACGTCTTCGCGGACATGTACTACCTCTGAGCGTCTCCATCGCGTTAGAGCCTGCGGGGCCCGCTCGATCCGAGCGGGCCTTTTGCGTTTCGGGCTTTCGGCCCGACGCGACCTGCGGCAAGGTGCCAGCATGACCTTGCGCCGCGCCCTGCCCTCGGATGCCTCGAGCATCGCCGCACTGTCGATAGAGGTGTGGCTGGGCACCTATCTGAAACAGGGCGTCAGCGGCTTTTTCGCCGATTACGCATTGTCCGAGTTCACTCCTGCCAGGATCGCCGCGCTGATCGGCGATCCGGACGAATGGATCGTCGTCTCGCAGAACGTTGAGGGCATCGACGGGGTCATCCGCGTCACGTCGGGGCGCGCGGCGCCCGTCGCAGGCTGTTCCGAGACCGAGATCAGCACCTTCTACGTTCAACCCCGCCATCACGGCAAGGGGATCGGCAAGGCGCTGCTGAACGCCGCCCTTGCCCGGTGCCGGGAAAGAGGCGCGCCATCGGTCTGGCTGGCCACGAATGCCGAAAACACCCCCGCCATCGGGTTCTATCTGGCGCGTGGGTTCCGGCAGGTCGGACACACGCATTTCCGCCTGCGGGATCAGGCCTATCTGAACAACGTCTACTGTTACGATCTGACCTGACGGCAACAAAAAAGCCGCGTCCGAGACGCGGCTTTTTCGTTTGTCAGGCGCGGAACCGGATCAGTTCTGCGCGTAGAATTCGATGACGAGGTTCGGTTCCATCATGACCGGGTACGGCACGTCCGACAGGCCGGGCTGGCGCACGAAGGTCGCGGTCATCTTGGAGTGGTCGACCTCGAGGTAGTCAGGCACGTCACGCTCGGGCAGGCCGGCGGCTTCGAGCACCGAGGCAAGCTGCTTGGACTTTTCGCGGACCTCGATCACGTCACCCTCTTTCACGCGGTAGGAGGGGATGTTGACGCGGCGGCCGTTCACCATGACGTGGCCGTGGTTCACGAACTGGCGCGCGGCGAAGACGGTCGGCACGAACTTGGCGCGGTAGACCACCGCGTCAAGGCGACGTTCCAGCAGGCCGATCAGCAGCTCGCCGGTGTCGCCTTTCTGACGCTCGGCATCGCGGTAGATGCGGCGGAACTGCTTTTCGGTCAGGTCGCCGTAGTAACCCTTGAGCTTTTGCTTGGCGCGCAGCTGCAGGCCGAAGTCCGACATCTTGGCCTTGCGGCGCTGGCCGTGCTGGCCCGGGCCGTATTCGCGGCGGTTCACCGGCGACTTGGGGCGGCCCCAGATGTTTTCGCCCATGCGGCGGTCGATCTTGTACTTGGCAGAGGTGCGTTTGGTCACCGTCTGATCTCCTTCATTATGGATGGCCACTTTGGCCGTGAAGGGCGTTGTCCTCTGGGCTTGCGCCCCGACAGGCATCCCCTTGCGGGGGCCGCCAACACCAATGAAGCCGCGCTTATACGGGCGGCATGGCCAGAGTCAACCGCCAGAGCGCCGGACCTGACGGGTTTTCCCGCCGGAGTTAGGATTTGCTTAATGCTCCGCAGGCACAACTGAGTCCGAGAGACGGAGATTGGCCATCACATGACGTCCCACAGCAAAATTCGAACGCCCGCGTCCAACGCCCTCGACCTGGCCCTGGCCAAACGGGATCGCGCCACGCTGGACATGGTTCGCGCCGCCATTCAGCACCGGCAGATCCTGCTGGCCTTTCAACCGGTCGTGCAGACGCGCCGCCCCGACCATATCGCGTTTCACGAAGCGCTGATTCGCGTCATGGACGAAACCGGGCGGATCATCCCGGCCAAGGATTTCATCGACGCCATCGAAGAAACCGAAACCGGACGGATCCTGGATTGCATCGCGCTGGAAAAGGGGCTGGCGGAGCTTGCCCGCCAGCCGGGGCTGCGCCTGTCGATCAACATGTCGGCGCGCTCTATCGGGTACAAGAAATGGACGCGCGTCCTGCACCGCGCGCTCGACAGCGATCCGACGATCGGCGAACGGCTGATCCTCGAGATCACGGAAAGCTCTGCCATGCTGGTGCCCGAGCTGGTCTCGACTTTCATGTCCGAGCTGCAGCGCAAGGGGATTTCCTTTGCGCTGGACGATTTCGGCGCGGGCTATACCGCGCTGCGCCATTTCAAGCAGTTCACCTTTGACGTGCTCAAGATCGATGGTCAGTTCATCGAGGGGATCGCCGGCGACGCGGACAATCAGGTGATGGTCCGCGCGATGGTGTCGATTGCGCAGCAATTCGACATGTTCACCGTCGCCGAAAGGGTCGAACGCGCCGAGGACGCCGAATGCCTGGCGCAGCTTGGCGCGGATTGCCTGCAGGGCTTTTATTTCGGCGCGCCGACGGTCAAGCCCTACTGGCGGTCGGGAGAGGATGAAAAGCAGTTCGCCTGATCCAGGCGCGACAGACCCCGATTCGGGCGCCCGCCCTGCCGCAAAGCCCGCCGATTGCCGTGAGTGCAGCTTGCGGGGTCAATTTGTGATCACAAATGCGCGTCAAGACGCCCGCTGACCGAATTTGTGATCACAAAATTCACTCATCCCCGAGAAATCACGCCGATTCCGGCCCTGAGACACCCTGTCCGATTTTGCACCTGCGGCATTTGTTTTAAGCACGCGCGCAATTGTGGGGTGGAGCGCGGCCCGGATCGCGCTGTATGCTCGCACGAAACGGACAGGATCATCGGAGGATACCAGAATGACCAATGTCGTAATCGTAAGCGCCGCGCGCACTGCCGTGGGCAGCTTTGGCGGCTCTTTCGCCAACACCCCCGCGCATGACCTCGGCGCTGCCGTGCTGGAGGCCGTGGTGGCGCGCGCCGGAGTGGACAAGGGCGAGATCAGTGAGACGATCCTCGGCCAGGTCCTGACCGCCGCGCAGGGCCAGAACCCGGCCCGCCAGGCGCATGTGAACGCTGGCCTGCCGATCGAATCGGCGGCCTGGGGCATCAACCAGGTCTGCGGCTCGGGTCTGCGGGCCGTGGCGCTTGGCGCGCAGCACATCCAGCTGGGCGATGCCGATATCGTCGCCGCCGGCGGCCAGGAGAACATGACCCTCAGCCCCCACGCCGCAAACCTGCGCGCCGGGCACAAAATGGGCGACATGAAATACATCGACACGATGATCCGCGACGGTCTCTGGGATGCCTTCAACGGCTACCACATGGGCCAGACCGCCGAGAACGTTGCCGAAAAGTGGCAGATCAGCCGCGAGATGCAGGATGAATTCGCTGTGGCCAGCCAGAACAAGGCCGAGGCCGCGCAGAAGGCTGGCAAGTTCGACGACGAGGTGATCCCCTTCATCGTCAAGACCCGCAAGGGCGACATCGTGGTCGACAAGGACGAATACATCCGCCACGGCGCGACGATGGAGGCGATGCAGAAGCTGCGTCCGGCCTTCACCAAGGACGGGTCCGTGACCGCGGCCAACGCCTCGGGCCTGAACGACGGCGCGGCGGGCGTGCTGCTGATGTCGGCCGAAAACGCCGAGAAGCGCGGGATCGAACCGCTGGCGCGGATCGCCAGCTATGCCACCGCCGGGCTCGACCCGTCGATCATGGGCGTCGGCCCGATCCACGCCTCGCGCAAGGCGCTGGCCAAGGCCGGCTGGAAGGTCGAGGACCTGGACCTCGTGGAGGCGAACGAAGCCTTCGCCGCGCAGGCCTGCGCGGTGAACAAGGACATGGGCTGGGACCCGGCCATCGTGAACGTGAACGGCGGCGCCATCGCCATCGGCCACCCGATCGGCGCCTCGGGCGCGCGGGTTCTCAACACGCTGCTCTTCGAGATGAAGCGCCGCGGCGCCAAGAAGGGTCTGGCGACGCTCTGCATCGGTGGCGGCATGGGTGTCGCGCTCTGCGTCGAGCGCTGATACGGCATTGCGCCGCCTGACGGCGTCGCCACGGGCGGGGCGCTGCCCCCCGCACCCCCGGAGTATTTCGGCCAAGAAGAAGGGTCGAAGAGACGAATTTATATGGAGGAACGAAATATGGGACGTGTTGCACTTGTGACCGGAGGGTCGCGCGGCATCGGTGAAGCGATTTCGAAAGCGCTGAAGGCGGAGGGCTATGAGGTCGCCGCCACCTATGCCGGCAACGACGAGAAGGCCGCGGCCTTTACCGAAGCCACGGGCATCAAGACCTACAAGTGGAACGTGGCCGATTACGAGGCCAGCAAGGCGGGCATCGCGCAGGTCGAGGCCGACTTGGGCCCGATCGACGTCGTGGTGGCCAACGCGGGTATCACCCGCGACGCGCCCTTCCACAAGATGACGCCGGAGCAGTGGAAAGAGGTGATCGACACCAACCTGACCGGCGTCTTCAACACTATCCATCCGGTCTGGCCCGGCATGCGCGAGCGCAAGTTCGGCCGCATCATCGTGATCAGCTCGATCAACGGGCAGAAGGGCCAGTTCGCGCAGGTCAACTATGCCGCGACCAAGGCGGGCGATCTGGGCATCGTCAAGAGCCTGGCGCAGGAAGGCGCGCGCGCGGGCATCACCGCGAATGCGATCTGCCCCGGCTATATCGCGACCGAGATGGTCATGGCCGTGCCGGAGAAGGTGCGCGAATCGATCATCGGCCAGATCCCCGCGGGACGTCTGGGCGAGCCCGAGGAAATCGCGCGCTGCGTGACTTTCCTGGCCTCGGACGACGCGGGCTTTATCAACGGCTCGACGATCTCGGCCAACGGCGCGCAGTTCTTCGTGTAAGCGCACCCTCGCAGGCTTTGCGCAATTATGCGCCCCGGTGGACCGCCGGGGCGCTTTTTTGTGCGTATACGCACCGATGTCGCGCGGCCTTGGGTGGTTTCCTGCACAGACGCAAAGGCTATATCTGCGTCAACATATCAAGGAGCGACATCATGATCACCCAGATCAACGGCTTGCATCACGTCACCTCACTGGCCAGCGGGGCGCAGAGCAACAACGATTTCTTCACAAAGACACTAGGGCTGCGCCGGGTCAAGAAGACCGTCAATTTCGACGCGCCCGATGTCTATCATCTGTATTACGGCGACGAGGCGGGCACACCGGGCACGGTGATGACCTATTTCCCCTTTCCCGGCGCGCGGCGCGGTAGGGCGGGCGCGGGCGAGGTGGCGACGACCGCCTTTGCCGTGCCCGAGGGCGCCCTGCCCTTCTGGGAGAAGCGCCTGTCGGGGCTGGGCGTGCCGGGGCTGGAACGTCAGGAGCGATTCGGCGAGGCCCGCCTGATGTTCCGCGGCCCCGATGGCGACGGCTTTGCCCTGGTCGAGGCCGAGGATGGTCGCGCCCCGTGGGTGAGCGACGATGTTCCGGCCGACGTGGCCATTCGCGGGTTTCACAGCGCCGACATGCGGCTGCGCGAGAACGGCGCCAACGCCGAACTGCTGCGCTTCATGGGGTATGAGGCCGAGGGCCAACAGGGCAACGTGACCCGCTTTCGCAAGCCCGGCGGCAACGAGGCGCAGGTGATCGACATCAGCCATGTCGACGCGCCCTTCGCCGATCAGGGCGCAGGCAGCGTGCATCACATCGCCTTTTCGGTCGATGACCGGGCAGCGCAGCTCGAGGTGCGCAAGCAGTTGATGGACACCGGCTATCAGGTGACGCCGGTGATCGACCGGGATTATTTCTGGGCGATCTATTTCCGCACCCCCGGCGGCATTCTGTTCGAGGTGGCCACCAACGAGCCCGGGTTCGACCGCGACGAAGACACCGCGCATCTGGGCGAGGCGCTCAAGCTGCCGACACAGCACGAACACCTGCGCGCGAGACTGGAACAACTGCTGGAGCCGATCCATGACTGACTATGTGTTCGCCGAAACCAAGGGTGCGGAGGGCGCGCCGCTGGTCTTCACCTTCCACGGCACCGGAGGGTCGGAGCGGCAGTTTCACGACTTTCCCGGGCAGATTATCCCGGGCGCGCATGTGATCTCGCCGCGCGGCGACGTGTCGGAACACGGGGCGCTGCGCTATTTCCGCCGCGCCGCCGAGGGCGTCTATGACATGGAGGATCAGGCGCGGCGCAGCGCGGCGATGGCCGGTTTTCTGCGCGACGCCAAGGCGCGTGTCGGGGCCAGCCGGGTGATCGGGCTGGGCTATTCCAACGGGGCCAACATCATGGCCGCTGTCGCCTTCGAGCATCCGGAAATCTTTACCGACATGGCGCTGATGCATCCGCTGATCCCATGGACGCCCGGGCCGCAGCCGGGGCTGGCGGGCACGCGCATCCTGATGACGGCGGGCGAGCGCGATCCGATCTGCCCCGCCCCGCTCAGCCGCCAGCTGGCCGGGTATTTCGAAGCGCAGGGGGCCGAGCTGACGCAGACCTGGCACCACGGCGGGCACGAAATCGCCCAGACCGAGGTCGACGCGCTGGCGCGGTTCCTTGCCAGCTGACGGCAGCGCCAGATCATTGAAATACAAAAGGAAACACCCCCGCAGCCATTCGGTTCGGGGGCGTTTCACAAGGCGGATCAGACCATCGGGCCAAGGGCCTGCGGTCAGGACCTCCGCCTCAAGAGCATGCTCCACAGCGCGGCGGCGGCTTGGCCGCGGGCCTTATGCGCGGCGCGAAAGGCATCACGGGTGCGGGTGTCGGGATTGGTTTCGAACATGGCGGGCTCCTTGGGGTCAGCGGATTTGAACTGTTACTGATATGCGCCCCCTGCCGCGTTTTCACAAACGAGACTTTTCAGCCCCTCAGATAAGTTGTACTTAACTGACATGTCCGATCGCCTGCCCCCGTTGACCGCCCTGCGCGCCTTTGAGGCCGCGGCGCGGCACATGTCCTTTGCCAAGGCGGCAGAGGAACTGAACGTCACCCCGGCCGCTTTGTCTTTCCAGATCAAGAACCTCGAGGAACATCTGGGCCAGCCGCTCTTTCGCCGGCTGAACCGCGCGGTCGAACTGACCGAGGCGGGGCGCACTCTTGCTCCCGGCGCCACCGACGGGTTCGAGCGTTTGACCCTGGCCTGGCGCGCCGCGCGGCGGTTGGGACAAAGCCGGGTGCTGAGCGTGACCGCCGGCCCGGCGTTCACCGCGAAATGGCTGGCCCCGCGGCTTTACGAGTTTGCCCAGGCCCATCCCGAGATCGAATTGCGCTTTGCCGCCAGCCTGCGGCAGATGGATTTCGACCGCGACGAAGTCGACGTGGCGATTCGGTATGGCTATGGCCCCGACCCGGGGCTCTTTTCGCTGCCTCTGATGGAAGAGGCCATGATGCCGTTGATGACGCCGGCGCTGGCAAACCGCTATCCGACGCCCGAAAGCCTGACGGATGCGCCGCTGCTCTTCGACGATTCGCTGACCTTTCTGAAGCCCCCGGCGGATTGGCAAACGTGGTTTCGGGCCTGCGGACTCACCCACCGGCCCGAGGCCGCGGCACGGTTTTCACAGGCCGATCACGCGCTCGATGCCACGCTCGCGGGGGGCGGCGTGGTGCTGACCCGCACGTCGCTGGCGGCGCAATATCTGGCAAAAGGCCAACTGGTGGCGCCGTTCGACGTGGGCCTGTCCAGCGATGCGCATTTCCGGTTCCTTTGCCCGAGCGGCACCGAAACCCGGCCGCACATCCAAGCGTTCCACGCCTGGCTGGCCACCGAAATCGCGAAGTATCCAGTCAATCTGGACGGCAAGAAAATCTTGCCTGTCAATGACTTGTCTCCGAACGGACAGGCCGGCTGACCCTGTCGGCAACGGCCAGTCACAGGCCGCGCCGCAGGGTCGACCGGTCAGTGTACCGACTGTGCGGAAAGCCGGGTGATCTCTTCCTTGATCCTAAGCTTCTGTTTTTTCAGTTCTGCGACGTGCAAGTGGTCCGTTCCCGGACTGCGCTGCGCCTCTTCGACGGCGGTTTCCAGGGATTGGTGCTTTTTCTTCAGTTCCTGCAAGTGCGAACTCAAGCTCATGTGGACCTCCTGTAGATGTCGTGGATCTAGAGTGCAGCACATCGGAGCGGTTCTGTCACGCTGCAGGCGCGAAGGCCGATAACGAATGGTTACAGTTAGGGCGTTGTTAACGGCTTTGTGTTGGAAAAAGCAGCGCCTGCCCAAGGCGCAGAACGTCACTGATCTGCGGGGTGTAATCGTCACCGTCGCGTTCGTGGCGCGCACCGGAATGCAGGATCAGCGGCGCGTGACAGACAAAAGCGGCGCGCCCGCCCTTGCGCCCGCGCAGCAGCATCAGCCCCGCATCGCGCCCCGCGCGCGCCGCGATGGGCCAAAGCGCAAGCGACCCAAGTCGCGCCTGCATCGCGGCCAGCAGTTCGGGCAAGCGGTCCATGCGCTGGATGAAGGTCGCGGTGCCGCCGGGCGCCAGGCGTCGCGCGGCGCAATCGACCCAGTCCGCCAGCGGCGTGCCGCCAGCCTGCGCCATATCGCGGCCCGCATCAGAGGCGGCCGAACGGCGGGACGCATCGAAATAGGGCGGGTTGGCCAAGACATGGGCGAAGCTCTGCGCGCGCATATCGCGCGGCAATGCGGTCAGATCGGCCTCGACGATGCGTCCGTCCAGGCCATTCTCGGCAAGGTTTCGCCGCGCCAGCGCCGCATAGGCCGGTTGCAGCTCGACCCCGGTCAGCGCCAGGCCCGGCACCCGCGCGCCGAGACAGGCCAGCGCCGCGCCCGCGCCGCAGCCGAGCTCGAGCACGCTTTGCCCCGGGTCCGCCGGCACACTGGCGGCCAGCAGCACCGGGTCGATCCCCGCGCGGTAGCCGCCGCGAGGCTGCCAGAGCCGAACCCGTCCGCCCAGAAAGGCGTTGCGGGTCAGGTCATCGTCGGAAAAGGGCTCAGCCCTCAAACTTCACACCGTTCAGACGCAGCGCCGTCCGGGCCTCGTCGATCTCATCCCGGCGAACCATCAGGCGGCGGGGCAGGATCCCGATCGAGCCTTCGAGGACGCTCATGTTTACGTCCAACTCAAAGCATTCTATACCCTCGTCCTCGAGGACGGCCCGAACCAGCGGGATCAAGGTGATGTCGTTGGTGCGCAAAAGTTCTTCCATGACGGGGATGTAAGGACAAGGCAGGCGGAATGTCGAGCCTTGTGACGGGAGTGTGATGAGCTTGGACAATCCTTCGGCAAAGCCGCACGAGCGGCTGTCCGCGGCGCTGGCCGACGACATGACGGCCGTCAACGCCCTGATCCGCGCGCGCATGGCCAGCGAACACGCTCCGCGCATTCCCGAGGTGACCGCGCATCTTGTCGATGCGGGCGGCAAGCGCCTGCGGCCCCTGCTGACCCTGGCGAGCGCGCGGCTCTGCGGGTACGACGGACCCTACCATGTGCATCTGGCCGCGACGGTGGAATTCATCCACACCGCGACGCTCTTGCATGACGACGTGGTGGACGAAAGCGCCAAGCGGCGCGGGCGGCCCACGGCGAACCTGCTTTGGGACAACAAATCCAGCGTGCTGGTCGGGGATTACCTCTTTGCGCGGTCGTTCCAGCTAATGACCGAAACGGGCAGCCTTCGGGTACTGAACATCCTCAGCGACGCGGCGGCGACCATCGCCGAGGGCGAGGTGCTGCAACTGACCGCGGCGCAAGATCTGGCGACGACCGAGGCGGTCTATCTGCAGGTGGTGCGCGGCAAGACGGCGGCGCTCTTTTCGGCGGCGACCGAGGTCGGCGGGGTGATCGCCGGGCGCAGCGACGCCGAGGTGCAGGCGCTCTACGATTACGGCGACGCCCTGGGGATCGCCTTCCAGATCGTGGACGATCTGCTGGATTACTGGGGGTCGGAGGCCACGGGCAAGAATGTGGGCGACGATTTCCGCGAGCGCAAGCTGACGCTGCCGGTGATCAAGGCGGTGGCGCTGGCTGATGCCGAGGAACGCGCGTTCTGGCAGCGGACGATCGAGAAGGGCAAGCAAGGCGACGGCGATCTGGAGCACGCGATTGCTCTGTTGAACAAGCACGGCACGCTCGAGGCGACGCGGCAGGAGGCGCTGGACTGGGTCGGCAAGGCCAAGGCGGCGATGGGCACGCTGCCCGAAAGCCCGCTGCGCGACATGCTGATCGATCTGGCCGATTACGTGGTCGCGCGGGTGAATTGAGCGAGGACGCCCGCGAGGGCGGAGGAGCGGCCCCTCCTCAAGCCCTTGCGGGCTTTCCTCGGAGCAGCAAGCGCGCCGCGCGCACCCACCAGCCGGGGTGATCTGCGGCAATTGCATCAGCGCAGGTTTGCGCCGTGGCCTCATCGCGGAAAAGCGCCCAGCAGGTGCTGCCGGAACCCGACATCTCGGCAACCTCCGCAAAGACCCGCAAGGCTGCCAGAACGTCGCCGATCACCGGCGCGATCCCATCTTCGCATGCGACCCTGGTCAGGTCGTTGCGCTGGCGACGAAGCCAGGCCACGAAGTCATCCGGTTTGCCGATACCGTCCAGCGGCTCCATCCCCTGCGGGCTGAAATCGGAAATCCGGTCATGCAGCGCAAAGACCGCCCCCGTCGGCACCGCCACGCGGGGATTGGCCAGCACCAGCCAGCCCTCGGGCTGATAGGGCGCGGGGGTCAAATCCTCGCCGATGCCGCGCATTTCCATGGCCTGCGGGGCGCAAAGGCAAACCGGCACATCGGCGCCCAGCGGCAGCGCCTCGACGGTCGTCAGCGGGGCGACCTGCCACAGATCGGCCAGCAGGCTTAGGGCGCAGGCGGCGTCGGACGAGCCGCCGCCGATGCCGCCGCCGTGGGGCAGATGCTTGGTCAGCTGGATCGAAGCGCCCGCCGTCACGCCGCGCAGCGTGCGCAGCCGTTCGGCGGTCTTCAGGACAAGGTTCCCGCCATCGGTCGGCACGCCCTCCGCAAAGGGGCCGTCCACCGTCAGCGTCAGCTCATCCGCAGGCGCGACGCGCAGCCGATCGCCCAGGTCGGCGAACACCACCAGCGATTCCAGCAGGTGATAGCCGTCCTCCCGCAGGCCGGTCAGATAAAGGCAGAGGTTGATCTTGGCCGGGGCCGTGGCCTCATTCGTCGCCATTGGCCACTTGCAGCGGCGGCGCGCCCTCTTCCTCCAGCACCCTGTCCAGCCCGATCTCGAGCTTGCGGCGGATGCGCTCGGGGTCGGCCTCTTCGCTGGCGTCCTCCCAATCTACGAAAGACAGCGCGCGTTTCCACATGAATTCCGCCTCGCGCATGCGGCCCACGGCCCAATAGACATCGCCCAAATGGTCGTTGACCACCGGGTCGATGGGCATCAGCTCGGCGGCGCGCTCCATGTGGCCCACGGCCTCGTCATAGCGGCCCAGCCGGTAGAGCACCCAGCCCAGCGAATCGACGATATAGCCGCTGTCGGGCCGGGCCAAGACGGCGCGTTCGATCATGTCGAGCGCCTCGTCCAGCTTGATCTGCTTTTCCACCAGCGAATAGCCGAGGTAGTTCAGAACCTGCGGTTGATCCGGGTTCAGTTCGAGAGCGGCGCGGAAATCGGCCTCGGCGGCGTCCCACTGGCCCAGCCGCTCGTGCGAGATGCCGCGCGCGTAATGCAGAAACCATTGCGAGCGGTCGGCTTCCGCATAGGTGTCGAGCGCCTTGGTATAGGCCTCGATCGCCGCCTCGAAATTTTCCAGCTGCCGCATCAGGTCGCCCAGGGTCGACTGGACCACCGGCAGATCGCCGTGGGTTTCGGCCAGTTGTTCCAGCACCTCGACCGCAGCATCGATCCGGTCGTCGCGGCGCAGCGCCCCGGCGCGGCCCAGTTCGGCGGCATGGTAGGACGGGTCGTCGCGCGGCACGCGCTTGTAGGTCTCCACCGCGAGCTCGTATTGCCCGAGGTTTTCGAGAATTTCCGCCGACAGCAGGATCGCGTCGACATGGCCGGGCCGCAGGTATTCCGCCAGCCGCGTGTAGAGCAGAGTGAATTCGTCGTTCGCCTCGTTCGAGAGCGCGCCGGCGAGGGTATAGAACACCTCGGCCACACCGTCGCGGGCACTGCGCACATGGCGGAACGGAATCGGCTGGCCCGCTGCGAGCCCGTCGCGCATTTCCGACAGGCCGGGGTCGAGCGTGGCGCCGAACGAGGTGTCGATCAGCGCGACCGCGTCCTCGAAGCGTTCGAGCTGGCTGAGGATCTCGGCACGGGCCATCACCGCGCGGCGGGTCATCTGCATACCGCCCGCCCCATCGGCGGCAAAGATCGCCTCGGCGCTTTCGAAATCGCCGACCGAGGCCAGCGCCAGCGCCTTGTGATAAGACGCAAAGGCGGCCAGGCCGGGCTCGGCCGCGACCTCGTCAAAGCCGACCAGCGCCGCGCTCATGTCGCCCTCGCCCAGATGCGCCCAGGCCGACACCAGCCCGTCGACCAGCGGTCCGGCACCGCGGTTTTCGGCGATCAGGCCCTGCACTTCGGCAAATCTGTCCTCGGCCACGGCGCCGGCCAGCTGCGCCATCTGCGCGATCTGGCTGGCGTGGCCTTCGGACAGCAGCTTGTCCGACAAGGCGATGGCGCGGGGCATGTCGCCCAGCGACATGCTGGCCAGCACCGCGCGTTCCAGCAGCTGAGGGTTGCTTGGATCGAAGAGGATCGCGCGGCCGTAGTAATCGGCGGCGGCCTTGAAATCGCCCATCATGCTGGCATGCCGCGCGGCCAGATAATCGCCCGCAAGCCCGTTCGCCCCGGCCCCGGCGGGCAGACCCAGGGCCAGCCCCAGAACAGCCCCGCGCAGCATTTTCTTCGCCCAATCGGTCACGTCGCCAAACCTCGCCTCATTTGTACAGGCAAAGCGTAGCCGTTGCGGCACTGGCATGCAACGTATCGACCGGGCGCCCTGCCGGGCAGCAAACCAACGTTTTCGTGACCACGGGCCGCGCGGACCAAAGGGCCCGCGCGGCGGTTCACATGTTGGGATAGTTCGGCCCGTCGCCGCCCTGCGGCACCGTCCAGTTGATGTTCTGGCTGGGGTCCTTGATGTCGCAGGTCTTGCAGTGGACGCAGTTCTGGAAATTGATCACAAAGCGCGGGTCCTTGCCCTCTTCGGTCACGAATTCATAGACCCCCGCCGGGCAGTAACGCGCCGAGGGGCCGGCGTATTTCGGCAGGTTCACCGACACCGGAATGCTGTCGTCGTGCAGTTTCAGATGCGCGGGCTGGCTTTCCTCGTGATTGGTGAAGGAATAGCTGACATTGGTCAGCCGGTCGAAGCTCAGCTTGCCGTCAGGCTTGGGATAGTCGATGGGCTTGTGGTCCTTGGCCTCGCCGGTGGCGGCGGCGTCGGTCTTGCCGTGGCCGATCGTACCCAGCAGCGAAAAGCCGAGCGTGTTGGTCCACATGTCGAACCCGCCCAGCGCCAGGCTGGCGGTCAGCCCGTATTTCGACCAGAGCGGTTTGACGTTGCGCACCTTGAAGAGGTCCTTGCCGATCGCGCCTTCGCGCACCTCGGTTTCATATTCCGACAGCTCGTCGCTGGCGCGGCCCGCCGCGATGGCGGCATGGGCCGCCTTGGCCGCGGCCTTGCCCGACAGCATGGCGTTGTGGTTGCCCTTGATGCGCGGCACGTTGACCATGCCCACGCCGCAGCCCAGGATCGCCACGCCCGGCGCGACCATCTTGGGCATCGACTGATAGCCGCCCTCGGAAATGGCGCGCGCGCCATAGGCCACGCGTTTGCCCCCCTCCAGCAGCTCGGCCACCATCGGGTGATGCTTGAAGCGCTGGAATTCCATGTACGGGAAAAGATGCGGGTTTTCGTAGTTCAGATGAACCACGAAGCCGACGTAAACCTGATTGTTCTCAAGGTGATAGATGAAAGACCCGCCGCCCGCGTTCTTGCCCAGCGGCCAGCCCATCGTGTGGGTCACACTGCCTTCGCGGTGCTTGGCCGGGTCGATCTCCCAGATCTCTTTCATGCCGAGGCCGAATTTCTGCGGCTCCTTGCCTTTGGACAGATCGTATTTCGCGATCACCTCCTTGGTCAGGCTGCCGCGCACGCCTTCGGAAAGGAAGACGTATTTGCCGTGCAGCTCCATCCCCGGCTCGGTGTTTTCGCCGATAGAGCCGTCCGGCTCCAGCCCGAAGACGCCCGCGACCACGCCCTTGACCTCGCCATTGTCGCCGTAGACCAGTTCGGAGCAGGACATGCCCGGGAAAATCTCGACCCCAAGCGCCTCGGCCTGCTCGGCCATCCAGCGGCAGACATTGCCCATCGACACAATGTAATTGCCATGATTGTTCATCAGCGGCGGCATCGGCCAGTTGGGCACACGCAGATGGCCCGCCTCGCCCAGCATATAGAAATTGTCCTCGCGCACGGGAACGTTCAGCGGCGCGCCCTTTTCCTTCCAGTCGGGGATCAGCGCATCGAGCCCGCACGGGTCCAGCACCGCGCCCGACAGGATATGCGCGCCAACCTCGGAGCCCTTTTCCAGCACGACCACATCGAGCGATGCGTCCAGTTGCTTGAGCCGGATCGCGGCGGAAAGGCCTGCCGGGCCAGCCCCCACGATCACCACATCGTATTCCATCGCTTCGCGCTGCACGTCGCTCATGTCGGGCCCTTTCAAGGTCTCGGCTGGGTCGTTTTCATCCGGGCGAGAGTTAACGCGGCACTGCGGCATAGGTCAATCGCGACGGGGCGTTATTACGCGGCCCCCGTGCAACGGCTGACGGCCGGAGACGGCAATCTGGCGCGCACACCGGCCTAATCCGCTTGCACAGCCCTTGCCAAACAAGGCAACATCGCGCACGGACACCCGAGCGAACATAGGCAGCGCGGCCGCGCAATCGGCCCAACAACACCGGGAAGCGAACCCATGGACAAGATACCGATGACCCGCGCGGGCCATGCCGCGCTTGAAAGCGAATTGAAGACGCTCAAATCCGAAGAGCGCCCCGCAATCATCCGCGCCATCGCAGAGGCGCGCGAGCATGGCGATCTGTCCGAGAATGCCGAATATCATTCGGCCAAGGAGAAGCAGTCGTTCATCGAGGGGCGCATCAAGGAGCTTGAGGGCGTGATCGGCCTGGCCGACGTGATCGACCCGACCAAGCTGTCGGGCGCGGTAAAGTTCGGCGCCACCGTGACCGTGGTGGACGAGGACACCGACGAGGAAAAGACCTGGCAGATCGTCGGCGAATACGAGGCCAGCATCGAAAAGGGTCTGCTGAACGTCAAATCGCCCATCGCCCGCGCGCTGATCGGCAAGGAAGAGGGCGACAGCGTCGAGGTGCGCACCCCCGGCGGCGAAAAGAGCTATGAGATCCTGAAAATCGACTACGTCTGAGGGAACGCCGCGCCCATGGCCGAAAACAACGACGTCCGCCCCACGCCTCTCGGCATCTACGACCGCCGCCAAAGCGGCGGCGTGACCGGGATCGAGATCGTCGCGACGGGGCTCAGCATCCTGTGGCTGATCCTGTCGGGCGCGTTCTTTCTGCTGGGCGCGGGCGAAGGGATGGACGGGGTGCGCTTTCTGCTCACCCTGATGGTGGTATTCCTGCCGGTGGCGCTGATCTGGGTGGCCGCCATGGCCGCCCGCGCCAGCCGCGTGATGCGCGAGGAAAGCGCGCGGCTGCAAGCCGCCATCGACGCCATCCGAAACGCCTATGTGGCGCAGGCGCAGGCCGGGCGCAACGAGGTCGGGTCGAACACGATCTCAAAAAAGCTCGACCAGATCGCGGCGGCGCAGAAAAAGACCGAAACGACGCTGGCGATGTTCACCTCGACCCGGGCGGCGCAGGCCACGGCGGTGGTACCCGCCCCGGCGGCCGCCGTCCCCGGCGACGACCAGCCCGCCCTGTCGCTGGGCACCCCGGCCGAGGCGCTGGCCCCGCCGCTGTCCAACGCCGATTTCATCCGCGCGCTGAATTTCCCCGAAACCGCCGAGGACGAGGCCGGCTTTGCCGCGCTGCGCCGGGCGCTTAAGGACCGTCAGGCGGCCCAGCTGGTGCAGGCCGCGCAGGACGTGCTGACGCTGCTCAGTCAGGACGGCATCTATATGGACGACCTGCGCCCCGACATGGCCCGCCCCGAGGTCTGGCGCGCCTTTGCAGGCGGCGCGCGCGGCCGCGCGGTGGCAGCCCTCGGGGGCATCCGCGACCGGTCGTCTCTGGCGCTGACGCTGGGGCGGATGAAGCAGGACCCGATCTTCCGCGACGCGGCGCATCACTTTTTGCGGCTTTACGACAAGAGCTTTGCGCGCTTCGAAGGCGGCGCGAGCGATTCCGAGATCTCGGACTTCGCCAACACCCGCACCTCGCGCGCGTTCATGCTGCTGGGGCGGGTGGCGGGCACCTTCGACTGATTTTGTTTCGGACCGGCGTTGCCGGTCCGACCGGGGGGGGGGGGGGGGGGGGGGGGGGGGGGGGGGGGGGGGGGGGGGGGGGGGGGGGGGGGGGGGGGG
>NZ_JAWHTD010000059.1:0-20522 GCF_032586235.1 Aestuariicoccus sp. MJ-SS9
GCTGGCGGAGGCGGCCTGCCCATCAACGGCTCGTCCCCCGACGACCTGTCGCATCACCGGATCAGACGCCAGTCGGTCGGCGTCATTCACATCCTCATATCCAGCCAACCGACCGAAAATCGACTGACGCAGCAAGCCAACCAGGGAATGCAGACGATTGTGACCGGTGCGGGTATCGCGCAGCACGCTGTCTGCCAGTTCATTCAGGCCGAGCACCTCATCCAGCTCCCGGAACAGCAACAGACCGCCATCCGAACTGATCTTCACACCATGAAACTCAAGCCGCACTCGACGGTCAAAACCGGGCCGAACAGCACCCAGTTCGTCTGCACCCTCAAGGTGATCCATCAAGTCACGCTCCCCACTTCTTTAACGTGCTGAAATATAATACGTTACCGGCCGTAAGGATGCGAAAATCGGTACGTTACTTGGGGAATGCGGGGTTAATGTCGAAAGGTTTTAATGTTCCATCTGGAAGAAAGAAAAACTACCACTTGCTCGAAATATAATATCGCGGAAGCCGGCTCCACTTTTCTGAGGCCAAGATTATACGTGGAGCGTGTTTTCGCGATTCAGCGACCCTTATTGATCATATGATTGATAGACTGAAGTATGATCGCGTTTGTGTTGATGTCGGAATAATCTCGCGGAGCGATACCTGTTTTTTCGTGTACCGCAGCTGCGAAGCCGATCCGACCGAGCGCTCGCTCGCGCACGTAGTGCAGCAGTTCAATTGCGTATTCGGATCGATTGTAGGCCGCCCAAAGATAAGCTGACTTACTGTTGACGAGGAGGGTGTCTTTCACCAGTTTCGCAGGCGATGGCGTATCCGCATTCGAGACCCCGACGCTTATCCACTTGATTCCTGGCGCATTGATCTGGAGACCCTGGTAGGTAAACCATGGAGGATGGTCCAGAGGGCTTTCCGAGACGCAAAACTGACGGCCTGTCAGTTCATGCGCGGACGCTTGGGCGGCGAACAGCACGTCGGCCAGATAAGCGGATTCCGAGGACATGCCCAGTTCGATCGCCTCCAGAACAAGGGGTTCGGCACCAAGCGGCCCGATACGCCCGGCCGTCTCGAGCAGGGCCATCTGTCCATCTGCAGCACTTTTGCCGTCAAAGACCTCATAGGGCGATGACACCGTGTGTCCCCAACGGCGGAAGGCCAAAGCCGAATAATGGGCGCAATGGGATTTATAGGTGGTGTGAAGCTTGCGATCCGTGACGCTCTGGATTTCTCCATTGATAATAATTTTCGATAAATCCCAAGAGGTTACAAGGTCCGCCACGCTGCGGCCGGCAAGCGGGTGATGTTCCAGTTGATGGAGCGCGGCCAAAAGACGCCCCGCATCGCAGCCGTCAAAGTTCCGATTGCCCCATTTGAACCGGTCGGTCCGTATCCAGCCGCTTGGCAATTGCCGTCCATCTGTGTTGCGACCGACGATATTGGGCAGGATACGTCCGATTGCAGTCTGGAAAGACTTTTTCGAGATCAGTTCTAGATCAACGGCCGCCATCAGAGCGTTTATGTGGCTGCCGATGTCCCACATGGTCACGGCCTCGAGCCTGGCCAGGCTTCCTTTCGCGCTGTTGACGGTGGCCGAGATCAGCCCGGTTTCCGGATTTGTCCAATTTTCGAAATAGCTCCATGCGTGCCGAGCATCAGCCAACAGCTCATCCTGCGTCAGCCTCTCCCCCGTGGTCGATCTGAGGAGCTGATAGGTCGTGCGGCGCGAATGCTCAATTTCGGCACTTTGGGGCAGAATGCGTGTTACATGCTCGGTCAAAGGTCGAAACACGCTCGCGCCGTCCGAAGCGATGGCAAGGAATTCTTTTTTGAGTGCGTTTCTGACCGCGCCGTTGTCCAAGACGCTTTCGGAGACAGCAATGACAAAGTCGGACAAAGGCCCCCGAGTTGTTGTCACATCCTTGATGTCCTCGGCCATATCCAGAGACAGAGTGTCCAAGTGCAGTTGGCTTCTGTCATCAAGGCCTTGTCCCGATAAGCCACCAGTGAAAGAAAATCGGACAGCCTGTCCTGGATTCAATCCAGAGGTGTGGTTGGGGCTGGGGATCAAAGCGCCATCGGGGCCTTCCCTATAAGGGGTTAGGGCGTCATCGGGATCGGATGGCGCGCCAATCGCTTCAGTTTCGATCCAATAGCCGGAGGCCGGTTTCGCCGACGTTCTCACATCCGAGCCATAGCTGGACGGAATGCCCACATCCGCGAGGTTTCTTCGAAAGGCGGTGAGGGTTTCGGACGGCGCGTCCGATCCTTCCGTCCGGGTGAAGAAGT
The DNA here is from genome assembly GCF_032586235.1 of Aestuariicoccus sp. MJ-SS9. Classification (NCBI taxonomy): domain Bacteria; kingdom Pseudomonadati; phylum Pseudomonadota; class Alphaproteobacteria; order Rhodobacterales; family Paracoccaceae; genus Aestuariicoccus; species Aestuariicoccus sp. MJ-SS9. Next base: position 2,300 of record NZ_JAWHTD010000059.1, read on the forward strand.
GCAGTCCGACTGAGCGGGCAAACTTGAAATCATCCCGAAGCTGCGTCTCGGAAAGGGTCAAGTAAACCTGACCTGCGGTGAGTTCCGAAAGCAACGCCTGCTGGGCAAAACCGGATGCGGCGTCCGAAAGCTGGACAGTACTTGTCCGGGCAAAATCCAGCGCCGACAGGACAACGATATTCTGGAACTGATCTTGACGGCCCTGCCAGAACACCTCGGTTGTCTTGCCAACCTGGGCATTGCGACCGCCGATCAGACGCACTGTGCCGTCCGGCCAGGTTTCGGCTCTGGTCGGCATGTCGGCGTCGAAATAGCCATACACGTTCCGGATACCCGCCGAGCGCACGCCCTCGGGGGACAAGGGATTTTCGTTAATTTGGCATGCGACGGAGGTAAAACGCAGACTTTCCGGCGCGTCGGCGCTGCTCCACAATCCGGTGGTTAGCTCTTTTTTGACCTGGAAAACCGCTCGTGCGCGAAAATAGGCAGACAGTTTCGCAAGCTCGGGAACGTCGGGGACAAGTTCAAAGGTGCCCGGCCGGGACACGGCATAGCCGCCCAGGAGCCGGGCCAAGGCGCTATCGGGCTGAAACATCTCGCCGTCGGCGGTTTGGGGGCGCAGGATGCAACTGACCGGAAGACCGTATTGCTGCAACGGCGCAAGCACCGCATCCAGCTTTTCGGCCGAGACCCCCGGATCAATGTCCCGTATCAGGATCACGCTTTGCTGACGGCGCGTGTTGGCAAACAGGCCGCCTGGCAAAAGCCCGGCTGCGCCGCCAGCGACGGTAAGTTTAAGGACGTCTCTGCGGTGCATCACGCCAGTTCCGCATGTTCGAATTGATGTCCGACACGTTTGATCTTGTTCCACCGCACCAATCGCCCGCTGATTGCGCGCCAAAACGCGCTGATTGCACAGAAATACAAAATCTGACGGTAGAACACGCGTTGCAACGGCACCAGCCAAAGCAGGCGCAGGCTTTCCTTGCGCTCATAGGCAAAAGTGGCTGCCAGCGTCACAAGGTCGATCAAGGGCAAGGCGAGATAGGCGATCAGGACATAGTGCGAAACATCCGCTACAGTCGACGCCTCCGGTGCGTCCGCCGTGAAATAGGAATACAGGGCAATGAGCAGGAACAGATCGGCGATCGGGGCGAGCAGTGGCATCAGATAGCCAAAGATCGCAAGATCCGGGATCGTGAGAAGACCCAACGCTCGGCCCTCGCGTGCGGCGCCCGCGTGTTTCCAACAGGTTTGCAACATGCCCAGCGACCAGCGTTGACGCTGCAGGATCAGGTCGCGAAGTCTGCTTGGAACTTCGGTGGTTGCGATGGCGGTTTCCTCGAAGACGACATCGTATCCAGAGCGGATCACGGACATGGTCATATCCGCATCTTCAGTCATCGTTTCGCTGTTGTAGATGCCGGCTTCGAGCAGGGCTGTGCTGCGCCACGCGCCAATGGCCCCGGGGACCACCGGAATAGCGTTCATGGTTTCTTTGGCCCGACGGTCGATGTTCTGAGTGGTGATGTATTCAAGGCATTGGAGCCGCGCGAGCAGAGACGTGCGGTTGCCAACAACAACCTTTCCCGCGACAGCGCCGACACCTGGATCGGCAAAATGCCGGACCATGCGCAGGATGGCCTCTGGGTGGACCTGTGAATCCGCGTCGATGCACACGAAAACTTCGGAGTCTGTTTCGTCCAGCCCAAAGTTCAGCGCTGCGGACTTTCCGCGATTGGGTTGGTGCAAAACTCTGACACGTGGGTCCGTTTCATACTGGCGCGCGAGATTGCCGGTTAAATCCCGCGACCCGTCATCGACCACAACGACTTGAAGATTTGGATAATTGCTGGCCAACACGGATTCGATGCTCCGCGAGATCACCTTCGCCTCGTTATAGGCCGGGATGATCACGGCGACCGACGGTGTGTAGGGTTCGAGCGGCCAGGCATGACGCTTGCGCATTACCGCCAGGACCAACATGGATACGGAGCGCAAGAGCCCGACGGCAAGGACTGTCCAGAAGATGACGGTCATCGCTGTCCAGCCCTGAGCGATCGCGTTAAAAGCCACGTTGTTGAAGGTCGAAAGATGAATGTCGACAACCGGCATTAGCGCCTCTTTGGGAACATTCAACAGGTCGGACAGACTGACGAATTCATACCCGCGCGCCTTTAGCTCGGCGATCAGCATTGGAAGGGCCTCGACAGTGCTGTTGTGATCGCCGCCGCCGTCGTGCAGCAACAAAACGTTGCCGCCACCATTGACGATCAGCGACATGGTTTCATTGAGCAGGCCTTCCGAGCTTTTCTGGCTCCAATCGCGCGGAACTACATCCATACCCGATATGATGTATCCTGCGTCCGACAGGCGTTTGAGATGCGGGATTTCTGCGCCAGGCAGCCAACCGCCGCCGTGCATATAGGGGTCACGGTACAACAGCATCCCATGGCCCAGAACACCGCCGACAAGCATTTGAACCGAATTCACCTCGGCCTTGGCCCGAGCTGCAGAGACTTTGTTCATATCAGAATGGTAATATGTGTGTGAGCCGATTTCATGACCTTCTACAAAGATGCGTTCGAGCAGTTCCGGATGTCTGGCCGCATTCTGCCCGAGAACGAAGAACGATCCGGGCACGTTTTCGGCCTTGAGGATGTCGAGTATCTTGGCGGTATTTACCGGGTGCGGCCCGTCGTCAAAGGTTAGCACGATCTGGTTCGGTTGGCCCGCTCCATAGTATTTGACGATGGCCGATTGCGGGACAGACTCATAGTTAACTGTCGAAACAAGCCCTGTCTCGCTGTCGAATTCGAGGTTCCGGCGTCCCTCGCGCGCCAGTGAGATCGGCTGGACGAAAGGACCTGCGCCCTGTGATTTGGAGAAATAACCGATCGCGACATTGCGGAGAGGCGCGATGTTTTGGGGAACGCCTGGCAGGTCGGTTTGCAACATGTTCCAGATTCCCGGGTCTTCCTGACCCAGCGACCAGAGCGCAAGGTTCTTTACGCCAAGCTCGGCAAGGGCCGTCCGATGGTTGTGAAAGGACGCTGCATCCAGAATCCAGATACGGTGGCGTGCGCCGTTGTTATCGACATAGGCGGAAAAACTGTTGCCGCTGTTGCTGTCATACATGGGCTTGGATCTTGCTAGAGCCAGCTCGGTCATCGCAGCCGCGTAGGACATTGCAACCGGCTTGGGCTGGCTGCTGATCCAGTCGACAGCTCCCGCGCCGATAGCGATCACCAGTTTTTCAGGACCAACGAATGTACGGGCCTGCTCCACCGTTTGAATAAACCAGTCCTGCGTCGCCAGCGGGCCGGGCAGGGAGCCGATCCATGGTTCGTGGAACACCTTCATTATAACAGTGTCGACGCTTTCCGAGAGGTCACGGAGATCCGCTGTGATGTTCCTGCCCGACAGCGCGAGGCAGGTGTCAAAGCCCGCTTTGCGGGCGTCGTCGCTCCAGCTCTGCAGAATATCGGCCAGCTCTCGGGTTTGCGTGAGATCCGCTGAACTCAGATCAAGGCAAAAACCCGCGACCCCGACTATTCCAAACAACGCGTTCAGTACAGACGGCAGGTCTGCGAACGGAAGGTCCGCTCTTTTCGGGTTCTGGAAGCCCTCAATCGCGGATTGATCGAGTGTTATGACCGGTAAAACCTCGATTTCGGTTTTACGCTTTTCGATATACTCTTTTTGACGCTTTTTGTGGTCGCCCTCGATTTCGGTCAACACAAAACGGCCGGGCTCGACCCCGAGGGAATACCATTCCGGCAACAGAACGGAGATTGCGTCGCAACTCTGTTCAAGAGCGTGACCGGCCCAGGGCATGGCTTGCGGAAGGAAGGTATAAAGCCGCGGCCAGTGCGAGTTGGATTGCGCATCTTCCGACCCGCAATCAACGGTCTGAAGCGACGTATCGGCGTGGCTCTCCGTGCCATCCATCATCGCGTTCAGGGATTGTGGATCCGACCAGCCGTCCGTCAGTTCGGACACGGGTAGGCCCGGGATTTTCAGCCCCACGTCGGACGCATGGGCCAGTGCTTTTTCCTGCGACAGCAGTTGCGCGACAAACAATGCCACCCAAATACAGATCGCCAATAGAAATGTCATGGCGAGGCTGACAGCGCGCCACTCGCGTTTGCGGCTCGGATCGGCAAAAACCTTTGCTGATTCATCATACGCCCTCGTGGGCCTGGACCCGCAGACATCTCTGTAAACGGACTTGAAATCGGGCTTCTTCGCTACTCCTGTAGCCTGGCTCGCCGGATCGGCCTCCACCGAATCCCGCTGAGCTTTGGACACCTCGAGGCTGCCGATCGCGTCTTCAATCAACTTGCGGAAATGCGCGTCCGAATCCTGGTCGCCATCGTTATCCGGCGCCATCTGTGATGTTTCAAAACATCGTGATTCAGTTTGTGCGTTCACGAGCAGAAAGGCCTTCAGCGACATCGAATTACGATGTGCGCCCCCGGTCAACGGTATCCGACCTTGTCAGAAAAGTGTTCAAAATTTTACAAATTTGCGGCAAAATACAACCCTATGGGGAAATTGCTTGCCCTTGAGGAGAAGTATCAACTGGCTATTTTTCAGTTCTCTGAACAATCACCTAATATCATAGAAATTGTCGACTAATAACTAGCGTCTTGTTCAAGATTTTGGCACGAATCGGTCAATAGTATGGCCCGGACGGCCATTTCGAATTTTTGGCTACGGGGGTGTTGCCACATTTGGTCAAGTAGTGCCCGCCGAAACAGCGGAAAATGACCACACAGTGGCTTCTAGACGATACATTAGGGGGACCAAATCACATAATTCGTCAAAGAGTTCTTGTGCTTTTGCGAGAAATGCGCAACCATTTTAGGGTCCAAACCCAGTAAATTGGACACTCGCTTGACCCTTGCGAGTCAACCCGAGCGGCCCCCCGTGCTGCTCGGGTTCATTTGCACGACGCCCTGCGTCGTTGCCAATGCTTGGGATGCATAAGAAAAGCTCTGGCGCAGCACGGGTGCAAAATGGGAGTAGAATTTATGGAACGACGCCGCGAAAAGATCATGCGTGGCATCGGCGCCTGCGCTTTGGTTATGACGGTGACCGGATGCGTGGAAACCGCCCCGGAAATCGCGATCAGCGAACCTGACCCTGAGCTGAATTTCGTCCGCGGTTACCGAAACGCTGCGGACGAATGCCAACTTGTCGGCGAAACGCCGTTCACTGTCGATTTCCTCGACGATGCTACTGATCTCGTGGCCTGTCCGACCGACAGTGCAGGGATGGCAAGCCTAATGGCCGAAACCGGAGCACAGATCATCACGCAGACGAACAGTTTCTCCTTCTTCAGTATTCCCTATCGCTGACGCCGATATCTAGCATTGATTTCATGGTTCGCGGGGACCTGCTTGTGCCTGGCATACGGATTGATGATTCGCGTTAGGCGGCAATGAACCGCAAAAAAGAGATGCGACCAACGAACAACCGCTCCGGGCTCGAAGCCACCTTGCGGCAGTGCAGCGATCATACTCCCAAATGTGGAGCGGGCGCCGAATGCACTGGGTGGCTGCCAAGAAGAAAGAACGCCGCCGCACTGGAGAGTAACCAACGAACCGAGACGGACCCAAAGGAGACTGACACGCCGAAGTACACGTTCATTTATCGCGGGGGCAACCACCCGGACGATGGCAATGCTCCTATGGAAAAGTGGTGCGCGTGGCCCAGTGCTTTGGCAGAGGCGATGGTCTATCCCGGGATGCCTTTCGCGGGTGCAGTTACGGTCAGTGCGGGCGGTGTCTCCGACGCCAGCGGCGATATTCCACTGACTGGCGTTAGCGTGATCGAAGCTGACAGCCTACAGGCCGCCAAGGAAATCGCGAAATCCTGCCCGCATCTCGATCTCGGCGGCGATATCGTGGTCGCAGAAGGCATCGACATGGAGATGTAGACCCGGCTCGATCCGAGCGGGCTCTCGTTTGACGCAGGGGCCGCCTGTGGAATCGTGATCCAGAACCAGACCAAACAGACCGTTGCAATAAGGCGGGGTCCATATACACCACACAGGACTTTCGCCCCGCAGCCCGCGTGCGGATGCACTGGGCGGCACGGGTAATGTCCAGGCCGATTTCCTAGCGGACCGCTGAAATTTAACCCACTGGGCGGGTCAGGAAGAGGCGATCGTCGTCACCGGACGGCGCTGCAGCAGGTAGAGCCGGTCCGCTTCGAACGCCCATTCGATATCGTGCGGTCCGGTGCCGAAGGCGGCGTGGCAGCGTTCGGACAGCCCGTGCAGCGCGGTCAGACGCGCCGCGTCGAGGCAGGCCGCTTCGACCAGATGCGCGGCCACGGATTCGGTCGCCGTTCCGCCTGTGGGCTGCCGCTCGATCCGGACGTCCTTGTAACCGACGCGGGATTCGAGCACTTGGCCTTCCCGGTGCAGGCGGTAGGAATCGGGGATGACCATGCCCTGCACGACGACCTCGCCCAGGCCCCAGGCGGCCTCGATCACGATTTCGTCCTGCCCGGTCACCGGGTTGCAGGTAAAAAGCACGCCTGCCACATCGGCCGCGACCAGCTTTTGCAGCACGATCCCCATGCGGATCGGCGCTTTGGTGCCCAGACGGGCGCGATAGGCCTTGGCAGAGTCGCTGTGGCCCGATTGCCAAACGGTCCTGACGGCGTCCAGAACCGCCGCGGGCCCGCTGGCATTGAGGACGGTCGCGTGTTGCCCGGCAAAGCTGGCCTCGGCCGAGTCTTCGCCGATGGCGGACGACCGTACCGCAATTTCGCCGGGCAACGCGTCGCAGATTCGTTCAAGCCCGTCGCGCGCGCCCGAGACACCTGTGGCCAGCGCCTCTACGAAGGCCGCGTCGAGCGCGACGCCCTCGGGCACCGGCAGCCCGGCGCGGAGGGCCGCGCCAAGCTGAGTGGCCTTGCCGCCGTAGGTCTGTTCTTCGCATGCAGAGGCCAGCGGAACCGGGTTCATGCCGCCGCGATCTCGACTTCCCCGGTGCTGCCGTTCACGGTCACCCGCGCCCCGTCGGCGATCACGGCAGTGGCGTTGCGGGTGCCGACGACCGAGGGAATGCCGTATTCGCGCCCGACGATGGCGGCATGGGACAGCAGCCCACCAGCATTGGTCACGATACCTCCCAGCAAGGGCAGGACGATGTTGAAGGAATCGGTGGTGGTCGCTGCGATCAGGACGTCGCCGCGCTGCAGACGGCGCAGATCGTCCGGTCCGTCGATCACCCGCGCGGTACCGGTGTAGGTGCCCGGGCTGGCGCCAATCCCCTTTACGATCGTGGACTTTTCGCCGGAGTCCGGGTCGGCGTTAAGCGACATGATGGCGGTTCCGATGGCCGTCATGACCCGCACGACATCGGGCGGCAAACCGTCCAAAGGCGGCGGCGGCGCGGGAGGGTCGCCAAGCTCGGGCGGCGCCGCCTCGGCGCGGTGCGTCCTGCGGTAGTCGGCGCGGGCGGCAAGCGTTTCGGCGCTCGGCCCGCCATTGCGCCGCAGCAGGTCCTGGATTTCCGCCCAGGTCCCCTCGGCCAGGTTCTCGGGCTCGGCGATCCGTCCTTCGGCGGCCAGCCGCTTGCCCGCAGCGAGTAAGGCGCGGCGCATGACGCCGCCGGCCCAGACATCGCTGTAAAATCCGCGCTCATCGCGCAGGCGCCACATCCGAAGGACTTCCTCCAGAAGCCCGTCATAGGTCTCGCGGTGCTCGGGTGGGATTGCCGCGCGCAGCCGCGCGGCCTCGTCGGCAGAAACGGCCGCGCCATGCTGCACGCCTTGATCGACGGCCAGCCTGATGCGCGACACCAGCGCATCCGGCACTTCGATGGCCGCCGGTTCGCCGGTATCGAGGCTGTTCAAAAGCCGGTGGCCGACCATGTCGAGATAGGTCCGGGCCGTCTCGCCCACCGCGCCGGGCGCGTCGCGAAGCCGGTCCAGGATCGTGCCGCCCGGCGCGTCAGAGCCAAGGATGCCGCGGGCCTCTTCGCTGCCGCGGATCGCTTCGGCCAGATCGTCCAGCTCGTGAAAGATGCCGGCGGATTCCGGGGCCGATCCCTGCGTCAGCGTCAGATAATCTTTGACCGGAAGCGGTGACCATCGCTCGACATGGGCCATGAAATCGCCCACCGGGATCATGGCGGCCAAGTTGAACATATGGTGCTGCCGGACCATCGCCTGCAGGTTCTCGCGGCAGCGCGTGACATAGTCGAAGAGCTCCTGGTCCGAGAGCGCCTCGGGCTCCACGGCCAGCAGCGCCTGATGTGTCTCGATCGAGGCGGGTTTGACCTCCCGGTCCCAGCGCTCGAGATCGTCGCGCCAGATCTTGTCGCGAAAGACGGCCTCGGCGGCTTTGAACCGCGCGGGGATCTCGGTCTCCGGCGCGGGCACGACGGTGGAATAGCCGAAACCGTTGATGAAGCGGAAGTCGAGCGTGTCGATCAGCAGGCCGTAGCGGGGCGCGCAATCGGTGAAGCCTTCGGTGATGCCTTGCGGATGGATCTCGGCTTGGAAATGCGAGACGGGGCGCGGGAAATGTGCGGTGTCGATAGACCATGATCCCGGTCCGGGGGCTGCGAATTCGACGGGAGTAGGGGATGCGGATGTGTTCATGGGATCCATGCTCTGAAATGAAGGGGCGTGAACGTGACTGGTGAAACGACCGTATTAATCCGGCGACCTTAGCAGACGTTACAAAATCGTCATAGAACCATTTTTCCGGCCCGAGCGGTGACGCCGGGACCGGCCGAGACCTGCCTGCGGGCGACGCTTCAGGAGGCTCGGGGGGCTGTGCTGTCCCGGCCGGGTAAGAAGCTGCTCAGAAGGGCGGCGACAGCAACGGCCGCGGTGAAGAGCTGAATCATGATGTCGTGACGCGCCGGGCTGACGAGCGCGTTGTTGCCCAGAACCGCGCCCAGAACAAGGATGCTCAGGATGCCGCCGAGATAGCGCATGGTGGAACTGACCCCGGCGGCCATCCCGGCCTGATGCGGCGGCACCGCCCCCATCGAGGCCGACTGGGCCGGCGCGTTGCAAAGGCCCAGGCCCAGACCGAAGGTCGACAAGGCCGGGATCGCGTCCGCCGGTGTCGCGAAGGCGCCCAGACGCCAGAGCTGCACCGACCCCGCAAGCAAAAGCGCCGATCCGATCAGCGCCGCGCCCCGCGCGCCGATGCGGTCGGTCAATTGTCCGCCCAGGGGCGCGGCGATGACCATGCCCACCATCATAACGAAGAGCATATATCCGATCTGGCGCGGCTCGGTTCCCCGGAACACTGAAAAGAACTGCGGCAGCTGGAACAGCAATCCGTACATGGCGAAATTCTGCAGCGCGATTATCAGCGTTCCGGCGCGGAAGGCTGGAAACGAAAACAGATGCGGATCGAAGATCGGCGCCTCGGTGCGGGCTTCCCAGAGCACGAAGGCGGTTCCGGCCACGCCAGCAGACACCAGCGCCGCGGCCAGCACCGCGCCGTCGAGATTGCCGGCCACAATCAGCAACGCCAGCGCCAGCGCCAGCAAACCGATGCCGGGATAATCAAGCATCCTGGCCAGCCGCGCCGGGGACCACTGGCGCGCCGCCGGGTCTGTGGGCGGTGGCGAAAGGTAGAGCAGCGCGGACGCGAGCGCCAGGAACGGCAGGTTGGCGAGAAAGACCGCGCGCCAGCCGAACAGGCTGACGATTTCGCCGCCGAGTGCCGGGCCTCCGGCCGCGGCGATGCCCATGCCCGCGCCGTACAGCCCGAAGATGCGTCCGCGCCGCGACGCGGGGACGTGCAGGCGCAACAGCGCCAGCGTCGCCGGCACCACCATCGCCCCGGCGGCTGCCATCAGGCAGCGCGACAGGAACAACAGGCTGACCCCCTGCGCCACCACCCCGCAGAGCGCACCCAGCACGTAAAGGCCGATACCGGCCCAGAGCATACGACCGTGGCCGACAAGATCGCTGATCTTGCCCGCGGGCCCCTGGCAGACCACATTGACCACCAGATAACCCGTCACCAGCAGGCCGGTGATCACGACAAGGTCGGCAGCGATCCCTAGACCGATGAACGGCAGCGCCACCGCGATCAGGGTCGAGCCCAGCGGCGCCTGCGCCGACGCTATCATCAGGGCCGCGATGGTCGCGGCGGACATCCGGCTGGTGGCGGGTGAGGTCAAGGGGCCGTCTCGTTCTTGCCTGGGGCGGGCTTTGCGTAATGCGGGCAACAGAGCGGTTTCGCGGCCCCGCGACAAGCCTTATCCGCGCCGCGCCATCGCGGCAACGGTTTGATCCCGCCGCACGCTGCCGTGACGGCGCGCCAGAGGCTTCGGCCAGAAAGCTCTCCCCAAGCGGAACGATTTACCGTAAGCTGGCGTGCATTGGAGAATGCCCATGACGTCAGTATTGCAAGCTGGAGCTGTGGCCGCGGTCGTGCTTGGAACCGGGGCCGCCACCGTCAACGTCATGGCCTCCGATCTTCCCGATCTCGCTGTCCCCAACGTCCCCTGGGCGCCGGGCGTCGAACTGGACGGGAAAACCTTCGACACAGTTGACGTGGTGGCCGAGAGCGGCGAGGTCATGCACGACATGCTTCACTTCGCCAACGGCCGGTTCCAATCGGCCATGTGCCAGGAATATTGCGATTTCGGCTGGGCGGAGTACCGGACCTGGACCGAGGGTGGCGTGATGCACTTCACAGCTACTACAGACTGCCCCGACGCGCCGCACACCGTCGTCTGGTACGGTCGCGTGTCGGGCGACGACATAGAATTCGAAGGCACCTGGACGACCCGGCGCTGGTACTGGACGCGGCAGCTCAACGTGGCTGGAGAGGGCACGGTCACGGCGGCCAAGGCAGAGGTACCCGCCGGGTGAGTGCGCTGGCGCCACGGCCCATGTGGTACGGCCGTCTTGGCCTTGCGCTGCGGTTCGCGGCGTTTCTCGCGATGATCGTGGCGGCGACCTGGACGTCGCATCTGATCCGCGATGCGCTTGACCTGCAGATGCGGCCCGAAAACGAACAGCGGGTGCACCGCGCGATCATGCTGGGTTCGGTGGCCTATGTGGGACTTTTGGCCCTGCCGTTCGTCCCGGGCGCCGAGATCGGCATCGCGCTGCTTACCGCCTTTGGCGCGGATATCGCGCCGCTGATCTACGTGGCGACTGTCGTCGCGATGGTGCTGTCCTACAGCCTGGGCCGATTACTGCGGGTGACAGTGTTGATCCGGCTGTTGATGCTCTTGCGGATGCGCCGGGCCGCCGCGCTGGTAGCGCGTGCGGCACCGCTGCCGCGAGAGGCCCGGCTGGCCACGCTGATGGAAGGCGCGCCGCCGCGGACCCTGAGGCTGATCCTGCGTCACCGCTATGTTGGATTGGCGCTGGCGGTGAAAATGCCCGGCAAAGTAGTGATCGGCGGTGGCGGCGGTATCATGATGCTGGCCGGGCTGAGCGGCGTTTTCGCGCCGCTGCCGCTTTTTCTGGCGTTGGCGATCGCGGTGTCGCCCGTGCCGCTCGTGGTCATGGCTCTGTGGCGCTGAAAGGGCAAGGCCGGATTGGCCGCGTTTTCTGGCGCCGAAACTGCTTTTGGAAGGTGCAATGCGCAGGAGTGGGCCGGGCGTCCCTCGAACCCGCCGACGCTCTAACGATTTTATCCAGGGATGAAGCGAAAAGGCACAGCGTTTCTCACAACGAACCGTTCCGCCGATCCGAGGTCAATCTAGGCCGCAACACGCGCGCTTTCGCGGTCCTTTGTGGCTGTCGAGCCACGGTCTTGCCGTTCGGGTGAAACATACCGCCCAGCAGGGAAAAACCGAGCCAAAGCCTGGCTTACAAATATTGAGCGGCGAACCAGCTAACACGCGTCTGACAGAGCCGCACAGGGCCCGAAACGGGAATTCCTGATGTTTACGGCCCTTCTTTAGAAAGGCCCTGGAGCGGCCCGAGGAGGCCCTTGGTGCAGTCGGAGGTGGCGGGCGTTCCGAAACTTCTCTCCTTCAGGAAAAAATCTCTGCGTGATGGAGCTGCCGGTTTGGGTCGGCGGCTCTCCCGGACTTTTGACCCACCCCTCCCTCCGAGGCAATGCGCGCGTGTCAAACCTCACGGCGAAGGAAAGGCTTCAACACTTTTTGTGAAGGCGTCCTGGAGCATCGTCTTTTCCAGCATCAAATCCGCGACCGGACGTATCAGCTTGCCATTCTCATCTTCGCGCTGTTTTAGACGCCGGCCCCCTACACATCCATCCCGTCATAGACCTTCTTCCAGCGGTAGAAAGTTGCTTCGCCGTCTCTTATTGGGACACATCCAGCGCAGCAAATATTCCCATCGTAATCTCCTTGCTCTGGCTCCAGCGAGGTGCCGGAGCGACTCACACATTCGGCAATGTCGGAAGCCGCAGGTGGGGCCCGGCGATTACGCTAAATGGCGTAATTTCTGCGCCTTTTTCGGTGTAGTCCTGGGTGGCAATCTCAGCCCAGGTCGTAGACACAGTGGCTAGGCGGCAAACCGGTTGCCGGAGCCAGGGTCAAGCCTCAGATTTTGCGGCGGCGATGCCCGAGGCTTCGCCGGTGGCAAAGGCGGTGCCCATGACCCGGATCGACGCATAGGCGTCGGGATCGGCGCCGATGGTCCGTCCGGCGTAAAAGAGGTTGTCGACCCCGCGCGCGCGCAGGCAATCCAGCGGGATGTCAGCGAAACCGTCGCCGCCGATGCTCTTGTAGACCGGGCGGCCCGGGGTTGAATGCGTCTCGATCGGCCAGGCGGCGCGGGCGACGCCATCGGGACGGCGGCGTCCGGTCAGCAGATCCTCGCCGGTCAGCTCGTAGCGCGCGGGGGGATGCCTGCTCTCGCGGATCCCGATCTGAGGGCCGGTCTGCAAAAGATAGGCGTTCTCGAAACCCGGCACGCTCTCGCGCAGCACCCGGACATAATCATGCGCCGCCGCGCGCGCCGCCTGCTCGGCCCGGGTGAAGCTTTCCGAGGTCAGGTCCACGAGCTGGTGGTCGTACATCATCCACCACATGTCGCCTGTCACGGGCACTTCGGTGAAGATGCCGCCGTCGGGGCGCGCTGTGGGATGCGCGCCTGTCTTGTTGTAGGCGGCAAAGGCCTCGACGATGGCGGTCCGGTCGATGGGCACCGATTTGTCCCGCCCGCCGACGCGAATGGGGCCGGTCACCGCCTGCAGATGCCCGCGCTTGTCCCCTGTCCGGCACGCCAGGCCTGCGATCAAGGCCAGGTTCGCGTCGCCCGTGGCGTCGACGAAGGCCTCTGCCGCCACGCGCCTGCGGCCATCCATCCCGGCCAGTGTCACGGCATGCAGACGGTCGGCTGTGCGCGATACGGCCGCGACCCGTGTGTGCAGCAAGAGATCGACCCCATGCGCGGCGATCACCCGGTCCAGCGCAAGTTTCACCGCCTCGGGTTCCAGCAGGATGATCCAGTTCTGCGTGGTCGGCGACCGGAACGGATCGCAGCTGAGCCCAAGCGCCCGAAGCTCGTCGAGCACGAGGTCGGCCACACCGCCGACCGCCTTAATCGGCTCGGGCCCCTGTTGGAAAAACCCGCAATAGGCCAGCACGTTCGAGCTGGTGGCCGCACCGCCCAGAAAGCCGTATTTCTCGACCAGCAGCACCCGGGCGCCGGCGCGGGCCGCGCCCAGGGCCGCCCCGATGCCCCCTGCCCCACCGCCTGCGACGATCACGTCGTAATCGCTCTCGGGTTTGGCGTTCATGTGCGCCACCCCAGCAGACGGCGTTCGACGATGCCGATGGCGCCGCTGACGATGACCCCCAGCAGCGACAGGATCACCACGCCTGCAAAGAGCCGTTCCAGATCGTAGAGCGATCCGGCCTCGAGGATATAGGCACCGATGCCGTATTCCGCGCCGAGCATTTCGGCGGCGACGAGCAGAATGATGGCGATGGCCAGGCTGATGCGCAGCCCCGACAGGATCCCCGGCATCGCGCCCGGCAGGACGATCTTGCGCACGATGGAGAGCCACGAGAGGCCAAAGCTCTGCCCCATCCGGATCAGCGACCGATCCACATTGTCGACCGCGCCATACGTCGCGACCACGGTCGGGGTGAAGGTGCCAAAGGCGATCAGGGCGTATTTCGACCCTTCGTCGATCCCGAACCAGATGACGAAAAGCGGTAGCAGGGCGATCTTGGGGATCGGAAAGATCGCCGCGACCAGCGGGACCATTCCGGCCCGGATGTAGGAAAAGAGCCCGATCAGTATGCCCACGCCGACGCCGACGCTGACGCCAAGCGCCGCGCCGACCGCAAGGCGGCTGAGAGACGGGTTGAAGTGCTTGAAGAGCAGGCCGGAGTCCCAAAGACCGACAAGCGTTTCCAAAACGTCGGACGGTTTGGGCAGGGTCAGAGCCGAAATCCACCCGGCCCGCGTGCCGGCCTCGATCAAGGCGATCAGCACCACGAAAACGACGACGCCGACCCATCGCCTTGCCTTGGGGGCAAAGCCGCCGCCGCGGAAACGGACCTCGATGGGCTGTGTGGCGCTGAGATCAGACATCGACCAGCTCCTCGTCGGCGGCGCGCGCCTCGTCCCGCATCAGGGTCCAGAGGTGTTTCTGGACGCGCTCCAGTTCGGCGTTGCCGTAGCCGCGATCGGCAAGGGCCGTGTCGATCTCGATCGTTTCGCGGACCTGGCCGGGGCGGCGCGACAGGACGACGATCTTGTGCCCCAGCCGCACGGCCTCGGCCAGGTTGTGGGTCACGTAGACCGCAGTGAAGGGCTGGCGGGTCCAGAGCGCGACCAGATCGTCCATCAGCAGCTCACGCGTCTGCGCATCGAGCGCCGACAGCGGTTCGTCCATCAGCATGACCGCCGGGTTGACGGCCAGGGCGCGGGCAATCGCGACCCGCTGCTTCATGCCGCCGGACAATTGCTTGGGCAGCGCGTTGCCAAAATCGGTCAATCGGGTTCTGTCCAACACGTCGCCGATGATCCTGTCCGCCTTTGTGCCGCGGATGCCGTGATCTTCCAGCACCAGCGAGATATTGCCGCGCACCGACCGCCACGGCAGCAGTGCGAAGTCCTGAAAGACGTATGTCAGGGGGTTGAGGCTCCCTTCCGGCGGCGCCCCGATCTGCAGCACCCTGCCCGAGCTGGGCCGTTCAAGCCCGCCGATGAACCGCAATAGGGTCGACTTGCCACAACCCGAAGGCCCGACGACGCAGACGATCTGCCCGTTCGGAATATCGACCGAGATATCCCTAAGCACCTCGGTTTCGCCATAGAAATGACTGACGGCGTCCAGCCGAATATCCATCTTCGTCGTCCTTCCGGGAAAACCGCAGACACCGGCGCCGCAACGGGCGCCGGTGCCGGAAAGGCGCTCAGGCCTCGAACGTGTCCACGTAGCTTGTGTCGACCAGAGTCTCGAGCGTGATGCCCGCATCCACCAGCCCCTCGGACTGGAACCACGACAGCTGATCCTGCACCGAGGCGACGTTCAGTTTCGCACCCTCGTTCAGCCGCATTGTGCCGTTGATGATGGACGGCGCGGCCTTTTCGCGGGGCCGGTCGGCGTAGACGTATTTGTGGATCAGATCGACGGTCTCATCGACGCCCTCCTGACCGCCTGCAAGGTCGATCATCGCCGAGTTGTAGTCGCTGACACCACGCGAGAACCCGGCAAGGAAGTCGCCGGTCTGCTGACGCTCATCCGCCGCGTTCGCCGCCGAGGTGAACACGGTCGTCACCTGATAGTTCGGCAGATAATCCGAGATGTCGCCGATGATATGCACGGCCCCCGACCCGGCGAGCGGCTTGGCGATATGCGGGACAATGGCCCAGGCGTCGATCTGGCCGGACTTGAGCGCGCCGATGATCGCGCCGACCTTTTGCAGCGGCTTGAAGGACATCTCCAGCCCCTCGGCGGCCGCGACTTTCGATCCCATGTAATGGAACGACGACCCGGCCGTGGACATGCCGAAGCTTTTGCCGCCCAGCTGCGCGGGCGAGGTCAGGCCGGCCTGGAACGCCGCGTCGGAGGCGAGGATTTTCTGCCCGTCGATCCCCGGCTCTTCCGACAACGCGCCGCCGATCACCTTGATCGCGCCTTTGTCGGCCAGCGAGATCAGGCCGCCCGATATGGCCGTCACCGCGTAATCCACATCGCCCGACGCGATGGCCACGGCCATCGGCTGGGCCGCCTGGAAGAACTTCAACTCGACGTCGAGCCCGGCCTCGGCAAAGTAATTCCGTTCCAGCGCGATGAAGCTCGCAGAATGCGAGGTGAAGCGCAACGCGCCTACGACGACCTTCTTGTTCTGCGCGATGGCTGGTGCTGCAAGCCCCGTCGCCGTCGCCGCACCGATCAGCGCAAGCGATGTCCGTCTCGTGATATGTTCCATTGTTTCCTCCCTTGGTTATGGTTTGTGTCTTGCTCAGCGTCCGATGTCGGCCCGTATGTCCTCCTCGAGCAGGCGTAATGCGGTCTGCTCGTCCCGGGCCAGAATGGCCTCTCGCAGCTGGTCCTGCCGTGTCCGCCTGCCGGCGAAATCCACGCGCCCCTCGCGCAGAAGCGCCAGCCGGAACCGGCGGGACTGGCCATAGAACTTGTCGGCCATTTCGATCAGCCGCGGCGATCCGCAGGCCGAGATCAGTGCCTCGGCCAATGCGCGGCAGGCCTCGTCCCAGGCCAGCGCGGTCACGTCGTCGGGGGTGTCCTGAACCTGCGCCTCGGCGCGGGTGAGCGCGTGCAACGCCGCCACAACGCGGCTTTCCCAGGCGACGTCCCCAGCCGCGAGGGACCGCCGCAGGCCCAGCCGCTCGGTCTCGAGCCGCATCAGCAGAATGTCGCGCAGGTCGTCCTCGGTGGCGGAGGTCACGCGGAACCCGCGCTGGCTGGTCGCCTCGACCAGACCTTCGGCGGACAGCATCCTCAGCGTCTCGCGCATTGAATGGTTCGAACCGCCGTAGGATTGGCGCAGCGCGTCGATCTTCAGTTTCTGGTCGGGCCTGAGAACTCCGAACGAGATGTCGCGGCGTATCACGGCGGCCAGCATGTCCACGACCGTGTCATCTTCTGATTTTCGCCGACCGAAGATCATTTCACCTCTCATATCGAAAAATGTTGGATATTTTTGGGGTCATTCCATAGGATGAGTCAAGAGATTTTGTCGGGAGGGCCTGAAAAGATGACGATCACGGGGAAAACGAGGTGCCTTCCGATCATCGGACGCCCGGTAGCCGGGGTCTTTTCGCCGCCCGCCTTTAACGCCTGGTTCGACCGGAATGGCCTGGATTGCCGGATGATGGCGTTCGATCTCGGCCCCGATGCGGTCGCGCCATTTCTGTCGGTGCTCCGGGGAAGCGAGAGCTTTGTTGGCTGTTCGGTGACTTATCCCGATAAACAGAGTGTCTTTGCCCAGGTCGATGACACGACCGCGCGCGCCGCGCGGCTGGGGGCGCTGAACACTATAAGGCGTGAACCCGACGGGCGGCTCGCCGGAGACGCCACAGACGGGATTGCCATGACCGACGCCATCGAGCAACGCGGCGGGACTGTCGAAGGGAGCTCGGCGCTCGTGCTGGGGGCCGGAGGCGGGGCCGGGCGCGCTATTGCCGATGCGCTTTGCGAGTGTGGTCTTTCCCGGCTGGTGCTGATGGACCTGGATGCGCGCAGGCTCGGCGCGGCCGTGAGCAGCATTGCCGAACACTGGCCGGATGTGACTGTGTCCACCGCGGCCCAAGACACCGCCATCCTGGTCAACGCGACTACGCTTGGCAAAGAGCCAAAGCACATCCTGCCCTTTGACAGCGCCCGGCTGCGCAACGCGGATGTGGTATGCGACGTCGTCACCAGCCCGGGTGACACAAGCCTGATCGAACAGGCGCGCGGGTTTGGCCGTATTGCGATTTCCGGGGCGGATATGGGGGCTGCGCAATTGCGGCCTCAGCTGACATTTCTGGGGTTGGCGCCAGCCGATGCCGTGTTCTGACCGTGGCGCCCGCAGCGGTTTACAGCTTTATACGGGCTTCAAGGGCTCCTTGGGGCTCTTGGCAGGCGCTCGGTTGAAATCGCGCAATGACCGGGTCGCAGACAATCCGGACAGGCCATTGTCTTCCGCTGAGGTGACATGTGCACCCCTTGGGTCGGGTTAAGCTTCCTTTATCACCTAATGAGTCGGGTTTGAACAACGCCTTCAGGCGGACTGAAGGCGGAGATTTTGTGTGGTGGGCGTGTGCAGGTCGGCGAACA
>NZ_JAWHTD010000060.1:0-19362 GCF_032586235.1 Aestuariicoccus sp. MJ-SS9
TGTCTCTGCGGTTTCGTCGGCTCTGACGGCTGTTCACCGCCGTCCAGCGGTCATCTGATCATTTTGCTCAGATGTCTCAGAAGAGCCCGCAGCGGTCGTTCATGTTGCTATTTAGGACCGCACTACTTGGTAGACTATATTTGACCTAAAGCAGCCCCCTGCCGGAGTTGGCTGATGTAAATCGCTGGCTCGTAGGATGACGAAGCGTCCGCCCTTCGAGGGTCAATCAAAGAGTAGTGTGTTCAAGTTGCAGCCAGGTCGAACGGCCTGAACTTGCACGGTATCAGCACCGGCTCATGAGGCGTTTCCGGTTTGCCGATGAGATCGAAGACTGTCGCGAGCATGCCGCCGACATCCTGTTCGATCATCCCGATGTTCCCCGGCAGAAAGGCGCCGAAAGGGTCCCAATCGAAGCACCCGTAGCGGACATATTCGGCACCTGACTCGAGTTGGCTCTGCCAACGGACAACCCCTTCGAGTGAGATGGTCGAATTGACGAATAGACCGGACGGTGCGTCAGGGACAAATCCCGCAAGGGCGGCGGCAGCCCTCTCTGCGGAGTAGCCGTTCGCTAGGATGTAAGACTCTGGCACCTCGATCAAACGACTCCGGTGCTCTTCAAGGAATCCTTCCAGACGCGCCGCCGTGTTGTGATCGGCAAGGCGCCCCCCTACGAACCGTAGCGGCCCGGTATGGCCGAACGCACGGTCGAAATGATCGAGGATCGAGGCAGTCAGGGTTCGTGCGCCCGAAAAGTTATCGGAAATGACCGAGGGCGCGCCTTTACCGGGGAGGTCGAGATTTATCGATTGAACGCCGGCTGCGTCGCAGAACGACGAGATACGGTCAGGGTCAGTCGCGCCAGTCGAGATGAGGCATTCAGCCTGATACGAAACCAGCTCTTTCGCGGCTTCGAATTCGAGTTCAGGATCACGCTGCGTGCAGGTGACGACAGGAAAATAGCCCTTTGCCCGGGCCAAGGCTTCAAACTGCTCCGCAATTTCGCCGAAATAGCGGTTGTCATACTTCGGAACGATCATGCCTATGATGTGGGAACGTTCGCGGCGCAGAAGGCTGGCCTGAACATTGACGGCGTAACCGTGCTCATCCGCCAACTTCATGACCCGCTCGGCCAGTTTCTGACTGATTCGCCGCTTTTTCCATGTTCCGTTGAGGACGGAGCTGACGGCGCTCGGCGATGCCCCTGCCAGTTGAGCAAGGTCGTAGATTGTTGTTCTCTTTGCGCCTTTTTCCATCCTGCCCTTTGGACCCGGGGTGTCAGCCATACCTCAATTCAGAAGGATGTTGACCTAGTTCAATCGATGGTGCAACCTTGCTCAATCGATGGTGCAAAATTGCTCAATCGATTGCGTATGAGGAGGATGCGCAGGGAGGCATGCGAAAAGCTTAGGGAAACCTCGCTTGATTGGGCGGGTTTCAGCCGCGCAACTCCCCGCACCCTCTCCGCTCGGGCGGACGCAATAACTGTTTGGAGGAGACACAAATGAAAAAGACGACTTCCCTTGCGGCGCTTGCGATCGCCGCAACCATGTTCGCATCGGCCGCCGCCGCACAGACGGTGGCGTTTCTCATGCCGGACCAGGCTTCGACCCGTTACGAAGAGCATGACTGGCCCGGCTTTCAGGCCGCGATGGGCGAGCTCTGCCCCGACTGCAAACTGATCTACCAGAACGGAAATGCCGACGTGGCGCTGCAGCAGCAGCAATTCAATTCGGTCATCGCTCAGGGTGCCAGTGTCGTCGTTCTTGACCCGGTGGACTCGGCCGCAGCGGCTGCTCTGGTCGAGATCGCTCGGTCTCAGGACGTAAAAGTCATTGCCTATGACCGGCCTATTCCCGACTCCCCTGCAGACTTCTACGTGTCCTTCGACAACGAAGGCATCGGCTATGCGATCGCTCAATCGCTCGTCGAACACCTGCAGGCCGAGGGTGTGCCGGAAGGTGCCGGCGTTCTTCAGATCAACGGATCGCCCACGGACGCGGCGGCAGGGCTGATCCGCGACGGCATCGACCGCGCGCTGGACGCGTCCCCCTATGTCACCATGTCCGAGTTCGACACTCCGGACTGGGCGCCCCCGCGAGCCCAGGAATGGACCGCCGGCCAGATCACGCGCTTCGGTGCCGATATCAAGGGCATCGTTGCTGCGAATGACGGCACGGGTGGTGGTGCTATTGCCGCACTGAAAGCGGCAGGCGTCGATCCGCTTCCGCCAGTCACGGGCAACGACGCGACAATCGCGGCACTGCAGCTCATCATCGCGGGCGACCAGTACAACACGATCTCCAAGCCGTCCGAGATCGTCGCCGCGGCTGCAGCTGACGTTGCTGTCAAGCTGCTCAATGGCGAGACGCCCGAGGCGAGCACAACGCTCTATAATACGCCTTCGCAACTCTTCGTGCCGGCCGTTGTGACACAGCAGAACATAAAGGAGCTGATTTTCGACGCGGGCATCCAGTCGGCGGACGAAGTCTGCACCTCTGAATATGCTGCGGCCTGCGCCGAACTTGGTATCCAGTAAGCGCGTATTCCTGCGCGGCGCCCTACCGGCGCCGCGCGACCAAATCATGGGAGGAGATGGTCATGACAAGGCAGAGTGCCGGCCCTGAGACCGGTGAACTCATTCTTCGGCTGAGAGGGGTCGGCAAGCAATTCGGCGCCGTGACCGCACTCGAAGACATCGAACTTGACATCCATGCAGGCGAGGTCGTCGCCCTCGTGGGGGACAACGGAGCCGGGAAGTCCACGCTGGTCAAAGTACTTGCCGGAGTTCATCAGCCGACCTCCGGGACGATCGAGTACCTCGGGAAGCAAGTCACGCTCGACACGCCGGGCAAGGCGTTAGAGATGGGTATTGCCACTGTGTTCCAGGATCTTGCGCTCTGCGAAAATCTGGATGTCGTCGCCAACCTCTTTCTCGGCCACGAAATTTCTCCTTGGCGCATGGACGAGGTGCAGATGGAAGTCCGCGCCTGGACGCTTCTTCAAGAACTGGCCGCGCGCATCCCTTCCGTGCGGGAACCGATTGCGTCCCTGTCCGGCGGTCAGCGCCAGACGGTCGCCATCGCACGGTCCCTGCTGCTCGATCCGCATATCATCATGCTGGATGAACCCACCGCCGCGCTTGGAGTCGCGCAAACCGCCGAGGTTTTGAACCTCATCGAGCGCGTCCGCGATCGCGGCCACGGTGTCATCCTGATCTCGCACAACATGGAAGACGTACGTGCGGTCGCAGATCGCATCGTTGTCCTGAGGCTCGGGAAGAACAACGGTGTATTCACTGCCGATACGTCGCACGAGGAACTTGTCGCCGCAATTACCGGGGCGAGCGAAAACTCCGTTTCGCGCCGCGCTGCCCGGAAAACCCAAGAAGTCGAGGCACAGCCATGACACAGCCCACCCAATTGGACCGCGCCGACACACGTGTGCGCCATGACGCAGGACTGGCCGGCGCGCTGCGCGGCTTCATCGACCAGGTACGCTCCGGCGATCTGGGTATGCTGCCCGTAATCGTGGGGCTGCTCCTGATTTCGACTGTGTTCAGCACGCTGAACCCCATCTTTCTAGCCCCGAACAACCTTGTGAACCTTCTTTTTGATGCTGCTGCGGTCGGCTTTATCGCGCTTGGTGTTGTCTGCGTGCTGTTACTTGGTGAAATCGACCTCTCGATCGGTTCGATGAGCGGCCTTGCTTCGGCAATTACCGGCGTCCTCTGGGTGAATGCCGGTTTCCCTCTGCCGCTTACCATTATTGCGGTTCTGGTTACTGGGGCACTCGTCGGCCTGCTCTACGGCTTTCTTCGCAATCAGTTCGAGATGCCGAGTTTCGTCGCGACTCTCGCAGGTCTACTCGCGCTTCTGGGCCTGCAGCTTTACCTTCTCGGCCCGACGGGATCGATCAACATGCCCTTCACCTCGTCGCTGGTGCGGTTCGGGCAAATCCTGATCATGCCCGCTTGGGTGTCTTATCTGGTAGCGCTCGTGCCAGGCGCGCTGATCGTGATCGGCGCTATGCAAACGAACAACCAAAGGCAAGCCGCCAATCTTTCATCGGGGGGCATGAGCGTGCCGCTGACCAAGGCAGCCCTCCTGACGGCCGCATTGGTCTTTGCCGTCTACTACCTTGAGCTGGGACGGGGCGTGCCGTGGATGTTCGGCGTCTTTGTCCTTTTCGTCGCGATGCTGAACTACGCCCTGACGCGCACGAAATGGGGCCGCTCCATGTTCGCTGTCGGCGGCAATGCCGAAGCGGCGCGCCGGTCCGGTATCAACGTCAAGCGCATCCGGCTCTCGGCTTTTGTCGTGTGCTCGACCTTTGCGGCGCTTGGCGGTGTTTTCGCGGCTGCCCGCCTTGCCTCGGCCAGCCAGCAGGCGGGCACGGGCGACGTAAACCTGAACGCCATCGCAGCGGCGGTTATTGGCGGAACCTCTCTCTTTGGTGGGCGCGGTTCTGCTTGGTCGGCGCTGCTGGGCGTCCTCGTTATCATGGCGATCTCGAACGGTCTGACGCTGCTCAATCTCAGCTCGTCCTTGCGCTACATGATCACCGGGGCTGTTCTCGCCATAGCCGTAATTGTGGACTCGCTCGCACGCCGTTCGCGCGCAAGCCATGGTCGCGCCTGAGGCAGGGAGAAAACGGATGACCGGAAAACTCGTAGGCAAAACCGCCGCCATTACAGGCGCGGCCTCCGGGATCGGGCTCGAATGCGCGCGTATCCTGATCGAGGAAGGCGCCCAGGTCGTGCTTGTCGACCGGGCCAAGGACAGGCTTGGCGCACTCTGCGCCGAGCTCGGCGAGCAGGCACACCCGCTTGTGATAGATCTTTTCGACGGGCCGCAGGTTTCCTCGATGTTGAAGGACATTGAGGCACTCGTCGGACCGCTCGACATATTCCATGCGAATGCCGGGGCGTATGTGGGCGGAGCAGCAGCAGAAGGCGATCCGGATCAGTGGGACAAGGTCCTGAACCTGAACGTCAATGCCGCGTTCCGCTCGGTGCAGGCGGTGCTGCCCGCCATGATCGAGAGGAAATCCGGGGACATTGTCTTCACTAGTTCCGTCGCGGGCGTCGTGCCCGTGGTGTGGGAACCGGTCTATACGGCATCGAAATTCGCTGTGCAGGCGTTCCTACATTCAACCCGGAGACAGGTTTCGCAATACGGCGTCCGCATGGGCGCCGTCCTCCCAGGGCCAGTCGTCACGGCACTGCTGGACGACTGGCCCAAAGAAAAGATGGAGGAAGCTCTCGCGAATGGCTCGCTGATGCAGCCCCGCGAAGTCGCCGAGGCGGTGCTGTTCATGCTGACCCGCCCGAAAGGCGTTGTCATTCGCGACCTCGTGATCCTTCCCAATAGCGTCGATCTGTGACGCCAAGACCAAGCGGGAGTGGAAACATGACAGCATCACCGGACCCGAAAGACAATTACCTCGTGGGCGTTGACGTCGGAACGGGAAGCGCTCGCGCTGGCGTCTTTACTGCGAGCGGCCGGATGTTGGGATCGGGCAAGCGCGCGATCTCGATCCACCGCGAGGGCGGAAACATAGTCGAGCAGTCTTCCGAGGATATCTGGCAGGCGGTAGCGCATTCGGTGCGCGCTGCGATCGCCGCCTCGGGTGTCGATCCCGAAAAAATCGTGGGCATTGGCTTCGACGCCACCTGTTCGCTCGTTGTCCTTGGAAAGAACGGGAAGCCCTTGCCCATCGGCGATCCTGCGCATCCCGAACGCAATGTCATCGTCTGGATGGATCATCGCGCCATCGAGCAGGCCGAGCGCATTAACGCGATAGGACACCGCGCGCTGGATTATGTCGGCGGCCGCATCTCTCCCGAGATGGAGACGCCCAAACTCCTATGGCTCAAGGAAAACAGGCCGGAGATCTATGCGCAGGCATGGCAGTTCCTCGACCTGACCGACTTCCTGACATGGCGGGCCACGGACGATCTGTCACGATCGATCTGCACGGTTACCTGCAAATGGACCTACATGGGCCACGAGCGCTCGTGGGACCGCAGCTATTTCGAAGCGATCGGGCTGGGCGACATTGCAGAAAGCGGCTTCGAAAGGATCGGTGCCTCGGTCGTCGATGTCGGTTCGCCTTTGGGCGAAGGACTGACATCGAAAGCTGCCGCGGATTTCGGCCTTCCCGCCGGGATCGCAGTGGGCGCGGGACTGATCGACGCCCATGCAGGCGGCATAGGATCGGTCGGAGCTAAAAACGGCGGCGGAGCCGAGGCCAACCTTGCCTATGTCTTTGGCACCTCTTCTTGCACAATGACGACGACCCGCGAACCAGTCTTCGTGCCGGGCGTCTGGGGGCCGTACTTCTCGGCGATGATCCCGGGTGCGTGGCTCAACGAGGGCGGCCAGTCTGCCGCCGGCGCTGCGATCGATCAGTTGCTCGAATTCCATCCCCACGCGTCCGAAGCACATGCAGAGGCGGCGCGCAACGAACAGTCTCTTCCCTCGTGGCTTGCTCAACATGCTGAAGAGCGTCTGAAAAACACCACGAACGCTGCAGAACTGGCGCGCGGACTTCACGTCGTGCCGGAGTTTCTGGGAAACCGCGCGCCCCATGCCGATCCGCATACGCGAGCGGTGATCGCAGGTCTTGGCATGGAACGCGGCCTCGACAGCCTTATCGCGCTCTACATCGCCGGCCTTTGTGGGATCGGCTACGGGCTGCGTCAGATCATTTCCGCGCAGACAAAGGCCGGCGCTACGGTCGATCAAATCGTCATTAGCGGTGGTGCCGGCCGAAGTGACATGATCCGACAGCTTCTGGCCGATGCGACCGGCGTCACACTTGCCGCTCCTGCAACCGAGGAACCTGTCCTGCTCGGGTCGGCCATCCTCGGAGCCGTCGCAGGTGGGCTGTACGATGACGTCCCTACCGCGATGGAACAGATGACGGCTTTTGCCCAAACCTACGAGCCGCAAGGCGGGGAAGCGAAGGTATTGCACGACGCCCGTTTCGGAGTCTTCGAAGGCCTTCAATCCATCGCCCGCGAGGCTGCAAAGGTTTGAGCAGAGCCATGTGATCCTGCACCGGATGCATATGCGACCCAGGGGTAAATAGAGCTCTTTGAGTGGAACTGATCTTGATCAGTTTCGACCGGTCAGCACTTCAGGTCGGCGGTCTTCCCTTGAGGGTCTGCTTGGTCCGCAAGCCGGACCTAACCTCGATTACGGCGAACGTCTGGAGCCGGTGAAAGCCGTCGTTCGAGCGTGTCTCTGCGGTTCCGTCGGCTCTTACGGCTGCTTACCGCCGTCTAGCGGTCATCTGATCATTTTTCTCAGATGTCTCAGAAGAGCCCAAACCTCCCAAATCCTTCATCACGCTCAAATAAGCACTAAGCGCCAATAGCCGACATTGGTGCCATTAGGGGTGGCCCAGAACGGTCGTTGAGGGGCATCCTTCGTTTCTGCGGCGCGGCCCCGCCGGATGAGACATTCGCTGCGCCTGCACAATCTGGCAGGAGCTGTTTCAAAGTCTGCAAGACATTAATGTCGTAGGCAGTTTCACGCAGAATGGCTGCTTTTACGGTCTGAAACGGGTTCTCTGAAAAACAGCGAGAACGCCAGGCTGATAATTGCGGCGCCTGAGATCAATACCCATGGGGCATCTTGAGCAAATCTAAAAGCAGAAGCTTGCTGACTAATTTCAAGCAGCAAGGAGCGACGACGATGGAGAGACTTCGAAAGACGCAAGGTTAAGCCGAGAAGGTCGTCAAAGACATTGTCCCCGCTGAACACGCTTGTGCCGGTCACAATACGCCCAGTGTGGGTATTGCAATAAGCCTGACGCGTTGCGTTCAAAACAAAACGAGCATCGGCGATGTTCGCCAACAATATCTCGACCTGCAGAAAGCTTCGCTCTGGAAGCCATTCAAAGGTATAAACCAGGCATGAGCATCCCGGACGAGGGCGTCTCTGCGTTCGTTTGGGCGACGAACGGTCGATCAGGAGCACGCTATTCCGCGAAGGTCAGAAAAACTGCAGTTTCTCAAGATACGCTGACAGGCGTTTCTTGAAGTCGAGGCATTCCGGACGGTCGCGCACCGACTGCGTCGTCCAGAAACCGACATTGCGCAAGGGGAGTTCCACCGAAAGATCAACTGGGGCGATGCGGAAATCATCTTGAAACGTACCCAGCACGCGAAACGGCAACATGCTGCAAGAGCGCGTCCGCTCGAGGATGCGGAAGGTCATCGTCACATCCCCGGTGTTTTCCAGGGCCGGAGTGACCGAATGCAATCCCAGCCCGTCCAGCGTGTCGCGGGTTACGTCAAAGAGCCCCGAGATTTCACCGACCGAGATCCAGTTGTGCTGCGCCAACGCGACAGGAGGCACCGCACGCTCGGCAGCGAGAGGATCGTCCTGTCCGACAAAAATCGCCAGCCGGTCCTGAAACAACGTCTCCCGGATCAGCTGGCCGTCCTGCCGGTTGAGCTCGTATGGCATGATCGCCACGTCGAGCAGGTCATTGTGCAGCCGCTCCAGCAGCCGGGCGGCATATTCGCAATAGATCTTCAACCCATAGCCCATCCTCGTGCCGACCAGCCCGGCGAGGAAATCGCCCATGATCGTGGTCGCCAGCATCGGGCCGACGCCCACCCGCAGCTCACTGATACCCGAGCGCCATTTCTCGATCGACACATCCGCGCGCTGCGCGCGGCGCATGATCTCTCGCCCGTCCTCAGCCAGCCGTGCGCCGATCTCGGTGGGGCTGACCCCGTAGCGGTCGCGCCGCAGGACGGCGCCGCCGACGCGGTCCTCGATCAACTTGACCACGCGCGACAGCGACGGCTGCGTGGTGTTGAGCCTTTGCGCGGCCTTGGTCAGGGAGCCAAGCTCGACGATGGTGGCGAGCTGCATCAGGTGCTTGGGATCCATGAGGTATACCAGAAACGAATAGTTACCTTGGATATTAGAATTTTACAGTACACCTGATCCAGCACAATCTCTGCCGCAGTTACTCTGGGCGGAATCGGTATGGATCTTCAGAAGGACATCTTGCGGATAACCCTGCTGGGAACGGGCATACCGAATCCCGATATCAACGCGTTTGGTACTTCGACGCTGATCGAGGCGGGCGATCAGAAGGTGATGATCGACTGCGGGCGCGGCACGGTGATCCGCATGTCGCAGATGGGCTTCCCGGTCGGTCATACCGACACGGTGATCCTGTCACATTACCATTCGGACCATTACAGCGGCATCTTCGACCTGCTGATGACCGGCACCATCCAGCAGCCGTTTTCCAATCGTGGCAGCCCCCTTCATGTCTACGGGCCACCGGGCGTCGAGGATATCGCCGAAGGCGCCTGGATCGCCTCGCGCCCCGACCGTAATATCCGCGTGGCCGACAGCGAGATCGACCCCGAGCACATGCGCATCATCCCGCATTGTTATGAGAGCGAGGGCGTTGTCTTTGATCGTGGCGGCCTCAGGATCATCGCGATCGAGGTCGATCACGGCGACTTCATCCGCCCGGCCTATGCGTTCCGGGTGGAATACGCGGGCCATGTCTTCGTGCACAGCCACGACACCCGCTACAACGAAAACCTGATCGCACAGGCGCAGGGGGCGGATGTCTTCGTGCACGAGATCGCCGCCGGAACGCCCGAGACCTTTGCCAAGAACCCCAAGGCCAAGATCGCCATCGACCACCATGCGACGCCGGAGGAGGTCGGGCGCGTCTTTGCCCAGACCCGGCCCAAGCTCGGGATGTTGACCCATCTGGCCTTGCTCCCGCCCGATCCGATGCCCATCACCCAGATGATCGGAGAGCTGGCGGCGGAATACGACGGCCTCATCCTCGTGGCCGAAGACCTGATGACCATCGAGATTGGCCGCAACGTGAGCGTGATCCCTTTCCGCCACGGCTGCCGACCCAGATGAAAGGCCAGACGACATGAAAGACCTATCGCAAGGGATGTACGATACCATGACCAGCCTCCAGCAAAAGATCGACGCCTCTGGCGGTGTCCTCAACATGCTCCGCGCCTCGCCTATGGGTCATGCGGTTTTCCCCGGCATCCCGGCGGAATTCACCAACTGGCGCGACGAACAGCGCGCCTGGCACGAGGGCGTGGTGCTTTTCGAGCAATCCTATCACATGACCGAACTGCATCTGCGCGGCGCAGATGCCAAGACATTCGTCACCCGGTTCGCCACCAACAACCTGTCCGACCTGCACCCGCTGCGCGCCAAGCAGATGGTGATGGTGGACGAGGCTGGCTTCATGATCTCGGACGCCATCCTGTTTTGCGAGGCGGATGATTTCCTACGCGTCGTCGGCCCGCCCACCGCGTCGAACTGGCTGCAATACCAGGCGGAAAAGACCGATCTGGCGGTCGAGGCCACGCGCGACGAGAACATGATCGTCCCCCGCGAACGCCGCGACGTGTTCCGCTTTCAGCTTCAGGGGCCGAACGCGCTGTCGCTGGTGCGTGAAGTGGCCGAAGGGCCGATGCCCGACATCAAGTTCTTCCATGTGGGCGAATTCAAGATCGCGGGCCAGACGGTGCGCGCCCTGCGACACGGCATGGC
Organism: Aestuariicoccus sp. MJ-SS9; assembly: GCF_032586235.1. Taxonomy (NCBI): domain Bacteria; kingdom Pseudomonadati; phylum Pseudomonadota; class Alphaproteobacteria; order Rhodobacterales; family Paracoccaceae; genus Aestuariicoccus; species Aestuariicoccus sp. MJ-SS9. Next base: position 10,572 of record NZ_JAWHTD010000060.1, read on the forward strand.
CGGTCAGCCTGGTTTCGAGATCTACGGGCCGTGGGAGGCGCAGGCCGCCGTGCGCGCCCGCGTCGAGGAGGCCGGTGCCGCCTATGGCCTGCGCAAGGCCGGTGCGGTGACCTATCCGACCGCGGCACAGGAAAGCGGCTGGATGCCGCGTCCCTTCCCGGCGATCTTCCGCGGCGAAGACACGAGGGGTTTCCGCGAATGGCTCTCGGCAAAGTCTTTCGAGGGCAACGCCTCGCTGGGCGGAAGCCTCGTATCCGATGACCTGACCGACTACCTGACCGAACCCTATGAGCTTGGCTACGGGCGGCTGGTGCATTTCGAACATGACTTCTACGGCCGTGACGCGCTGATGAAGCGCAAGGCGGACACCCCCCGCGCCAAGGTCACGCTCGAATGGAACAACGAGGACGTCTTCCGCGTGCTGCAACAATCCCTGCGCATCGACGGTCCGAGGACCAAGTTTCTCGCCCTGCCGATCCCGATGTATGCGACCTTCCAGTACGACGCGGTGCAGGTCGACGGGCGTACCATTGGTTCGTCCCAATGGCTTTCCTATTCGTCGAACGCGGGCGCGCTCTTGTCGACGGCGCTGATCGACCCCGCAGAGGCGCAGATCGGTCGCGAGGTGACGCTGCTGTGGGGCGAACCCGGTTCCCGCCGCGCCAGTGTCGAGGCGCACGAGGTGACCGGCATCCGCGCAAAGATTGCGCCGGTGCCCTATTTCGAGAAATCTATCAAGAAGGACTGAACGGCATCCGGCGACCAGCGGCAAACAGCCTGTCAAGGGCGGCAACTGGTGCCGGACGCACCACCAAGGACGTAGTTTCAAGGGAGGAATACCAGATGAAACGAACCCTGATTGCGGCGCTCGCCACGGGCGCACTTGCGGTATCTCAGGCGCAAGCGACTGAAAACCTGACCGCCATGACCTCGGCACCCGGCACGGCGGTTCACCTGACCATCGCCCACCTTGCCGAAGTCGCCGCCGAGCGCGGGCTTGCCGATATCCAGATCACACTCGGTCAGACCGGGGCGAACGCCACGCAGGCGGTTGCCGAAGGACGCACCGATATCGGCATCTGCCCCTTCATCCTGCCGTTCCTCATGTCCAAGGGTGTCGGCCCCTATGCCGCCATGGGCCCGGAAAGGGGCGCTGAACTCGCTGCCAACCTGCGCATTCTCTATCCCTATTCCTTCGGGGTCTACACGCTCTATGCCTATGACACGGTGGGTATTACCGGCTGGGACGGGCTTGAAGGCCGTCGCATCCTGAACGGGCCGCCGCGTGGCGGTGCCACCGCCGAGGCGCGCGGCCTCATCCAGGTTGTGACCGGGCTGGAAGACGGCAAGGGCTACGAGGGTATCCAGAGCGACTGGTCGCAGATGGCCACGACGATCACGGAAGGGACCTCCGAGGCGGCGTTGCTGCCCGAATACATCCCCTCTGACCGTCCGCTTCAGGCGCTTTCCGCTGGCAAGATGACCTTCTGGTCGGTGCCGCAGGATATCTGGGAGGGCGAGGCGATGCAGCGGCTGCTGGCCGCCCCGGGTTCGGCCCCGGTGGAGTTCACGCTGGAGCAGATGCAGTCCCTTGGCGAGAACGCAACCATCGTGACACAGCCCGACGGCGTCTTCCGCACTCGTGGATCGGTCGGCGGCAATTGCGTGAACGCCGCCATGGACGAGGAGCTTGCCTACCAGCTCACCAAGGCGCATATCGAAACGCTGCCCCAGATCTACGAAAAGGCACCCTTCGCACGCAACATCGGGCTGGAAGCACTGGAAGCCAAGGCATCGGGCATGTGCGGGCCGAACCCGGTGACATACCACCCCGGCGCGGTCCGCGCCTGGGAAGAAGCAGGCTACAGCCTGCCTGACTGCGCGAAGTAACCCCTGACAAGAAGGCCGCCCAGGGCGGCCTTCGCCCGCACGGCAAGCGCCCCGGAGCCACACCGCATGGCCGACACCAACATGCACCCCAAGACCCGGACGCAGGCAGCGCTCGCCTACATGCTGGCGCTTGTCCTCGTGATCGTCGGCATGGTCAATGCGACCCCGGCGATCCCCGGTTGGGACAGCTTGTGGCAAGACCTGCTGGCGGCAACGGACCTGCGGGTCAGGCGCTTTCCCTACGAATGGTTCTACCCCATCGTCTTCTTCTGGATGATGGTCATCGTCGTCCTGAGCAATCCGATCCGAAAACGCTGGGAAGACCGCGCGCCGCTGTGGCGCGGACTGGGGCTGGCGCTCGATATCGGACTGATCCTCGCGGCGGGTGCGATTTCCCTTACGTATCTGGTGGAACACGAAGCCGTCTGCCTCGTGGACATCATCACCGGAGAACGCGCCGACCTGATCGCCCGCGCGCTCAAGGCCGAGCAGGACCTCGCACTTGCCATGGGCCTGCCCATGCCCACGAGTGTGGAGAACCCGCGTTGTCTCAACGATACCGGGCCCTGGTTGGTTCTGATCGTGGGACTTGCGGTCTTTGTCTTTCTGGCCTTCAACGCCGAGGTCTGGGGCCTGTCGCTGGTGATGGTGTCGATCCTCTTGGCGCTCTACGCCGTGGGCACGGTGCTGATCTGGTATTTCTTCGGTGCCGACGGGATGAGCAAATATCTCATCACACCCCTGGGCGGAGAGCCACGCTCGCTCGCCGACGGGAGGCTCAGGGTGCATGACCTGCTGATCAACCAGGGGTCGGGTCTTCTTGGCCAGTTCCTCCATATCATGTTGAACACGGTGTTCCCCTACGTCGTACTGGGCGCCTTGCTTACGGTCTCGGCGGGTGGCAGGACCCTGATCAAGCTGGCTTTCCTCTGGACCCGGCATCTGCGCGGCGGTCCGGCAAATGCGGCCATCGTCGCCTCGGCCATGTTCGGAACCACCACCGGCACGCCGGTTGTCAATGTGTTGGGCACCGGCACGCTGACCATTCCCATGATGGTCAAGCGGGGCTTCTCCAAGGTCTACGCGGGTGGGGTAGAGGCGGCCGCCTCTTCGGGCGGGCAGATCATGCCGCCGATCATGGGCATTGCGGCCTTCGTCCTGGCCTCCATGACGGGCGTTCCCTACCGCGAAGTCGCCATCGCGGCGGCCATCCCGGCCTTGGCCTATTTCTTCTGCATGTTCCTGTCGGTGGTCTTCGAAAGCCGCAAGCTGGGGCTTGAGCCTGTGCGCGACCTGACCCCAGACATGCGCCTGACCGGACGCGACCGGATCCACCTGCTGCAAATCTTCCTACCGCTGGCGCTGATCGTGGTGCTGCTGCTGATCCCCAAGGACGCGATCGGCTGCGATCCCATCTCGCGCCTGCTGGGCGCCGAGACCATGCAGATCGGAACGTCCTGTCGCGCCACTGACTTGCCCTGGATCATGCAACTGCTCCAGAACACCGCCGGCGACGCGGGCAGTGTCGGGTGGTGGGCGGCGATCCTGCTGGCGGCGCTGCTGTTTCTCGATCCCGCGTTCCGCGCCAAGCCGCGTCTTCTGGTCGACGCCCTTGCCGATGCGGGCGTGACGATTTCGATGCTCTACCTGATGTTCCTTGCCGTTTCGGTCATTGATATCAGCCTCAATCTCACGGGCCTTGCAAATTTCGTGGCGCTGGACATTCTCGGCTGGCTCAAGGCGCTGGACCTTGCCAGCGGCACGCCCATCGTTTTCCAGTTTGCCGCGCTCACGGTCGCGATGCTGCTGGCGGTACTTCTCGGCATGGGAATGCCCGCCGTGCCTGCCTATATCAACGCGGCACTCCTGATGGGGCCGCTGCTTGTCGGGCTCGGGATTGCGCATTTCACCGCGCATATGTTCATCTTCTACTTTGCCTGCGCCAGCGCCATCACGCCGCCGGTTGCCGTTGCGTCCTATGCCGCCTCCACGATCACCCGCGCCGATCCGATACTGACCAGTTTCTCGGCGGTGCGCTCCGGCATCGTGATGTTCGTCATCCCGTTCGTATTCGCCTTCTACCCCGAACTGCTGCTGATCGAGGCCGCGCGGCTCAGCCCCGAAACAACCGCAGGCCCCGTCACCTACCTGCCGGGCTACGGTCCGGGCGTCGACTGGTTCGCGCTGGCCGCGCTGATCTGCCGCCTCGTGCTGGCGCTCTATCTCCTCGCCAGCGTCTTCGCCCGGTTTGACCTTGCCCGGCTCGGAACCATGGCCTGCATCGCACGGATAACTATCGCGATCCTGCTGGTGAGCTCTTTACCCTTCGCGCAGCTTGTTGGCTTTGTTGTGGGACTGGCCCTCGTTTTCCTTTCGAAGAAACAGGGGGTCGCATCGCAAACCAGTTAGGTCATATTGCCTGGACATACGATACATTCTACGGCCATGAAGCAGCCCGAATACACATTTAGCGAGTGTGGCCAAGTTGCGACCGATAAATCGCGACATTGGCGCAGTTGGACCAAGCGGCGCATGTGCACTGCGTTCGGTGGCTCATCGACCTTTCTGATCGTGGATGAGGCGGCAGGTTTGCAAGGTATCACTGCGCGAGATCTTTGCGATGGTTCGATCAATTCGAGTCCCAACGCAGATATTTGCCTACACAGCAGCGCTGCCTCGTAAATCCCACCATCATCGTTGGCCGGTGAATGTCCACTTCGAGTTGCATACTCAGCATAGCTCGATGTCGCCGCGAACTTCCCCCTCTGGGCTATGGCGCTGTTCGACGCGGTTGCGAAGCGCGCAAAGCAGTAATTAAGTGTCAGAGATCGGACGGCTGGTTTGTCCGCAACTCGGACGAAGGCCCGTTTGAAGCGAGGGTCCGGTTCGTCGCTCAAGCGGACATAGGGCTGCCAAAGCAGACGTTGCTCTGTCGAAATCTTACCAGTGTCCGGTTTGGAGGCCCAAAGACTGCTCACGGACGAACTGGAAGTGCATGAGCGCGTGGCTGAATATCTCTTCGCTCGGTTTAGAACCGCTCGACCCAAGGACGTACGGCCACTTGTAACCGTCCTGATCGGCCAGACAGCCGCCGCCAGCCGTCACAATCAACTGAATGTGGATCCGAATTTTCTGTCTGCTTCTGCCGATCCGGCCATTCTTGACGGCAGGCTCGAAGGGGCGGTCGTCTTTCGCAACGAAAACTACGCGTCCCGCGCGCATAAGTTCATCGCTTCCTACTATCCACACAAACGCGTGACCGCCGAGGGACGGTACCAGGACGTCATCTACGTCCTGCCACAGCAATACGGTGTCGGACAGGTGATGGATGTCTACCGCAACATGCTGGAACAGAAGGGCTTCAGGGTCGAGTTCTCGGCGCAGAGCCTATGGGCCGGAGACATCAACTTTCCGCTGCTTCCCATCCCGGGCGGGTTTCACGAACATGGCTCGATGCGGTACGCCTTCATGACCGGCAAGGACGCAAAGGGCAATGATGTGCATCTTTCGCTATGGGTGCAGCTCATGCGCGTCGGACTTAACGGCGCCTCGCTCGGCACCAAAAACCCGGTCCTTCAGATTGTCTCCGTGACCGACGCTCAAGCTGAGCTTCAGTTCGTTGCTCCGGCGTCGACCGCACCTGCCACCGGATCGCCCACGGCGCGACAGGACACCGTGACCGCCGCCGATCTGGCCCGGCAGAAATCACAAACCGGCGCCGCGCGCGTCTACGGAATAAACTTCGACTTCGACAGCGACCAGATGCGCCCGGAATCGATGGGCGTGTTGCAGGAGATCGCCAACCTGCTGCATTCCGACGCCACCCTTCGGCTTGCCGTCGAGGGGCATACCGACGCCAAGGGGTCGGATATCTACAACTACGATCTCTCATCCCGCCGAGCCGCAAGCGTTGTGGCCGTTCTGGTTCGATCATTCGGGATCAGTCCGGATCGGCTGTCCTGGTCGGGGAAAGGCGAAGATTTCCCAGTGGCGGACAATTCCACCGAGACCGGGCGCGCCCTGAACCGCCGCGTCGAACTGATCCGCTTGAAGTAAAACGGTCCCAATTGAATTGGGTCGGACCATTGCGCTTTTCTATGCGGACGGTCCGGCCCTTGAACGCGACCGGTCTCGTCCCAACTCACCGCCAAATGCTCACGATAACTGCAGACGATTTACAATGAGTGACGGCATTGTCCGCGCTCCGGTCGTAGCCCCAATTTTGGCGAACGTCCGGATCAATTTTCGGCTTGGACGTAGGCTCAAAGCCGTAGTGCGGCCATCTGATCATTTTGCTCAGATGTCTTGGAAGAGCCCGGAGCGGACTCGCCACCTAGCAGCGAGCTATGATCATGTCCGCCGCTTTCTCGGCGATCATGATTACCGGCGCATTCGGGTGCCCTGTATTCATCCGCGGCATCACTGAGGCGTCTGCGACGCTGAGACCTTCAAGGCCGTGCACCCGCAAGTCGGGCGCCACGACGGCGTCGGCGTCCTGCCCTATGCGGCAACTGCCCACCGGATGCCATGAGGTCGATGAAACCTCTCGAATGTCTGAAATGAGGTCCTCGTAGCTGATCCGGTCGGGTCCCGGAGAGATTTCACGCGGCCCAAGATCCGCGAAGGCCGGTTGACACACGACTGTTCGCGCCTCGCGGATACAGGCAATCATCAGGTCCAAATCAGCGGGGTCGCTTAGATAGCCCGGATCGATCAGGGGCCGATCGAGTGGATTGTCGGACAAGATCGAGACGCGGCCTGTGCTTCGAGGCCGCGTCGGGAACCCCGAAATCGTGAAGCCGTGCCGATCCGGCGGGCGCATCTCGGGCGCGCCGAGACTGATGTAATAGGGGATCATCAGCAGTTCGATGTCCGGAGCCTCAGAACCAGGGTTGGAACGGAGAAACGCACCAGACTCGAAGTGGTTCGTGGTGAGCGGCCCCCGGCCCTCTGCGAACTGGCGCTTTGCGTCTGCGCTCTCCTCGGCGGTTCGGCCGAAGAATGTCAGGGGTTTGTCGATCTCCCAACGGCTGCGGTAGTGAAGATGGTCCTGCAGGTTCTCGCCCACCCCGGGCAGGTCATGCCGGACCTTGACGCCGACCTCCTCCAGTCGTTCTGTCGGGCCAATACCTGAGATCTGAAGTATCTGCGGCGACCCGATCGCTCCTGCCGACAGGACGGTCTCCTGTGCCGTAACCCTGTGAACCTTTCCGCCGGCGATATAGTCGACCCCGAGAACCCGCTTCCCATCAAGGACGAGCCTGAGCACAGTTGCTCCTGTCACCACGGTCAGGTTTACACGCCCCTGCGCCGCCCTGAAATACGTGCGCGCCGTACTGCCACGCGTTTTGTTGTGCAAGGTGGCCGGAAAGTAGCCGCAGCCTTCGATGTCCTGCCCGTTCAAATCGTCGTTGAACGGGATACCGGCCTCCTGGCAGGCAGCAATGAAGACATCTGTCAGTGGGGATCGTTCTGCCTGCTCGGTCACTGTCAGGGGACCCGCTTCGCCATGCAGGTCGGGGTCACCCGGCACCTGCCAGTTCTCGGCCTTTCTGAAATAGGGCAGCACGTCATGCCAACCCCACCCCGTCGCGCCCAGCTGTTGCCAACTGTCATAGTCCGAGGGGTGCCCGCGGAGATAGATCATGTAATTGATAGAGCCAGTCCCGCCGATGCACCGCCCTCGCGGATACGCGATTTGCCGGCGGGAAAGGTGGTCCTGTGGCCCAGTCCGAAAGCCCCAGTCGAACCGGGTATTGGGCAGGGACCCCATGGCCGCCGGAGTCGAGACACGCGGGTCGTCGTCATCGCCGCCGGCCTCGAGCAGAAGGACCTGACGCTTGGGATCTTCAGTTAGTCGGTTAGCGAGGACGCATCCCGCGCTTCCCGCTCCTACGACAATCACGTCAAACGTACCTGACATATCAACCTCCTGGAGTAGCTTCGTTTGTCTCGCGAGGAACCGGTCGCTGCGAGCCAACTACCGCTGTCAGTGCCGCGAGTGCGACGCTTCACAGTCGTTTGGGTTTCCTTGGTGCCTGTGCGACGCGTGTTTCCTTGCGTCCAAGGTGCCACATCTCCGCAAGAGACCCGCAAAACCGCCTGGCGAAGACCCTTTACCAGCACAAAAACTTCGTAAAAACTTTATCGATCATCGCAAAACCGCCAAACTGCAGGGATGACCGATACGAATGCTGACGGTTCACGCCTCATACTCTCACTTCGCGGGGCTTTCTCTGTCCGCGATGCATCGGGGCATGCCATTGAGGGGTTTTCGCGTCGTGGACAGGCGCTGCTTGCGTACCTATCCTTGCAGCCCGATATGCGAGCCGAACGTGCAAGAATAGCAGAACTGCTCTGGTCCGACCGCTCTGAAGAGCAGGCTCGTGCGTCACTGCGTCAGGAATTGTCGGTCCTAAGGCGCAACCTGCCCGACGGTGTGCTTCAAGCCAACCGGCAGCATGTATGGATCAACACATCAACCGCCACCACCGAAGTCCAAGGCTCGGGCGCATTCCTCGAAGGATTTGACCTGAACTCGGAAAGTTTCGAGGAATGGCTACGGGAAACACGACAAGCCCTTGCGGCCCAGGGCGAAGTACCGTCACTTGCAGTCGCAGCCACGAGATCGACAAACCGACCAAGTCTGGCGGTGCTGCCATTCGAAGAAATCGGTGCAATAGCTGGCGACATGTTCGCAGACGGGGTAGTCGAAGAGATTACATCTGCGCTGGGTCGGGTTCGAGAATTTCACGTCATCGCCCGGCAATCTGTTTTCGCTCTGCACAGAGATCAACTCAGCGTTCCTCAGATAGCCGAAATACTTAGTCGGGTTTGAACAACGCCTTCAGGCGGACTGAAGGCGGAGATTTTGTGTGGTGGGCGTGTGCAGGTCGGCGAA
>NZ_JAWHTD010000061.1:0-18362 GCF_032586235.1 Aestuariicoccus sp. MJ-SS9
GACGGTGCGGGCACGCTGGTCTGGAGCGGCACGACGGTGGTCTCGGGCGGCGCCTGGAGCCTCTCGGGCGTCGATCTCTCGGGGCTGCCGGACGGGCAGAGCTATGCGCTGACGGCGGACGTGAGCGATTCGGCGGGCAACCCGGCGGCGCAGGCGAGCCTGAGCTTCACCACGCTCGACAGTGACCCTCCCGCTGTGACGGTCGCCCAGGCCCGGATCACGTCTGGCGGCGACGATGCCGAAGAACGCGACACGGGCGAGATGTACATCACCAGCAGCGATCTTGAGCTGGCCGAGGATCGCTATGGCCCCCAGCACATCGGACTGCGGTTTCCCGACCTTTACATTCCCCAGGGCGCGATCATCACCACGGCCTGGGTGCAGTTCCGGACCGACGAGGTCAGTACGGGCTACGTCTCGCTGCAGATCTGGGGCGACACCTCCTTCAACGCTGCGGCTTTCGGAACCCAGGCCTTCGATATCTCGTCGCGCGCGGCGACGGACGCTCGTGTCAGCTGGGCGCCGGAGGACTGGAATACGGTCGGCGAGGTCGGTGAAGCGCAACGCACACCCGACCTTGCACCGATCCTTCAGGAAATCGTGGCGCAGGAGGGGTACGGCGGGTTGGCTGACGTTGTGTTGGTGCTAACCGGGATCGGGACACGGACCGCGGACAGCCGTGAGGGGACGTCTTCGAACGCGCCGCTTCTGCACTTCGAATACATCCTGCCCGATGCGGGCAACGCGCGCGTGGCCTTCGACGCGGTCCCGGACGCCGACGCGACGCCCAATGTCATCGAAGTGACCGCGGCACCGGGAACCGCGGTCGGCATCACAGCCGCGGCGACGGATGCCGATCCAGGCGACATCGTTACATACCATATCGAGGATGATCGGTTCGACATCGATCCCGTCACCGGCATGGTCACCCGCGCCTACGCCGGCACCATGGATTTCGGTCCTGCAGGTAGGATTCTCCTGACCGTCACCGCCGAGTCGACCGATGGCAGCAGCGATGCGCGTGTCTTCGCCATCACGCCAACATCCGACGTCGCCTTCATTCCAGATCCTGGGGGCTACGGCGTCGTCTCCCCCGACACGATGTCCGGGGCGGCAATCGGCATTACCGCTTTGGCTATCGACCCGACACCCGGCGATTCCGTCACCTATAGCGTCGACGACGCCCGGTTCGCCATCGATCCGGACACCGGAGTCATAACGCGCTCCGGCGTGGGCACGCTGGACGTCGCGGCGGAACCGATAATCACGCTCGAGGTAACGGCAACGTCGAGCGACGGCAGCACGGCCTTGGCCGGCTACGAGATCCGGGTCGAAGAGGAACTGATGCAGTTCGCGGTATTCGGCGACTACGGCGACAACGAGCCCTCCGGCGAAGTGGCCGTGGCGGCCTTGGTCGATTCCTGGAGCGTCGATTTCATTCTGACCACCGGTGACAACAATTACGGCGGTGTCCCCTATGACGAGGCAATCGGCCAGCACTACGCGGATTACATCGGCGATTATGTCGGCGCTTATGGGGCGGGCAGCGACATCAATCGCTTCTTCCCGGTCGTCGGCAACCACGAATACAGCGACGGTGACATCAACGACTATTTCGACTATTTTGTTTTGCCGGACAACGAACGCTATTTCGATTTCCAGGTCGGCGGCGTTCATTTCTTCGGGCTGAACAGCAATTTCCAAGAACCCGACGGAACTTCTCCGACAAGCCTGCAGGCGCAATGGTACGCGGAGGCTACCGCGGCTTCGAACGCGGCGTTCAACGTCACATACCTGCATCATCCTCCCTTCCTCTCCGATGGAAGTGGGTACCAGGACATGCGCTGGGATTACGAAGGCTATGGCGCTGATCTAGTGCTCGCCGGGCACAAACACATCTTCGATCTCTTCGAGATGGACGCCAACGGCGACGGAGTGAGCTTGCGGTATGTAACGACAGGTATCGGTGGCAACAACTACACGACGGAGCTGGGCGCCAACCGCATCACCGTTCACACGTCGGGCATGATGGTCGAATTCCTTACCTCCAACGGCGCGTTGCGCGACAGCTTTTTCATCGAGACACCTACGGACAACGGCCCGCTCGATCCAGGCGGCGACGACCTGATGATCGGCAGCGCGGAGGCGGATTACCTCTGGGGCCTGCGCGGCGACGACACGCTGAGCGGCGGGGCCGGGGATGACCTGCTGATCGGCGATCTGGGCGACGACCATTTCGTCTTTGCAACAGGTGGCGGGCATGACGTGGTCGCCGATTTCGTCGCGGGCGCGGGGTCGGAGGACCAGCTGGACCTAAGGGACTTCGGCATCGACAGCGCCAGTAGCTTTGCCGCGTTCGCTCTGGATGTCGGCAACAGTGTTGTCGCCTCTTTCGTCGACGGCACTCAGATCACGCTGGAAGAAGTGCAGGTCGCGCAATTGCACGACGACGATTTCGTGTCCCTCACGATCGCCTGATCTCCTTGCACGGCCCGGCCCCCGATGTCATTCCCGTGCCTCCAAGCATGTATGAGATGCTGCGGTCGCGGATCACACCGGGATCGGCTCCAAAAAATACTCGATCCGCGAGACACGGCAAAAATCCGCCTAAAAAGCTCTCTGCCATGATTTTGTCACATCTGGCTGCAAGGGTCTTGTAAAGCGCCTGGCACGAGCGCATTGCGAATGATTTCGGTGGGTTATCGCTCTGGCCGAAAGGGTGCCGGGGTACAACATGGGCAATAGCACAACCCTCAACAGTATATGATGTGCGGCGAAAATATTCTTGCACTAAATGTGGTAGTCAGCGCATAATAGTGGAAGCGGGGAATCGATTAGGCGGTTCAATGATCTCTGAGCGTTGGGCTGAATGGGGCCAGGCAGGTTTAGAGGAAATGATGAAAACCAAGGGCACATTGATCATAGGTCCTGTAGTGTCGACGGTTTCGGCGGTTCTTATGGCGATGTCCGGTGGATCGGTTCTCGCGGTAATCGTGCTGTTTCTGGTCAGCGGGCCGCTTGCATCGCTCCTCTTCGCGTTTTTCCTGCATCTTGGCACACCTTTGGGTGTCACGGATCACCGGTCGAACAAACCGTTCTTCAACGGTAAGCGCGACGCGGCGCAGGCGACGTCCGAGAACGTCAAGCGAAGCCTCTGAAGCGGCGTCTTTTCAGGAAACAGCTTGGCGACGCATCTTGCCTCTCACCGCGCGCCGGGGCATCGCATGTGAGCGCGCATTCGGAGGCGTGCAGTTGAGGTCAATGTCGAGCAGCTCGGCCCGAACAACGGTCGCCGGCGAAGGCGAGACTCAACTCGGCTGAGAGACAGACTGATTCTGTCAAGGATTCACTTTGGAATAACCGACTTTCTTTCTGGGAGAGTTTTTCCGGACAACTCGTCGTATCGTAGAATTCAAATCAGCGCCTATGGTCACGGAATGACCAGATTTGAAACGGAAAACACAAAATATTCAATATATGGTTGTTGTTGTTATTAGGAAGGTTCTTTTAGTTGTGTCCGAACGTTCACAGACTTCGGAAAGCCTTGCCGTGCCCAAACTAAATGCTAGCATCGTATGCTAGGGGAGTCTGTGCATGTTTTTTCGAGTTATTACATTGTTATCGGGGGCTGCTGGTGCGGTGATCGAGTATTCGATCGCGTGTCTGTCGTTCACCGGTTCCGTCATTGCTCCGGTCGTTTTCGAGCGGGATCCCTTTGTTTGTATCTGTGGGCGAATTACGAGGCTCTCTCCAAAAACAAGAAATCCGGAAAATCTTCGATCGACGTTCCGCGGCATGGTCGCGGTCATGGCCAATGGAGTGCTGCATATGCACAGGTCCTTTCGCCTCGGTCGAGATTCCGTTCTATCCGGCCGTTTTCCTCTATGACAGGGCAGAACGGCTGGAAGAGCATGAGGCACGGTTAAAAAAGCGAGACCTGGTCAGGGCAGTTGAAAAGGACAAAAAGCCCGCCCAATATTTTCGGGCGGACAATTCAAGATTGACTGTACTACGAGGAAATTATGGACAGTTCGAAGCATTCGACCAGAACCGTCAGCCCTGACCTCGCCCATCTCCTGCCGTCCACTCAAGGTGACGTGCCGTTGGGCGGCCTTGCCAAACGGCTCTTCGACATCGTCTTTTCGCTTGTCGCCCTGGCAAGCTTTCTGGTCCCGATGATCGTCATTGTGTTGGTCGTCCGGTCCCAGACCGGCGGACCGGCCTTTTTCGTGCATTGGCGCGTGGGCCACGGGGGTACGCGCATTCCATGCCTCAAGTTCCGGACCATGTATCCCGACGCCGAGCAGCGTCTTGAGGAACTCCTTGCCGCCGACTCCGACGCGCGTGAAGAGTTCCTGGCGACCCGCAAGTTGCGCAGCGACCCGCGCATCATTCCGGGCATCGGTACGTTCCTTCGGAAGTCGAGCCTCGACGAACTTCCGCAATTCATCAACGTGTTGCTGGGGCACATGAGCGTCGTGGGGCCCCGTCCGGTCACCGCCGAAGAGGTGCCGATGTACGGCCCCGTGGCGCCGAAGTACCTGCGCACGCGGCCGGGAATCACCGGTCTGTGGCAGGTCTCGGGCCGTAGCAACACGTCCTTCCAGGAGCGCGTGGACTTTGACCTAAGCTATGTCGATAACTGGTCTTTCTGGACTGATCTCCAGATCATTCTGAGGACGATCTTCGTACTATCGAAGGATTCGTGTTGAACGGGATCACCGGCAGGGCCGACCCGTCTTCGGCGCGGTGTCGGGCCTATCCAGGCACCTGTTCCGACCCGCAGTTTCCTCGGAGCGCCCCCGACGCCACGCGCCCAAGGTCGCGCGCCCGTCCATTACTATGCCGGGCACCACGCCCGAACAGAGATTCCATAGAAATGCGCGTATGTCATACAATCTGATTGATAGGAAACCCATCTGGGATCTGCTTCAGACCGATCACGAAGACGGCGAAGAGGTCCAGAGTTCCAGTCGCCCAATCAATGCCGGGATCAAAAGAAGCGATCTGCCGCGTCCCCGCGAGGAAACTCTTGGCGGGGTTCTGAGCGACGGTATTGCGAACATGTGGCGCTGGGTTGGAGTCATTCTTATTACAACGAGCATCGGCATCGGCATCGCGCTCTGGGCACTGCAAAACGTTACGCCGGTTTATCGTTCCTCGACGGAATTGCTCTTCGATTTCAGTCGTCAGGCCGTGGTCTCGGGCCTCCCGGCGGATGTTGTCGCTCCGACGGAGGTCGTCCTGAACACGGAAATGGAAGTCCTCAAGTCGTCTTCCTTCATCGAGTCGGTCGTGGAAGCACTCGACCTCATATCGGATCCGGAGTTCAATCCCTGGCAGCCCGATGCAAAGGGAAGACGCGCCAACGCCGATCCGGCTCCGTCCGCCGAAATCCAGAGCGCCGTGGTCGCGGAAAACCTGTCGAAGCGGGTCAGGGTGAAGTTGGTCCGAGACACCTACGTTTTTCAAATAACCGGGGAAAGCCAGAACCCGCAGAAGGCGGCCCTGATCGCCGACATGATGGCAAGGCTCTTCATTGCCAGTCGTGACAATCGGGGGCGGGACACCGTCGATGACGCCACGGCATGGCTCGATGACAGGATGCGCGAGCTCCGGCAAGAGACGCTCTCCGCAGAGCGCGAACTCAGCACGAAGATGCGGACGGCGCCGCGAAACGGCGAACAGGTGCTCGATTCCCTAATCGTCCAGATCCAGTCGATCCAGCAGCGACGCGATCGCCTGACGACAGAGATCGACGCGCTTGCGCGCTTGGCATTGACGCTGACGTCGATGATCGACAACGAAAGCGTCGCGATGGCGAGGGCCGAGCTTCAAGATTGGCTGTCAGAAGAGACCACCCGGGACGGGTCTGCCGAATTGGCCCGAATGATCCAACGGCTCTCCGCAGACACGGTGGCCGTCGCGGATATCCAAGCCGTCCACGCCGAGATCTTGTCCATTCTCAAAATGAAATCGTCCGAGCGCGACCGTCTCCATGCCGATTTGAACGCAGCCGAAGCCCAATACGACTCGATCTCCACAGAATGGCTCGAGTTGAAGGATCAGGAACGCACGGTATCGGCGCTGCAGGCCATCTACGCGGCCACGCTCGACCAGCAAAAGGCAAACGCGACGGAAAGGGTCATTCTGCCCTACCTGCCCGATGTGAACGTCATCTCCAAGGCCGAGCCGCCGACCGCGGTCAGCTTCCCGAACCGCAGCATGTTCCTCGGTCTCGGCGGGCTGTCGGGAGTGTTCGTGGGCGCGTTGCTTGCTGCGCTCCTCGCTGCCTCGTTTCCGGTCGTCCGCAACGAACGCGATATCGAACGGCTACCGAGTGTGTTCCTGGCGGGTACTCTCGCGCTGCACCGAAGACTCAATCTGCCAAAACTCCTGACCAAGGCCGGGCGGCCCGGCAGTCGCCTTTTCCGGGCTGTCCAGGAGATCCAGATATCGCTCTATGCCGAGACTCGGGCCACCCAGCAGAAGGCCTTTCTGTTCGTGGCGCCAAGCGGTCACCGCGTCCCGTTGTCCATGGCCTACCTCACGGCCCAGATGGAGGCACGCACCGGCAACCGTGTTCTGGTCTTCGAGTTCGGCCTCGACGACCCGGGTCTCGAGCCGGATGCGCCTGGCGCCACGATCGCGGACCTTCTCGATGAAAAGACCTTTGATCCCGCCGTCGTCATGGCGCGGAACGAAGACACCGGCATCGATATCCTGCGCGTGAAAGGCGAGATCGAGGGCAAGGAAGAAAAGCTGTTGTCGCTTTTGCAGAAGCGCCGCACCCAGCCTGCGTTCCGCGACTACAGCCTGATCAACGTGGTTTCGAAACCGCTGGACGAATCTCCCATCGGGTATTTCCTCGCCTGTTATGTGGATCTCGCGGTTCTGATCGTCGAGAAGAACCGCACGCGTCGGGAGGATGCGCAGGTGATCGTCGACAGGTTCCTGCGCAAAGGCGTCGGGCAGCTGGCCTCGGTGCTGGTAACCGCACGCGGTTGAGCCATGCAGGGCGGAGCCACATATGCAAAACCCGCACCGGGCAATGCGCTTCGAGGCGATGCGTCAGTACAGGCTCCGGCATTCACGCTGATCCTGCTAAGTCTCGTCACGGGTTTCGTCGTCGTGATTGAACCCGCTCCAACCGATATGTTCTTCGCCCTCGGCTTCGGACTGCTGGTAATCGTGGCGGGCAGCAGGCTCTACGTCCCCCGGTCCCTGTATCTCGTCTACGGATTGTTACTCGCCTATGTCGTGCTCAGCGTCATATCACTCTACCAGGCGCATGTCGTCACCTTCGGCCTGCGGTATTTTCTGATTACCCTCTACCTGCTGCTGATCCCGCCGGTGTTCGTGCATTTCAATGTGCTGTTCGGGCGTTCCGCGGCAGATCGCATGCAATGGGCCTTCATTCTCGGGGCAACCTTTTCGGCGATCGTCGGCCTGATGGCGCTGCTGCATGTCGCGCCGGGTCCGGCCACGCTGTATTTCAAATCCGACGATGGCCTCCGCCTGTCGCCGCTCTTCAAGGATCCAAATGTCTTCGGCCCCTACATGTCGGCGGCTGGCCTGCTGCTTGTCAGCCGCATGTGTTGCCAGAGCGCCAGGCGACGCTTCATGGGGTTTGCCCTCGCGGGCTTCATCCTTCTGATGATGTTCTTGGCCTTTTCCCGTGGGGCCTGGATCAACAGTGCAATCGCCGCGGCGACATTCGTATTTGGCATGCTGGTGTTCGGACGCTCGTGGCGACAGATCAAGTGGGTCCTGATCCTGCTGCTGATTGCAAGCGTCGCGATGTTGGTGGCCATGCCGTTGCTGCTCGATGAGCTTGGTCTGACCCAGTTCCTGGCCGATCGCGCCCGGTTGCAGGGCTACGACGACCACCGTTTCGAAAACTGGGAAAACGCCTTCGGCGTGATCGTCGCCGAGCCTCTGGGCATCGGCCCGGGTCACTATGTCGGCCGAAATGATTTTGCCCAAAGCGCCTTCGATCTGGCAACGCACAACCTCTACCTAAAGGTCGCCGTCGAAAACGGCTGGCTCAGCTTCCTGAGCTTCTTTGGCGCGATCGGCTGCATTTTGGCAATGCTGCTTGGGTCTTTCTTCAGACGCGATGCGCGGCTGCCGATCCGGATCATGATTTTCGCGATCATCCTCGGGCAACTCGCCAATAGCCTAGCGGTGGATTCGCTGCATTGGCGGCACCTGTTCGTCCTGCTTGGCTTCGCCTGCGGCGAGATCGCACTATTCCGGCGCGCTTGAGGCGCTTCAGCGGTTGCGGGACTGAAGCCGGTCCCGCAGCATCTTGACCTGCTCCTTGACACCCATCGCCACAAGCAATGCAATTAGCCGGTGGCGAAGGCGTGACCGGGCAAAGCGCAGCGCGTAGATCAACCCGTTGATCCGTCTTGTCCCGGGCCGCGAGTCAAGCAGCATCGCGATCTGCGCCAGATCCTCGGAATCGCGGCCCGCCATGCGCGACGCTTTCATGGCCGCGATCTGTGGCAGGCTGACAAAGCGCATGCCCCAGAAATGAAAGTGTTTCTCGGGGTCGTACATCAG
This sequence comes from Aestuariicoccus sp. MJ-SS9, assembly GCF_032586235.1. NCBI lineage: Bacteria > Pseudomonadati > Pseudomonadota > Alphaproteobacteria > Rhodobacterales > Paracoccaceae > Aestuariicoccus > Aestuariicoccus sp. MJ-SS9. Next base: position 8,569 of record NZ_JAWHTD010000061.1, read on the forward strand.
GTCCCCGATCAAGGCGCCGTGCCTTTGCGTGTCGTGCCACTCGAACGCCTCCGACGGCGCACCGGACTCTGGTGCGAGGTAGTCGATATCCGACGGCGCACGCAGACCGAAAAGCCCCATCACCATCCCGCTGTCGATAACTGCGTCGTCCGGGCTTTGTCCCGCGTCGCGCAGGTATAACGCGAGGTCGAGCGCCATCGTCCGGACCTGCGGAAAACGGGCAGGCTGCGCATGTTCCAGCGCGAAGACGCTTTGTTGGTTGAAAAGCATGCGAGCCAGCATGACGGCCTCTTCATGCGTGTCCGTGATATGGATCGAATGCTTGCCGATCCCGAAAAGCGCGCGCACCCGATCCTTCTCGGCGATCAGGTCCATTCCGGGGGCGCGGTCGAACACCAGCGCACGCAACGGCTGGGTCCCGGCAAAGCAGGGAATGAGCTTTGCGTCGATCCCGGGGAAATCCTCCTCGGGCGTGCCCAGCCACGGCTCGTTCGCGTAGACATGCGCCAGCAGGTTCCGCGCACCGCGCGCCGACAGTTTTAGGTCCTTTCGGTAGGCAAAGCCGCCGAGTATATCCTCGACCGCACCCTCGCGCCGCCCGGCGGCCGGCCAAAGCAACGCGATCGCCGCCTGCGGCGCGTGGCGGACATAGGCGATGGCCGCAGCGTCGAGGTCTTCCTGCGTCATTCCCCGCGCCTGAAAAAACCGCCAATCATAGCGGACCGGATCCAGGCCGGTCTCGACCCCGGTCAGCCCCATCCCTAACTGCATGGCGGCGGCACATCTGTGTGCGCCGTTTAGGATCGACCCGTCGCTGGCAAGCGGTACTAGGCTTCGCTCGGGATCGAAGCCGTTTTCCTGCAGGTCCGCTAGGATCTCGTCAAAGCCGGTCACAAACGCGTCGAGATCAGTTTTTTGATCATTCCCGGGCTCAGACATCTCACCCAGCGAAAACGCTCGGATGTGCGACGAGTAAAGCCCGCGCAAAAATTCCGATCCGCCCACCTCGCGCCCGTCGAGATAGCCAAGCTTGAACGCCAGGTCGAAGCGATTGTGATGCAGACCGGGCGTGAAGCGCCGCAGGGCAAACCCCTCGCGTCGCTCCTTCATGCGGTCGAGGAGAAAGGGTTCAAGGCGGTCGGCCAACTGAGCCTTTGTAAGGCGCGCTCCGGTCATGTCGTCTCCGCTCGCCCGCCGTCGTGCCGCGCCAGTTCGGCAAGCCGGTCGGCGACCGTCGAAAATAGCTTGGCAGCGTCGAAATGTGCCTCGGCCCGTGCCCGCGCCGCCCTTTTCATGCCTGCACGGCGCTCCGGGTCGTCGATCAGCATGCGCAGCGCGGAAACATAGCCCCCGGGCTCCCCCGGGCGCACCAGAAGACCTGTTTCCCCGTCGACGATCTGGTCTGGAATCCCGCCGATGTCGCTCGCCACTGCCGGAAGGCCAGCGGCAGCGGCTTCGGCCAGGACCTGTGGCGACATGTCGAGCGCCGTCGGTAGACAGAATATGTCCATCCTCGGCAGGATTTTTCCGAACAGGTGTTCCTGCGGCAGGGGGCCATGCGCGGTCACGTGAGGACCCGACACACGTGCCGCCGGATCATGCGAGACGATGTGCAGGTGACAGGTTCCTGCGAGCGGTCCTTGCACCCACGATACGAGTTCCGGCCCGCCTTTCCGCTGAAAATCATTGCCGACAAAGACGATGTTGACAGGTCCATCGTGCGCGAGGGGCGGATGGAACAACGAAAGGTCGACTGCGGGTGGAATGATCGTGATCCGCTCCGAGGCGACCCCGCTATCGCCTTCGAGCGACCTTGCCGCCCAGTGGCTCATCGGGAATAGATGCCGCGCCGCGTGAAAAAGCGCGTTCTCACGTCGGCATTCCACCTCTGACCACAAGCGCCGTTCCTTCAACGCATTGATATTCTCGCGGGTGCAATCGAGCGCTGCCGTTACGGCAGGACCATCATTCGTCGCCCCCAGGGCAGCCGACGGCCAATGCGCGGCGAAATGCACGAGATCGGGGCGATGGCGCCGAACAGCCGCGCGAATATCTGCCCCTAGGTAGCCGCGATATGCCGTGATCGGGTCGAACCGCCGGATGACCTCGGTCCAGCCGCGCCCGTCATGGCGCTTGACCGGCAGAGTGCTCAGCGAATTCGGGCGGCGCCAGAGTACCGACAGCTCGATGTCATCGCGTGCACTCAGCACTGTTTCCAGCCGCCTGGAATAGGTCTTCCAACCCAAGATCCCGTTGGCCACGAAAAGCAGGCGCGGTCTCTCAGCCATCGGCGGAGGCCTCCCACCCTAGATCAGCGAAACAGGGGCCCTGCGTCGCTTCGGCAAAGCTCACGACGCCGCCTTCCCACTCCAGCAGTTGCACCGCGCCCGACGCATCGACCACCACGTCCCAGCACAGATACCGCGCGAAAGGTACCTTTCGGTGCATCGCCAGAACCGCCCCCGTGCAGGCGGCGATATTCTCGAGACGATGCCCCTCGAACGCCCTCCCGGTGTCCGGATGGGCGGTCATCGGCCGCCAATCGGCGAGGAATCCTTCGGTCGAGAGTGATCCGGTCGCCCAGTCCACCGGCACCCGCACCTGGCTAGCGGCAACGACATGTGTTTCGCGTGCGCGGCCAAGCTTGAGATAGGCCGTCCGGACCTCCGGCGTGCCGTCGGTCTGCAACACCGTGCCGATGCGCAGTGTCGCCAGCGCCCTGGTTCCGAACTCCGCGAAACTCTCGTGCGGCCGGATCAGAGGCTGAAGAACGCCATTGCCAAGCGCGCCAAGGTCGAGACCGTCAAGCTCTCGCACCTCGAGAAACCGGATCCCCTTCCCAAAAGCCGAATGATCTGGCTTGAAAACGAAACGTTCCGCGATCTCGCGCAGTTCGGCCGCGCGCATGGTCGTGCCGTCGGGCCGCATCATCCGGCCATTCACCACGAATGCTGCATCTGGTACCCATTCGGTTCCCAGCAATCGCGTGTTCGCGGCTCGGAACTCGGCCATTCGGTGATAAAGGCCATTGATCCGCGGGCGGACCTTCTCATGGTAATAGGTCTCCGGGAACCATCCCTCGCGAAACACCCTCTGGCATTCGGCGTAAAGCTGCAACCATTCCGCATGATGCTCCGAGCCCAGCACGTCGCGCGCATAGGCTTGGGCGTTCGCGGCGAACTTTGGATTGAGCCCGCCACGCGCCCGCCCAAGCGCCGCGAGGCCCGCCCGCGCTTCCGCCCGGCTACGGCGGGTTAGGCGCATCAGCTCAGCGCGGGCAATGCCCGCTTTCAATGCGGCCTTGAGATCGCGTGTCGTGTTCATACCGATGCCCTGGGCATGTTCCTGATCACGAAGCCAAGCATCACAATGTTCAAACCGGTCTGTGTCGCGGCCAGGGCAACCAGCGCCCAGGCTGCGCCGAATGCGCCAAGGTCGGGGATCATGACGACCGAGGCGACGCCCGCGACGGAAAAAACCGCAACAGCGGTCACCAGTCTGCGACGGAACGACTGGCTCGCATTGATCGCCGCCGCGAAGGGGGCTCCGGCGATGGAAATGGCGGTTCCCAGCATGATCAGGGTGAAAAGCTCGCCTTGGCGATATTCCTGTCCGAACACGAGCCCCAACAGCGGCTCTCCGATACTCCACGCGACGACCACCGCTACCACGCCAAGCCCGGTGGAGGTCAGCGCCAGCCGCTTCGCAAGGCTCATGTAGCCGGTACGATCACCGTTGCGGTAATGCCGCCGCAGCCGTGGCGCCGCGGCTCCGCCAATGGTGTTGGCGACCATGGACAGCGCCGAATGCACGTAGGCCAGCGCGCCGAAGACGCCGACCGTGGCCAAATCGGTATGCCATTCCAGCACGATCGGTGGCGCGCTGATCGCACCACGGGTCAGCCAGAGCGCGATACCGATGGGCATCACCCACCAGGCAAGCCGCAGGATTTTTCGCAGATCGACCTGGCGCAGCTCGGACATCCGGGTCCGCGCGCCGATCCGGTCAAGAAGCCTCCGATCGATTGCGAAATACCCGACCGCCATCATCACCGCCTCGGCCACTAGCGACAGGGGTAGGTTGCGCGTCGCCCAGAAGGCCACGAGGAACGCGACGAAGGCCGAAATCCCGCGTGCGCTGTTGGAAAACGCCTCGTAGTCCATCCGCTCCGCGCGCTGGAAAATGCCGTGGTTCAGGCTCATCTGCGCTCCGGCGGCCTTGACCAGCACGAACCCGAAGACCGTGACAACGACGAGCATCTGCGCATCGCGATAGAAAATCGCCACCACGAGCATTGTCAGCGCCGCCGCGACCGCGCTGCCGAGAAGCCGCAGCGCCACGTAGTCGACGCGAGTGAAATCGTCGAGATCGTCAACGGCGTGCACGTCGCGCATGCCCATGGAGGTCAAGAAGAAGAGCGGCGTCACGATGGACGACGCCAGCGTCAGTGCGCCGACATCCTCCGCTTTGCCAAGCTGCGCGACCGCAGCGAGAATCCCGAATTGCGTCAGTGCATAAACGATCCGACCCAGAAGGGCGAAGCTGATATTGCGCTTGAGAGACAAAGACATGCCGGGAAACCCCGATCCTTTACTTGGAAAGACGACGATCGTCAGCGCCTGCTGATGCACGCTCCCGCGTGCGCGTCGTTCCGAGGTTACGCACCGACCGAAATCACAAAACCCGCAAGACACGCTATGACCATTCGCAACCGAAGATCAAGTGGCGAGGGGGCGCCCGGGCGGCTGCGGGACAACGTGGCCGGGTCATGTCAGAGGAACTTTTCTTGAGGCGGGTTTTGTCAGAAGGATGGTCCTTGAGGCGGGGCAGGTCGCTGGTTAGCTTCCGGATATGACCAAACCCACCAAGTTCAAGGGTTTCCGCAGCAGCCCCGAAATCATCCGCCTCGCTGTGATGATGTATGTTCGTTTTCCGCTGTCGCTGCGGAACGTGGAGGATCTGCTGCATGAACGCGGCATCGACGTCAGCTACGAGGCAGTGCGGTTCTGGTGGCACCGGTTCGGGCCAATGTTCGCCGCGGAGATCCGCCGGAAACGCGCCGAGCGATTGCGCTCCTGGCCGCAAAGGCGATGGCACCTGGACGAGATGTTCGTGAAGATCAATGGCGAACGCCATTACTTGTGGCGGGCCGTCGATCACGAAGGCGAGGTGCTTGAAAGCTATGTCACTAAGACGAGGGATAGGAAGGCGGCGTTGAGGTTCCTAAGGAAATCAATGAAGCGTTATGGTCGACCGGCCGTCATCGTGACCGATAAACTCCGATCATATGGTGCAGCGTTGAGGGATATCGGCATGGCGGATCGGCAGGAAACGGGTCGCTGGCTCAACAACAGGGCGGAGAATTCCCACTTGCCATTCCGACGACGAGAACAGGCAATGCAGCGCTTCCGCCGGATGCGAAGTTTGCAGATGTTCGCCTCAGTCCACGCCTCGGTCTTCAACCATTTCAACTCGGAGCGCAGCCTCTCCTCCAGAGCCATCTTCAAGCAGAACCGCGCCGCCGCTCTCGCTGAGTGGCGCGGCCTTTGTGTGACATAAGGGACAGGTCTACTGTCCCTGTGGAGACTAGTTCGAATTAGCCTGCTAGCACCACCTGACCCACGGATTAGTGAAGCGAAGGTGCTGGACATGAAGCGTTCACCGACCATGCTTTACGGCATGAAAAGACGTGGATTTCTTATACTCTCTTGCGCGACGTTGGCTGCGCCGGCCGTACTGCGCGCGCAAGTCTTTGATTTGCGCACCGCCATCGAGGCGCTGCCGCAATTGCATTCCTTGCAGGTGCTTCGGAATGACGAACTCATCTTTGCCGAAGCGCCGCGTGGGCCGGGCCTGAACCGCTTTGCGAACATCAAGTCCTGCTCGAAGAGTATAGTGGCCTTGCTTTTGGGCGCAGCGATAGACAGAGACGAAGTCGCGTCGGTCAATATGCCCTTGGGTGAAGTGGCCCCGCGCCTTCTGCCGCGTGATGCAACTGACGGTGCGGCGGGGATCACGCTCGAGGATCTGGTGACGTTGCGCGCAGGGCTCGAACGGACCTCGGGCGCGAATTACGGCGGCTGGGTCAGTTCGCGCAACTGGCTTGCCGATGCACTGAGCCGCCCGATGGTGGCCGAGCCCGGAACGCGGATGCTCTATTCGACCGGGTCGACGCATATCCTTGGCGCGGTGCTGGCCGAGGCGACGGGTATGAGCTTACTTGCGCAAGCTCGGCAACGCCTTGGCGCGCCGCTCGGAATAGATATCCCGCCATGGACGAGCGATCCGCAGGGGTATTTCCTCGGTGGAAACGAAATGGCATTGCGACCATCTGCCATGCTGAAGATCGCGAAGCTCATGCGCGATGGTGGCGTCTTCAACGGCGAACAGGTGGTGTCGCGTGACTGGGTCGATGCGTCGATGGTCGTGCGTGCGAATTCTCCCTGGTCGGGAATGGGCTATGGTTACGGCTGGTTCCTGACGCGCTCCGGCTACGTCCTGGCGCGCGGCTACGGCGGACAAGTGATAGCGGCGCATCCGGGACGCAGGCTTGCAGTGGCGATTACGTCGGATCCGACGAGGCCGGCGCGCTCAGGCGGATATTTCGGTGACTTGCTGAACCTGCTTGAAGGCCCCATTCTGGAGGCCTGATGAAAGACCACAATTTCTGCGGCGCGCGGCGAAAGCCGTGAGGATTCCGCGATGCCAGTGATCTCTCTGCTTCGAGGCGCAAGCCAAGCGAGCGTGCCGCTATCAGCGGGAACTGAGTGAACGCCGAAATGTACCGTTTCCGGTCAGGGTTTCACGACGCGACGAAGATGATCCGGTCGATCTCGCCGCCTGGAAACCGATCGGTGCCGGCCGTCGGACACCGGGAAGTCTTGTCGCTTTTCATGCTGACAAAGGAGCGGCACCAAACCGCGGCAGGTCCAACGCTCCGAGACTGGCAGTTGTGCAGGGAACAGCTTTCTAAAAGACGCCGGACTTGTGTGCTCAGTCAGGCAGGATCGCGGCGCTCTTGTTCACTCCATGCCGTTCCAGAATGTCACCGACACGGCCCGCCTTCAGAGCGTGCGTGAGAAATTCGTAAAGGACCTCCGCGGCGGCCGGACGCGCTGCGGACGTCGCCATGGCCTGCCGGATCTCCATGAAGGGCGGTTGGAGAACGCGTGCGCCATCGCGGAGGGCGGCTTCGCCTTCCATGGCCTGGCGAATGCCCGCACGGTGCCAGTGACAGCCGAAAAAACGCCACAGACATGTCTGCGACCCCGAAGTTCGCTCGTCTAACTAACGGCGCCCAAAAATCGCCCCATTTGCGTGTGATCCTCAAAAAAATATGAGGATAGAGCAGATGCATTCAGTCTACTCAGCTGATCTTGAGAGGAACCGGATCGCTCGATCCGTGCAGCGCGTTCTCCTGAATGGGCTGGTATTCACTGCGTTGTTCGTGACGCTTGCGATACTTGGCTTGGCATTCGTTAACGCGCCACAAAGTCAGGCCTTTGCCCTAGACCTGCCGGGTCCGCCACAGACGATGAATTAGGAGACGAGGCTCTCCCTTCGGAGTCACACTTCCATGAAGTGAATACCCCTTGATGGCGTCACGGCGGGCCAATAAGGGGTTCTGGATATCCGAAGCACCCGACAGAACAGCCATGGCTTTCGGACAATTTGCAACGGTCTAGGTTAGGCTTAGGGACATGCCGTCGGGGCCTAACACATGCGCGAACAATCCACTTTGGACGCCATGTATTTACCGACCAAATGGACTCAAGACCTATCCCGAGACAGCTGTCAAAGCGGCTGTAGTTCGCCGTGACCCTGCATCTTCAGAAAACCTGTGTTACGATGCAACCTCTTCGTTTGCGGAGGGTGATATGGCCGAGTATGGATTGTTGCTTGATGGTGTTTCCGGCGGCACGAGCGATTGGGAATACACCTTGCATCACCTGACTAGTGGCCCGGGGTTATGGTGGTTTGCGGGTGGAGTGCTCGCTTTATCCTTGGTGTTTTGGTTCATGCGTTGACCCTCATAGCCGCCGAGTGAGCACTTTAGAGTGCCAGTCTTCAAAACTATCTGCAGAGCCTGGGACGTTGTTGACCCATGGGGCTGCGCCCTGCATGTTTGGGAGGCCAGTAGGAATAGAAGAAATGAATATTTTAGGCTTGGTTTCAGTTGTCTTGGTTGCCTGGTCTGGCCATGCCGCTTCGGCACAACAGGACATCGATAAGGGTAATGCCGCGTATGAAGCGGGGAATTATGCTACGGCGTTTCAAGAGTTCAAACCTTTGGCTGAGCAGGGCGACGCGAAGGCGCAACTTGCTCTTGGTGCCATTTACCTGAAAGGCCAAGGCGTTCCTCAGAATGAAGCTGAAGCTTTAAGGTGGTTCAAGCTTGCTGCCGATCAGGGACACGCATTCGGGCAGTACGCACTCGCGGTAATGTATCGCAACGGCTATGGAGTTCCACAGGACTATTCCGAAGCTTTAAAGTGGTTAAGACTAGCTGCAAAGCAGGGAGAAGCCGAGGCGCAGCTTGCTCTTGGGTCAATGTACGAAAAAGGTCAAGGCCTTCTACAGGACTTCGTACGTGCGCACATGTGGTACAATATTGCCGTGGCGAACGGTAGCGACGAAGCGGTTAGGCGAAGAGATGCCATGGCCAGAGCATTGCGGTCCGATGACATTTTCATAGCGCAAGGTACTGCTCGTAGATGTATGGAAAGCAATTATAAAAACTGCGGTTGGTGAAACAGCCTTCGAGTGCGATCCGTTAGAAATCCTTATGTAGCGGATCAGGGTGGATACAGTAATGAGCCCCCATTGGGTGGTCCAGGTTGATTGTTAATCCATGGTCGGTTTGGAGCTCACCCCGTTTCGGCTCCGGTCTTCATGCGACCTTTCGGGTTTCCTTCAGTTGGGCCGCAAAGTCGCTCGGCGTCAAGTTTCCGAGCGATGAGTGCGGCCTGGTTTCGGTGTAGCCAATTCTCCAGTTGTTGATACGAGCCCGAGCGTCGTCCGTGGACAGGAACCATGAACCTTCACCGAGGTCTTCGAAGCCATCGGTGCAATCTGTGATCTCTAAGACCCAAAAACCATTCAAGACATTGATATAATAAGGTATATTGTCAGAATTCCTCCCGAGGTTCCCGTCGCTCAGCTCCCCAAAAACAGACCAAAGCCCCTGCACGGAGATAGGGTTCGCCGTGATTGACCACGGCGTGTACGGTGCATGCGATCTTGGCCGCGATCGCGGTGTAGGCCCAGCCGCGCAGATGCGCGTTGTGTCGATCCTTGGAGATGTAGCGCTCGAACTTGTTGCGGAAGCTATTGGTGCGTTTGAGAACCGCGATCTGGCCGGATATCCACAAGGTTCGGCGTCGCCGCGCGCGCCCTCTCGGACAGCAGGCTGTCGTCGGCAAAGGACCACACCCAGACATGGGTATCGAGCAGAACCGCGCTCACGCGCCGCCTTCCCAGGCCTCCAGCATGTCCTCGGGTTCGGGCTCCAGGAAGTCGGGCAGCGGGCCGAACCGGCCTTTGCACATCCCCAGCCGGAACCCCGATTGCGCCACCGGGACCAGCCGCACCACCGGTTTCGAGCCCTTGGCGATCACGACCTCTTCGCCCGCCAGCGCGGCGTCGATCAGCCTGGACAATTGCGTTTTCGCGGTGTGGACAGAGAATTGCATGGGGCGCCTCGTGGATATGGCCAAGTTAGAGCGTCGTCCATTTAATCTGCAACATATCCGGCAGCCTTGAAGAGGTTTCTGCACTCGTTTGGCGGGAAGAGA
>NZ_JAWHTD010000062.1:0-17682 GCF_032586235.1 Aestuariicoccus sp. MJ-SS9
GAACAGCGCAAGGGCCGGAAGGATCGCAAGGCGATGCTGTCACCCGGCCCTCCGGAGCTGCTGCGCGACCGGTGGCGCGAGGCCCGGCCCGAAGGCTGGCCGTTCCCGGGCAAGCCGAAGATCGACCCGATCTCGCCGCGGCAGCTGAACCGGGCGTCAGCCTCGGCCAAGCACGCTCTCGCGACATCACTTCGTGATGCACTGCCGGGCAATGCATGGCCGGGATCGGCAAACCGGCGACCCTGCAAAGGCTCCGCCACAGCTTTGCCACCCATCTGCCGGGGGCCAGCCCCCCCTCCCGGCAGATGGCTTTGCAATCGCCTGCCGGGCAGGTGGATGTGCGGGTGATCCGGGTTCCGCCCGGCCATGCCAGGCTGACGACGACGGCGCGGTACACCCATGTCGCGACCGGGACGATCCGCGATACGCTCAGCCCCTGCGAGGTGCTGGCCAAGCTGCAGGACCAGGCCCTGAAGCGAAGCCTGGAGTGGCCGGGTGCCGGGGTGCCCCGGCCGAGGCTGGAGATCGCCGACATCTTTCGCGCCCGTCACGCCAGAGGCGTGCCTGCAGCACGACGGCCCCGCGTGGCGGCGGGCCAATGCGGCGCGTGTCGGCCTTACCCGGCCCAGGGTCATGTCGGCGATCGAGACCTGCCGGACCGAGGCGCTCGGCGGGCATGTGGCGGCCTGCGCCGAATGCGGCCATCAGCATATCGCCTGCAACAGGTGCAAGAACCGGCACTGTCCCAAGTGCCAGGGGCCGGCCGCGCGTGACTGGATGGAGGCCCGTGCCCAGGGCTTGCTGCCGGTGGAGTATTTCCACGTCGTCTTCACCCTGCCGGCCGAGATCGCGCGGACCGCGTTCCGGAACAAGCGGGCGCTCTACGGGGTGCCGTTCCGCGCTTCGGCGGAAACGGTCATGACCGTCGCCGCCGGTCCCAGGCGCCCGGGCGGGCGCGTCGGCATGGCCCGCGTGCTCTGTACCTGGGGATCGGCACTCACCCATCGCCCTCACATCCACACGATCGTTCCGGGCGGATGTCTCTCGCCGGATGGGTCCCGGCGGGTCGCCTGCAGGTCGGGGTTCCTTCGGCATATGCGGGTGTTGTCACGGCCGTTCCGGCGCCTGTTCATCGAAGGGCCGATGGCGCTACAGGACGCCGGCAGGCTCTCTTTCTTCGGTGACCTCGCCGGTCTGGCCGACACAGAGGCCGTTGCCGGATACCTCGCGCCGCTCTGCAAGTCCGAATGGGTCGTGAATGCCAGACCGGCCTTCGGCGGACCCCAGGCGGCGCTCTCTTGGCCCGGCCGGTATACTCACCGGGTGGCGATCTCGAACCGCTGCCTGAACAGCGCCGATGCCGGCGCGGCAGTCTTTCGCTGGAAGGATTGCAGGATCAGGGATGGCAACAGGCAAAAGGCGATGCGGCTCGAGACGGTCGCGTTCATCCGCCGCTTCCCGCTCCATGTCCTGCCTGACCGCGTTCACCGCATCCGCCATTGCGGCCTCCCCGCCGAAGCGGGCAGAAAGGCCCAGATGGCGCGGATCAGGGCACTGCACGGCGCTGCCGCGCGCACCCGGAGGCCGCAGAACACGATCCCGCGCCGCCCCTCACGCTCAGGGAACCATGCCCCGACTGCGGCGGGCCAATGCGCATCGTCGAAGTCTTCCCGCGCGGCCACGTCCCCGGATCGCGCACACCTCCCCGGAACCAGGCCGCATGACGACACGCCCGCCGACAAGGGCGGACGCATTGCCGGTTCGCACCCCGCAGCCGGACCGGCATCTGTTTGCCCCATCACCCGCAGCACACCGGATCAAGGCATCATCAGGGATTTGCAGGCCACGGCGCCGCGGCGATCGTTGACGTCAGCTCCGGGCCCGGAACCTCGTGCCCGAACCCGAGCACGCCCGCGACTGTCGCAAAAAAACCACCGTCGGCAGGCTTTCCCCCAAAGACAGCGCCCAGCATCGCGCCTTCCACCTCGCGAGGCACCCACCGCCCCCCGCCAAACCGCAACCCCAAGCCAAACCCCACATCGGAAAACCTTCACCCTAGTGGACTTTCAGGGGCCACCCTCCATGCTGCGGTGCGACCCGTCAAAGGAGACCTTCGTCGCGTTCCAAAAGTGCAAGTTTGAATAAACCACCCGCCTTTTGATCCCGGACTCACTTTTCTTAGAACATATTCACGGCCGAGGTTGCTCTGGTAATCCCACCGTTTTTTGCGGGGGCTTGGTCGTAGAACTTACGCCGCCTTCTTCGGTTTCTGGGCGGGTGTAATCCCGCCATTGCCCGCGTTGGGGCGTTCATGGGTGTAGGACCAGGGCCACTCGGTGGCAATCTGCCGGACCTCCCCGATGCTTTCGAGACCATACAAGTCCGGCCATTCGTGCCGGACCGTCCGGTTGTAGCGCTCGACATGGGCGTTCTGCTGAGGCTTTCCGGGCCATTTTCGACCCGAATTGTCCCAGCGACGCCACGCCATTCGATGATTTGGTTCAAGGCGCGGACGACCCGCTCGGCGGGCAGCGAGACGTCGATCTCGATGCCCAGTCCTTGGCGGTTGAAGTCGTCCAGAACGTTCAGCAGGCGGAACTGGCGATCGTCCCCAAGGCGATCCACCCTGAAATCCATGGACCAGACCTCCCGGCACCATCAGCGCTTCGGGCTTCTCCCGCTTCAGGCGCCGGTTCTCTTCGGCCATCGCCTGCATCTCGGAGATCAGGCTCGCATCCATGCCCCCGTGCTTCGCCCGACACTTGTACAGTGTGGCGCTGCTCATACCGTGCCCACGGCACAGCCCGGCAGCAGGCACGCCGCCCTCTATCCGACGCAGCACGCCCATGATCTGAGCTTCGGTAAAACGTGTCGTCTTCATCGGAATGCCCTCAGTCATCCTGCCGAGAAAGTCTATTTCCGCATCCCCTTTTAGATCGGGGGGATTACCCCGCTGCGTCCGAGAAGCGCACAAAACGGGCGTTATTCTGTTGGCGCAGAGAACTGCAAGACGAGTTCGGTGGATCCGCCTCGCGTAGAGGGTTGGGCAGAGAACGAATTCCTCAAACATCCCGAAACTTAAAACTTCCCAATTGACGCTGCCACGTCGCCCGAAGTGGCGTTCTCCAAAAGAAACACCGGTCTTGCGAGGGTGCCGGACCTACAAGCCCTTGCAGCGTCGGATGAGGTAGAGCGCGCTTGTGGCTGGCCACCTGGCGCGCTCATTTTTTGTAACGCCGTGAACTCGGCGCGCTCACCTTCAGGAAGTTGGTATGACGCGCCGGCGCGTTTCCTGGATTTGGGCTGTCAATAGTCGCTTGCTCACCTACACGATTAAAGAGGATGTTGCCGCGGGACCGGGCGCACGGCTGGATCTTGGAAACATTTGCCGAATTGCCATTTCCGAGTGACGAGGGTCACCGCGCCGTCTTTACCCGCCTCTTCGGCATGTTCGATATTCTTTTCCATAAAACAGGTCTTGCCCGCAAGATAACGTGGGGCGCCATCTGCTGGATTGAGGATGAATTCACCTTCCAGAAAATAGACGAAAGACACTTGATCGTGAACGTGTGGCGCGCTGCGGGCCAGCGCTTCGAAACGCACCTGTTTGGGTGCGCCGTAGCCCTCTTTCTTGCAGATCCGATCAAATGCTTGGGGTGTCACAGGTTTTGGCCTCAACTAAAGCGGACGTGTTTTGGCCTGAAAGGATTAATCGAACATGCCCGGCTGGTCGATGACCAACTGGTTCCAGATTGTCTGGAAGTGCAGCCATCCGATATACTCACTGCCCACATGTTCGCGGCTGTAGCGTGCTCGGTCGTCCGGAATGCGGATGGGTTCGATCCCTGAAGCGGAAATGTCGAGCTGTTGTTTGCAGCACCGCTCAAGCGCGATGAACCAGAAGGCCGCGGACTCGATGCTGTGGCGGCTCGCCGTCAGCAGGCCATGGTTTTGATGCAGCGCGGCCTTTACGCCCTTGAACGCTTTGGCGACGTCCGAACCTGCGTGGTTCTCGACAGCGACCTGTCCGCCCTGCTCTCCGATCACGACGTGATCCTCGAAGAAGGCGCAGGCGTCCTGCGTGATCGGCTCGATCGGGCGGCCCGTTGCACACCACGCGGTGCCGTACGTGGTGTGCGCGTGGCACATGGCGATGATGTCGGGATGTTCTTCATGCACGTTGGCGTGCAGAACGAAGCCTGCGCGGTTCACCGCATACTCCCCCTCGATGACAGTGCCTTCGTGGTCAACGAGGATCAGGTTCGACATCTTCACCTTGTCGAAATGGATGCACATCGGGTTCGTCCAGTAGAGTTCCGGGCGCCCTGGATCGCGCACCGTCAGGTGGCCTGCAAAGCCATAATCGAACCCTTGCTGAGCGAAGGCGCGGCAGGCCGCGACGAGCCGTTCCTTGCGGTGACGTCGCTCGTCTTCGACGGATTGAAACGCGGGCAGTTCTGGGAAGATCAATCCCTCCTGCTCGGGCTGATAGATAGAGACGCGTTTGCCGAGATCGAGCATGAGGATATTATTTTCCTGAAATATAAAGGTGTTGAGAGGAACGGCGCCCCTTGCAGAGGGGCGCCACCCGTTGGCTTAGATGTTTTGCGCACTCATCTCACGCGCGATGTGGTCTGCCTGCCGGATCGCCAGCGCCACGATGGTCAACGTCGGGTTTTCCGCCGCGCCGGTGGTGAACTGCGAGCCGTCCGAGACGAACAGGTTCGCGATGTCGTGGGTCTGACCCCATCTGTTGACAACCCCATCGCGGGCGTTTTCCGACATGCGGTTCGTGCCGAGGTTATGCGTCGAGGGATAAGGCGGCGTCGGGAAGGTCCGGGTCGCTCCAACCGCTTCGTAGATAGCCTGACCCTGCTTGTAGGCATGGTTGCGCATCGCGATGTCATTGGGGTGATCATCGAAATGAACGTTGGCGACAGGCAGGCCCCACTGGTCCTTGACGTCATGGTTGAGCGTGACGCGGTTGGTTTCCTGCGGCATGTCCTCGCCCACGATCCACATCCCGGCCATGTTCTCGTACTGGTCGAGCGCGGATGTAAACTCGCGGCCCCACGCACCCGGATCGAGGAAGGCGGCCATGAACGGAAGACCGAGGCTGAGCGTTTCAAGCTCGTAGCCGCCCACGAAGCCGCGGGACGGATCGTGCCGCGCCTCATCCTGAATGATGCCGGCCATCGTAGTGCCACGCCACATCTTCACAGGCTTGTCGAAAACGCCATAGACGGAACCGGTCATGTGACGCATGTAGTTGCGCCCGACCTGACCCGAGCTGTTGGCAAGCCCGTCCGGGAACATCGACGAGGCCGAGTTGAGCAGCAGGCGCGGGCTTTCAAATGAGTTACCCGCCACGCAAACGATGCGCGCCCTCTGCATGTGCAGATTGCCATCCTTGTCGAAATACTCGACGCCCGTGACCTTGCCAGCGTCGTTGTGCAGGATACGGGCGACGTGGCATTCGGAGCGAACTTCGAGATTGCCGGTGGCCTCGCCTTCGGGAATGTCGACATAGCCTGCCGACCATTTCGCGCCCCATTTGCAGCCTTGGAAGCAAAAGCCCGTTTGCTGACACATCAGACGATCACGCTTGTCGTCCGAATTGATCGCCATGCGGCCCGTATGCACATTCTGGTATCCGAGCGCCTTGGCGCCTTTCTCGAACACCTTGTAGTTGTTGTTGCCCGGCAGCCCCGGACGGTCGCCGGTGTGGGTCACTCCGAGCTTGTCTTCTGCCTTGGTGTACCACGGGTCCATTTCGGCAGGGTCGATCGGCCAGTCGAGCAGGCTCGCCCCCTGCACATTGCCGTAGGTCGTTGCAGCCTTCCATTCATGGTCCTGAAAGCGCAGCGACGCGCCGGCCCAGTGCTGAGTCGTGCCGCCGACCGATTTCACAATCCACGCGGGCAGACCGGAGAAATCCTTGGCAACCCGCCAGTCACCCGACGTTGTCCGCGGGTCCAGCCACGCCAGCTGGCCGAAACTATCCCATTCGTCGTTGATGAAGTCTTCCGGGTAGTGACGCCCGCCAGCCTCCAGGGAAACCACGCTTACGCCCTTTTGGGCCAGTTCGTTTGCCAGAACACCGCCGCCTGCGCCGGTGCCGATGATGACGACCACATTGTCGTCGTTCAGATCAAATGGTGCAGCCATAAGTCTGTCCTCCGCTATGGCTCAAAGCCAGTTGATGTCGTTGAAACCGCGATCGATGTAGCCGCCATATTCGAAGGACGCGCCCTCGTAGCCAAAGATCGGCCAGACCGCTTTCTGGTTATAAAGGCCGGTGACCAGCCCGCCGCGGATCTGTTGGAAGAACGCGCTGTCCTCCATGCCGCGCAGGATGTCGACCCGGTCTCGCTCCCATCCGGCGTCGAGATAGCTGGCATGGCCCTTGCCTTGAGCCGCCGCGTTCAGCGCTGCCACACCTGCCTCCAAAGCCTCTGCGGCGGCCGGCGTGTCGTAGCCCTTGACGGCCAGGACGTAATACTCGTCCGCGACCTGATCGTGCGGATAGATATCCCGGGCCATCTGCACCAGCGTTGCCATCGTTTCAGGCTTAAGGGCCGTGGTTTGCATCGCCCATGCGCCGTTCGGTGCGGCCAGAAAGCCTGAGCCGACCACGAAGGATGCGCCCGCAGCGGTCGCCCGCGACAAGAGCTGGCGCCGTGTAAGCCCCTTGGGGCTGACAATATCAGACATCATTATTCCTCCCATTGATGTCATTTGAACCGACCACCGCGCTGGAGCACCTCGATCTGGTACCCGTCGGGATCGGCCACGAAAAAGAACCGCGCGACGGTCTCGCCGGCGGGTGCGAAGTCTACGAGTTTGCGAGGGGCCAGACCTTCGGCTTCAAAGCGGGCGTGCTCGGCATCCAGGTCGTCGACCGATACCGCAAGATGGCCATAGCCATTGCCCAGTTCGTAGGGCTCGGTCTGATCCTTGTTCACGGTCAGCTCGAGCTCGAACTCGGTTTCCGGGTTGCTGAGATAGATCAGCGTGAAGGTTGGAAAATCCAGCCTGTCAGCAACTTTCAATCCGAAGGCAGTGTCGTAGAATTGAACGGAACGATCCTCGTCTAGGACGCGGATCATGGAGTGTATCTGTTTGGCCAAGGTGCGCTCCTGCAATCTGTAGTGTCGAGTTGCAGGATAGCTGAGGGACCAGTGGGGCCGGGTAGTATGCGATTACTACCCGCAAGGTTTTTGGGTGCAGGATCTTCCTTATTCGGCGGCGATTGCAGTGGCCGGCTCGGAGCAGGAGATCTCCATGAATTTCAGGCAGGCACACCGCAACAGCGACGTGAAATTCGACGGCTCTCCCCGGCGCTCCAAGACCTCGGAGTGCAGTGTGGAAATGAAAACAGGGGTCGTCACACCGTCGCGCGCAGCGATGTCATCCAAGGTTGCCCAAAATGCGTTCTCCAGCCGAATCGATGTGCTTTGCCCGTTCAGGCGCAGACGGCGTGTCGTGGAACAATATCTTTCAGGGTCTTGTCCTGCGAAAACTTCACACATGGCCTTCCTCCCTCGATAGCCATAAGCATATGGTATTTCGTATACGAAATTCAGAAACATGTCTAGAACTGCACGGTGGCCTGTGCTTTACGTGCCGTACTGGGAGTCCGTTCATGGATGCGATCAAGCCGCCGAAAACTCTGTCAGAGCAGACACATGACATTTTGCTCAACGCTATTTGTTCCGGTGAATTCGAGCCTGGGCAAAGGCTGAATCAAGACGACATCGCCGACCGCCTCCAAGTTTCGCGGCAACCCGTCAACAGCGCGATTTCAGTTTTGAAGGCGAACGGATTCGTCGAGGACACAGGGCGTCGGGGCGTCGTTGTCACGCAGATCAGCGTTGACCAATTCCTGTCCATCTTTGAACTCCGAACTGTCCTTGAACCTTTTGCCATCCGTCTTGCCCATCTACGCAAGCCAGCCGATGCAGCAAAGCAAGCGCAGGATATGCTCAAGCGTGGCTGGGCCGCCGTCGCATCGAACGACGTCAGTTTGCAGATCAACTTGGACTACGAATTCCATGAGATGATCTATGGCTGGGCCGGCAACCCAGCCATCCGGGACACCATGAGAACAAACTGGAATCACATCCGCCGTTCGATGGGTGTCGTGCTCCGCCGGGGTGTCGCGTCGAAAACCTCTTGGGAGGAACATGACAGGATCATTGCCGCGTTGATGCGCGGCGATGTGGAAGGTGCCGAGCACGAAATGAGACAGCACATAGAACGCGCTCAGGAAAAAACTGCGGCGCTGCTCTCAGAGTATTAGTCGTTCGCGTAGTGTCTACTGGACTGGAAAAATCATGGTCTATGACCGGCCGCTCTGGGCGCTTCCAATCCATCTGAGCAAAATGATCAGATGACCGCAGTACGACCGTAAGCAACCGTCAGAACCGCAGAGACTTGCTCAAACGGCGGCTTTGAGCCCCCCCATCTGAATTGGTCCACCGTTATGTTCAGGAATCGGACGACAGAGAATGGAAAACAAAAGACGCAAGCCAGAGGAAATAGTTCAGAAGTTGCAGCAGGTTGATGTGCTTGTTGGACATAGTATGGCACGTTTGGATGCGATCCGCGAAGTACGCATTACGGCTCGGCGCTTCCTGTCCGCGCACGCCGCTATCTCAAACCACTTCAACGTCCAACGCCATCTGATTTCTCGCCGCACACTGAAAATCCTTCGCGCCAGGGCCTCTCGGACCACTGGCGTGAGATCGTGGCGGCCTGAGGACGCATTCAGAAGGTGCTGACAGCCAACCCGAGTTGCCGTGACAGTGCCGTCATCGGTGCTCGTCTCCATCGCAGCCCAGTTGATCACCGCCTGGCTCTGGCTGACGATCCTTCCCTGAAAAACAGGCGCTATTCCGCGAGGTGGCAAGCCACCCGCGCGCCGCGGATGTCGCGCATCCGCGGACGCTCCTGGCGGCAGATGTCCGTCGCGATCGAGCAGCGCGGGTGGAAGGCGCAGCCCGGCGGCGGCGCGATCGGGTCGGGAATTTCTCCCTGCGGCGGCGGCACCTCGCGGCCGAACCCGTCCATCTTGGGCGCGGCGTCGAGGAGCATCTGTGTGTAGGGGTGCTTGGGGTCGTCGAAAAGCGACTTCGGGTCGGCTTCCTCGACGAGGCGACCAAGGTAAAGCACCCCGATCCGGTCGGCCATATGCCGCACCACGGTCAGGTCGTGGGTGATGAGAAGGTAGGTCAGGCCGAACTCGTCCTTGAGATCGCTCATCAGGTTCAGCACCTGCGCCTGCACCGACACGTCGAGCGCTGAGGTCGGCTCGTCACAGACGATCAGCCGCGGTTCCGAGGCCAGCGCCCGGGCGATGCAGATGCGCTGGCGCTGACCGCCGGAAAACTCGTGCGGGAACTTGCCCGCGTCGCTCGGGTGCAGCCCCACCTGTTCGAGAAGCCGCTCTGCCAGCCCCTCGGTTTTTCCGCCCCGCGCGGCCACCGGCTCGGCGATGATGTCGCGCACCCGCCAGCGCGGGTTGAGCGAGGCATAGGGATCCTGAAAGATCATCTGGATGTCCGAGCGCACCGCGTCGACCTTGGCCGGGTCGGTCTCGCTGGCAAGGTTCACCCCCTCGATCAGCACCTGCCCGCCCGAGGGGTTCAAAAGCCCCACGATCATCCGGCCGATGGTCGACTTGCCCGACCCGCTCTCGCCGACAAGAGCATAGGTCGTGCGCTCCTCGATCTCGAAATCGACCTCCGAGACCGCGGTGAGGAAGGCCTTGGGGCGCCGTTCGATCACCCGGTTGAGCCAGGGTTTCGAGACGTCGAACAGGCGTACAAGGTTGCTGATGGAGACAAAGGCGGTCATTCGGCGGCCTCCGCCAGAAGCGGGTGCCAGCAGGCCGCCCGCCCATGCTCGATGCGCGGCACCGGCGCCGCACGGCACTTATCGGTCGCCCGGTCGCAACGCGGATTGAAGGCGCAGCCCTCGGGCACCGAGGTAAGCCGCGGCATCGACCCGGGGATCTGGTGCAACCGCCGCTGGCTGGCAGCGGCAAGCGGCGTCGAGGCCATAAGGCCGTAGGTATAGGGATGCTCGGGCCGGGTCAGCACTTCGCGCACCGGGCCAAGCTCGGCAAGTCGCCCGGCATACATCACCGCCACCCGGTCGGCGGTCTCGGCGATCACGCCCATGTCGTGGGTGATCAGCATCACGGCGGTGCCACGTTCCCGGCATAGTTTCTTCAGAAGCGCGATGATCTGGGCCTGTACCGAAACATCAAGCGCCGTGGTCGGCTCGTCGGCGATCACGAGGCTTGGCTCGGCGCACAGCGCCAGCGCGATCACGACCCGCTGGCGCATCCCGCCCGAGAACTCGTGAGGATAGCTGTCGACCCGCTCTGCGGCGCCCGGAATCCCGACTTCCCCCAGCGCCGCCACCGCCCGGCGGTTCGCCTCGGCCTTGGAAATCGGCAGATGGGTCAGCATCGTTTCGACAAGCTGATCACCCACGGTCAGAAGCGGATTGAGCGAGGTCAGCGGGTCCTGGAAAACCATGCCGATCTCCTTGCCCCTCAGACGCCGCATCGCGTTGCCCCTGAGCGCATCGATCCGCTTGCCGTTAAGCCAGATCTCCCCGTCGGATATATGCGCGGGCGGGTTAAGAAGGCCGATAACGGCGTTCCCGGCCATCGACTTGCCCGCGCCGGATTCCCCAACCACGCCGAGGATTTCGCCCTGCGCGATGTCGTAGCTAACGCCATCGACAGGTTTGACGATGCCCGCCCGGGTCGGGATGTCGACCGAGAGGTTTCGGATGGAAAGAACCGGATCGCTCATCTCAGCCTCGGATTAAGCGCATCGCGCAGCCAGTCGCCAAGAAGATTGACCGACAGCGCCAGTGCAAGAAGCGTGCAGGCGGGGAAGAACAGGATCCACCACTCGCCCGAGAACAGGAAGCCCTGTCCGATGCGGATAAGCGTGCCCAGCGAGGGTTGGGTGGGCGGCGCACCCACGCCGAGGAACGACAGCGTCGCCTCGGCGATGATCGCAAGGGCGAGCGAAATCGTGGCAATCACCAGCACCGGGCCCATTACATTGGGCAGGATGTGCCGCAACATGATCGCCCAAGGCTTCCGCCCGATCAGCCGCGCGGCGGCCACATAGTCCTTCGACTTCTCCACCAGCGTCGCACCTCGCACCACACGGGCGAACTGCACCCAGTCCGACAGCCCGATCGCGAGGATGAGCACCCAGATCGCCATCTGGTCGCGGTATTCGACCGGCGTGACGCCCTTCGCAATACCGAAGATCAGCATTGCGACGAGGATCGAAGGGAAAGTGAGCTGCACGTCCGCCACGCGCATGATGATCGTCTCGGTCCAGCCGCCAAGGTAGCCCGACAAAAGCCCAAGCGTGATCCCGAGCACCATCGCGAAAAGCACCGCCGCGGCCCCGACGAAAAGCGAAATCCGCATCCCATAGAGAATGGTAGAGAACACATCGCGGCCTTGGTCGTCGGTGCCCAGGAGGAAGCTCTCGCCGGTAAAGGCGTTGGGTTCCATCGGCGGCGTGAACCCGTTCATCAGGTTGAGGCTCGCCGGGTTGAAGGGGTTCGTCGGGGCGATAAGCGGCGCAAAGACCGCCGACAGGACAAGGATGCAGACCACCGCGAAGGACACCATGGCAATCGGCGACCCCTTGAACGAGTAAATAAAGTCGCTTTCAAGAAACCGTTGCCAGTTGCTCTTTTCCTTTTGTTCCGTCGACACGGGGGCTTTGTTTGTCGCTTCGGCCATCTCAGTGCCCCCCTGTCCGTTCGATCCGAAGCCTCGGGTCGATGAAGACGTAAAGGATATCCACGATAAGGTTGATGCCGACGAACATCACCGAGATCAGCATCAGGTAGGCGGCCATCACGGGAATATCGACAAACTGGATCGCGTTGATGAAGAGAAGCCCGACACCGGGCCACTGGAACACGGTCTCGGTGATGATCGCGAAGGCGATGATCGCGCCAAGCTGGAGACCGATGACCGTAACGACCGGCACCATGGTGTTCTTCAGGGCGTGGCGGAAGTTCACTACACGGTCCTTCAGCCCGCGCGCCCTGGCGAAGCGGATATAGTCCTGCCGAAGCACTTCCAGCATCTCGGATCGCACGAGCCGCATGATCAGCGTCATCTGGTAGAGCCCCAGGGTAATCGACGGCAGGATCAGCGCCTTCAAGCCGCTTTCGGTCAGGAATCCGGTCGTCCATGTCTCGCCGATCCGGGTGACTTCACCGCGCCCGAAACTTGGCAGCCACCCAAGTTCCACCGAGAAGAGATAGATCAGCAGGATCCCGATCAGGAAGGTCGGCAGCGACACCCCGATCAGCGAGGTTGCCATGATCACGTGCGCCGCCACCCCGTTTCGTCGGATTGCTGTGAACACGCCCAGCGCGATGCCGAAAACGATTGCCAGAATGCCCGACACCGCCGCCAGTTCCAGCGTCGCCGGGGCGCGTTCGAGAATGATCTCCGAAACCTCGCGTCCCTGCCTGTAGCTGACCCCCAAATTGCCCTGCATGGCCCCTTCGAGGAAGCGGTAGTATTGTACGGGAAACGGCTGATCGAGGCCAAGCTGGGCGCGAAGCCGCTCGACATCCTCCATCGTGCGTTCCTGCCCGAGCATGTTGTCGATCGGGTCGCCGACGAAACGGAACATCGAGAAGGCGACCAGCCCCACGATGAGCAGGACCAGAATCGACTGTCCGACCCGCCGGATAATGAATGCCAGCATGTGGTGTTATTGTTCCCCGTTGTGCGACCAGGATGGCCCGCGCCGCCGCGGCGGGTCAACCCCGTCGCGGCGTTCGCTTTTCGCTCAGTTCACCGTCACCCAGCGCAGGATGAAGAAGTTGTCCGGCCGCTGCGTCAGTTCGATGTTGTCGCGCACGCCCCAGGTCAGCGGCTGGACGTAGAGCGGAACATAGGCGACCTCGGACTGGTAGATCGACGTCACCTCATCAAGCAGTGCCTGCCGCTTGGCCAGGTCGATCTCGGACAGGATCGACGGCAGAAGCTCGTCGAGCCGCGCGTTCGAATAGCCGCCAAAGTTCCAGGACCCGAGGCGCTTTTCCTCGTTCGGGGTCGAGGCGAGGAAGCGCAAGGGGTGTTCGTGGTCGAGCGAGCCGCCCGGCGACCAGCCGATGAGATACATGTCGAAATTGTCGGCCCGGAGCTCGGGCCAGTAGTTCGACACCGGCATGGCGTTGAGTTCCGCGTCGATGCCGATCTGCGCCAACATGGCCACGATCGCCTGGCAGACCGCCTCGTCGTTGGGGTAGCGGTCGTTCGGACACATCAGGCCGAATCCAAAGCCCTCGCCATAGCCTGCCTCGGCCAGAAGCGCGCGCGCGCCATCGGGGTCGTAGGCCGGACGCGCGTCGTTGGCCGCTGAATAACCTGAAAGCTGCGGCGGTACGAGCTGGCTCGCGGGCTGGGCGTTGCCGCGCCAGATCGTCTGGAGAATGGCATCGACGTTGATCGCCTTGGCCACCGCCTCGCGCACACGCACGTCCTGAAACGGGTTCGGGGCCCCGGCACTCGCACCGTATTTCAGCGTATCGGCCTCATGCGAGAACCCGAGCATGATCGAACGGGTCTCGACGCCCCTGATCACTTCGACACCGTCCGTGGACTCGAGCCGCGCGGCATCCTGGATCGGCACCGGTTCGACGAAATCCACGTCACCCGACAGAAGTGCGGCCACGGCGGTCGCGGGGTTCTGGATCGGGGTGAAGGTCGCGCGGGTGATGTTGTGCTCTGCCTCATCCCACCAGTCGGGGTTCGGGACCAGGGTGGTTGTCAGCCCCGGCTGGCGGTCTTCGATCATGAAGGCCCCGGTGCCGTTGGCGTTGAGCGTGGCGTAGTTACCGTTTTCCTTATCTGGCCTTTCGGCGTTGTTCGCCTCGGCCCAGCCCCTGTCCATCATCATCCAGTTGGCGATGGAGGCGGGAAAGAGCGGGTTCGGCGCATTGGTGTAGATCTCGACGGTGTAGTCGTCGACCACGCGAAACTCCTTCACAGGCGAAAACCAGCTTCGCACGTCCGAGCTTTCGTCCGACGCCCGCTCGTAGGCGAACAGCACGTCGTCGGCATCGAAGGTCGCGCCGTCGTGGAAAGTGACGCCCTGGCGGAGGATGAAACGCCAGCCCTCTCCCTCCCCGATCGGGTCCCAGGATTCGGCCAGCGACGGCTCCAGCGTCATGTCCTTCGACATGCGCACAAGCCCGTCATAGATGTTGTTGAGGAAGCCCAGAACCGGCGCGGAGCTTACCGCGTGGGGGTCCATCGTCTGCGGGTCGGTCTGCCCGGCCCAGCGGAATTCCTCTGCTGTCGCGGCACCCGCCACAACAGCCCCAGCAAGGAAAAGGGGAAGGATTGGTCTCATGTCTTTTCTCCCAAGTGGCCCCCTTTTTGCGGAGGTCTCCGAATGGTGTGACAGCACGTCGCGCGCAACTCAACCCGTTCACCGCATTGTGAGGGCCACAATCGTAAGAAGCCGCCCAGGTCCCCCCGGACGGCCTCAAGGCTTCTGAGGCTACGATCAGGAGCCTCAATTGCCTCCGAAATATTTCATCATCGGCTGGTTCTCGGGATCGACCTCGATGGTAAGACCGTCCTTCATCGCCCAGTTGATGACCTGGTGGTGGATCGGGATGTAGAGCTGCTCTTCCTGCACCACCCGCCAGATGTCGGCGATGTCGGCGTTGCGCGCCTCGAGATCGGTGTTCGACGCCAGCGAGATGATCTTGGCGTCAATCTCGTCGTTGTCGAATCCCGTCCCGTTCCACGTTCCGATTCCGGTTTCCCGACCATGCACGAGGAAGTTGAAGATGTATTCCGAGTCGTAGGTCGGAACACCCCAGCCGAGCATGTAGAAGTCGGTCTTGCCGTCAGTGATCTTCGGGAAGTGCTGGGCCTTCGGGATCGCATCGAGATTCACTTCGATCCCGATCTGGCCGAGCATGCCGACGGCGGCCTGGCAGATCGCTTCATCGTTGTTGTAGCGGTCGTTCGGGCAGTCGAGCCGGATCGAGAAGCCATCGGCGTATCCGGCTTCGGCCATGAGTGCCTTGGCGGCCTCGATATCGGTCTTCGACTCGGCGTCCATCTCGGCGGTCCAGCCGTTGACGAACGGCGGCGAGATCATGCCGGCGGGCTGCGACTGGCCGCGCATGACGACCTGCTGGATCGCATCGCGGTTGATCGCCATCGACATTGCGCGGCGCACACGGACATCAGCCAGCGGGTTCGCGCCTTCGATGTTGTCGGCCTCGATATCGTCGGCCCCCTGGTTCATCCCGAAAAAGATCACCCGGTTTTCCGGAGCCTGCTTGACCGTGGTGCCGTCCGCACCGGCGATCCGCTCGAGGTCCTGCACCGGCACGTCCTGCATGAAGTCGATTTCGCCGGAAAGCAGTGCCGCTACGCGGGTCGCAGCATTCTGGATCGGGGTGTGAATAAGCTCGGAGAAGCCCATCGGGAACTGCTCGCGCCCCCAATACTCTTCGTTGCGCTGCATCATCGTGCGCACGTCGGGTTCGCGGCTTACGAGCTTGTAGGCACCGGTGCCGTTGACGTTCGTGGTGGCGTAGGTGATCTCGCCGCCCTCAAAGTCCTGCACCTTCACGGTGTTGTTTTCCTCCGACCAGTCCTTGTCCATGATGAACAGGTCGGTGAGGTTCGCCGGCAGGATCGGGTTCGGACCGTCGGTGACCATTTCCACGGTGTAGTCATCGACCGCGCGGATCTCGACGATGGAGTTCAGAAGCTCCTTCATGTCCGAGGTTTCGGTCTTGGCGCGCTCGTAGCTGAACACAACGTCCTCGGCGGTGAAGTCGTTGCCGTTATGGAACTTGACGTCCTGGCGCAGGTTGAACACCCAGATATTCGGATTGTCTGCGCTCGGCGCCCAGTCGGTGGCAAGCGCCGGCTCGAACGCGCCGGTCACGTCGCGGATGATGAGCGGCTCGTACATCTGGTGGCGGATGGTATGGGTCTGGCCCTCGTTCTGCGAATGCGGATCGAGTGTCAGCGCATCGCCCGCGCTGGCCCAGCGCAGTGTTTCCGCGCTTAACGGGGTGGCGGCAAGCGCCGCCACGGTGGCCAGAAGCATGGCCTTGGATGCGTATTTCATGAAGGACTCCCAGATTGGTTTTTTTATGGCGCCATCCTTTTACAATTCAGCCGGATGCACAAGACGTGCCTAGGCGCAGCGTACGCTGCGTCACCAGTCGCACGTGACAAGGCGAACGGAACGGTCCAGTCAGTCACGGAAATCTGACCGGAGGCCCCAGGGCGCAGATCGATTTGAACGCCGACCTCGGCAAAAGCTTCGGGGCCCAAATCATCGGCAACGCCGCCTACCGGCACTGTCGCGGCCACTCAGTTTAGCCATCAGCACCTTCGGAATGCGTCCTCAGGCCGACACGATCTCACGCCAGTGGTCCGAGGCTCTGGCGGAACGCGCAAAGGTCACGTCTAAGTTGGAAGCAGTTGAGTGCCAATCTACATTGCTTAATCGACAAGAGCCGAGCTCGCCAAGATATCGTGTTGATCAACAGCAACTGAGAGACCGACGTGACTGAAATATCCACGCTCCGGATCGATCCGTCGAACTTGGATGAAGCCCGAAACACAGTTCTGTCGGAAATGGGAGTGTTCGGCTTCGACATTGGCGAGAACACGGCTTCAGAGGTGACACTTAAAAGCTGTGTATTTCCGAACAGCCAGTTGACGTTGCACGCGTATGCCTCGACCGGCCACAGGTTCTCAATCGCAAACCTTCCATTCTACTCGATTGATACCTTGTTCGAAGGCCATTTGCGGCGGTCATTGAATGGCGATGAAATCGTGGTTGGAGCCGATGCGGTCGTTCTTGGCCATCCGGGCCCGATGAACATCCAGCTGATCGAAAATCCGGAAAGCCGCCTGAGCCAGGGAATATCCTGCTTCGTCTCAACGGACGCGGCGGAACGCCTTCTGGCGGCGCATGGTCTTCGGTTGAGAGAGGTCGACGGTCAGATCGTCACCGAGGAGTCGCTGGCTGCCGCAAGGTCGATGCGGAGCTTTCTGGTCTACGCCCATCAGGAATTCTTCGTGCGTGGCGTCGCCAATTTGTCTCCGCGCCGCGCCCGGCTGTTCGAGAGCCTTTTGAGTGATCACATTGCGGAACTGTTCTCTTGCTCCGGATACGCAGAACCTGTTTTGAAGAACGTCTCGCACTCCTTCAGGCTTGTTCAGGCCTGTGAGGGCATATTCGAGGCAAGGTTCGCCGAACCGATTTCCATTGCGGATGTCGCCGCCGAACTTCGGGTCGACACGCGCACCTTGCAGCGAGCGTTCAAGACATACCGGGGTGTCAGTCCGTCGCTTTTTCTGTCCACCCTCAGACTTGAAGCTGCGCGGACCCGTCTTTTGATGCCGATCCGGGGAGACACGGTTTCATCGGTTGCGCATGATTGCGGGTTCGTTCATCTCGGCCGTTTTGCATCGCGCTACCGAGCGGTCTATGGGGAAACCCCACATGAGACGCTAAGTTGTCGGGTCTGAACAACGCCCAACGCTCTGAATTTATGTGAGAAATGTCTTATTTTGTTGGCTTTGGCCTGCAGGGTTTCATAGGATTCCATTGAAAACCCTGC
>NZ_JAWHTD010000063.1:0-16184 GCF_032586235.1 Aestuariicoccus sp. MJ-SS9
TGACCTCTGAAGGCGTCTGTCATAGGCCTAACGCGCTGAGCGGGCGTTGTGTAGTGGTAAGACCTCAGCCTTCCAAGCTGATGACGCGGGTTCGATTCCCGCCGCCCGCTCCAAAAACTATTTTCCGACACTTCACCTGCAAATGCTTTGGCGTGGTTTGTGTATGTCATTGTGAATTTGATATAAATTGGGTTTGTCGCAACTGACTTCCAAGCTGATGACGCGGGTTCGATTCCCGCCGCCCGCTCCACGCTCTTTCCCAAATCCGTCCCTTGCCTGTGGCAATGCACCGCTTGACCACCGGGTCGCAGTGTCAGAAACATCTGCCAAAGACTGAAGGGAGGGGCCATGGCCCGGAACGAAACCCCGGCCACGTCCGAGGGAGAGCGCGAGAAATCCAGGAAACTGGGCTCGTTGGGGCGGCTTTGGCCGTTTCTTCTGCCCTATCGCGGCCTGCTGATGCTGGCGATACTGGCGTTGGTCAGCACGGCCTGCGTGTCGCTGATCCTGCCGATGGCGGTGCGGCGCGTGGTCGACAATTTCAGGGTCGAGGACGGCACGCTGCTCGATCTCTACTTCACCGCGGCGTTGGGGATCGCGGCGCTGCTGGCCGTGGGCACCGCGCTGCGCTATGCGCTGGTCACGCGGCTGGGCGAACGGGTGGTCGCGGACATCCGGATGGCGGTCTTCGACCGGGTGATCGGGCTCAGCCCGTCGTTTTATGAAAAGATCATGACCGGCGAGGTGCTGAGCCGCATCACCACCGACACCACGCTGATCCTGTCGGTGATCGGATCGTCCATTTCCATCGCCTTGCGCAACGTCCTGCTGTTCGTGGGCGGGCTGATCCTGATGCTCTTCACCAGCGCCAAGCTGACCGGGCTGGTGCTCTTGATCGTGCCAGCGGTGGTGGTTCCGATCCTGACGCTGGGGCGCCGGCTGCGGGTGCTGAGCCGCGAGAACCAGGACTGGATCGCGGCCTCGTCGGGCAATGCGTCCGAGGCGCTTTTGAGCGTTCAGACGGTGCAGGCTTTCACGCACGAGGCGATCTCGAAGGCGGGCTTCGCGGAGGTGACCGAGAAAAGCTTTGACGCCGCGCGCCGGCGCATCTGGACCCGGGCGCTGATGACGGCCATCGTCATCTTCCTAGTGTTCACCGGGGTTGTCGGCGTGCTTTGGATCGGGGCCTGGGACGTGCGCGCGGGCGACATGAGCGCGGGCGCGCTCATTCAGTTCGTGATCTACGCGGTGATGGTGGCGGGCGCGGTGGCCGCGCTGTCGGAGGTATTCGGCGAGCTGCAGCGCGCGGCGGGCGCGACCGAGCGTCTGGTCGAACTGCTGGAGGCCACCGACAGCGTGCAGGACCCGGCCGCGCCCAAGCCGGTGCCGACCCCGGTGCGCGGCGAGATCCGGTTCGAGGACGTCTCTTTCGCCTATCCCGCGCGCCCGGGCGTGCAGGCGCTCGATCACGTCACGCTGGACATCAAGCCCGGCGAGACGGTGGCGTTGGTCGGTCCTTCGGGGGCGGGCAAGACCACCATCGTGCAGTTGATCCAGCGGTTCTACGACCCCGACGCGGGCGCGGTGCGGCTGGACGGTGTGGCGCTGACAGACATGACGCGCGACGCGTTCCGCCGCCATATCGCGCTGGTGCCGCAGGACCCGGTGATCTTCGCCGCCTCGGCGCGCGAGAACATCCGCTTCGGCCGCCCCGACGCCACCGATGCTGAGATCGAGGAGGCCGCGAAGGCCGCCGCCGCGCATGATTTCGTCGCCGCATTGCCCGACGGTTACGACAGCTGGCTGGGCGAACGCGGCGTGATGCTGTCTGGCGGGCAGAAACAGCGCATCGCCATTGCGCGCGCGATCCTGCGGGATGCGCCGGTGCTGCTGCTGGACGAGGCGACGAGCGCGTTGGATGCGGAAAGCGAACGCGCGGTGCAGGCTGCGGTCGACCGGCTGAGCGAGGGGCGCACCACGATCATCGTGGCGCACCGCCTGGCGACGGTCAAAAAGGCGGACCGGATCGTGGTGATGGACGAAGGCCGCGTGGTGGCCACGGGCGCGCATGACGCGCTGGTCGCCGAGGGCGGGCTTTACGCGCGTCTGGCGCGGCTGCAGTTCACCGACGGCATCGCCGCCGAATAGCCCTGATCCAAATGCGCACGCCATGCGTGCACAGCCCCGATTGCGTTCAGGCCACGCAGGCCCTGGGGGGAGGCCCCCCAGCCCCCCTCGGGACGTTGCGTCATAGTATCCGTGCCGCAGCGTTTCCGGCCCTTGCGCGCGCGGCAATTCCTTTCCAGACTGCGCGGTAAGGGACACAATGCGCGCCGGCCATGCACCGGCGCTTTTTTGGGAGGAATTGTCATGGCCTTTGCCGGGATGGCCGATCGCAATGCGATCGAAGGAGAGATGCCCTGGGCGGACCGCGACGTGCCGGCCACGATCTATGGTCAGTTGCTGAAGACCGCAGGGGCCTTTCCGGACCGCAACGCGGTCAGCTATCAGCTGC
Source organism: Aestuariicoccus sp. MJ-SS9 (assembly GCF_032586235.1). NCBI lineage: Bacteria > Pseudomonadati > Pseudomonadota > Alphaproteobacteria > Rhodobacterales > Paracoccaceae > Aestuariicoccus > Aestuariicoccus sp. MJ-SS9. The sequence continues at coordinate 2,516 of NZ_JAWHTD010000063.1, forward strand.
TGTCGGGGCCGGACGACAAGGCCGAAACGCTTACCTGGTCCGGGCTCAAGAACCAGGTCACCCAGGCGGCAAACATGTTCCGCGCGATGGGGATCGGCGAGACCGACGTGATCGCCTATGTCCTGCCCAATTGCAACGAGACCATCGCGACCCTGCTGGGCGGGATGGTGGCCGGGATCGTCAACCCGATCAACCCGCTGCTCGAGCCCGAACAGATCGCCGCCATCCTGCGCGAGACCGATGCCAAGGTCGTCGTCACGCTCAAGGCCTTCCCCAAGACCGACGTGGCGCAGAAGATGTCCGAGGCGGTGCGCAACGCGCCCAATGTGCATACGGTGCTCGAGGTCGATCTGAACCGCTATCTGACCCCGCCGAAGTCGTGGATCGTGCCGTTGATCCGGCCCAAGAACCCCGACAACCACCATGCCGACGTCAAGGATTTCAACAAGGAACTGGCCAAGCACCCCAAGACGCTGACCTTCGAGGACAGCACCGCCGACCGGGTTGCCGCCTATTTCCACACCGGCGGTACGACGGGCATGCCCAAGGTGGCGCAGCACACCTATTCGGGCATGATCTACAACGGCTGGTTGGGCCACCGGCTGCTGTTTTCCGAGCAGGACAACATCATGTGTCCGCTGCCGCTGTTTCACGTCTTCGCCTGCCACGTGATCCTGATGGCGGCGCTCTGTTCGGGGGCGCATGTGGTGTTCCCGACGCCGCAGGGCTATCGCGGCGAGGGGGTGTTCGACAATTTCTGGAAGCTCTGCGAGCGCTGGAAGATCACCTTCGTCATCACCGTGCCAACAGCGATCAGCGCGATGATGCAGCGCAAGGTGGATGCGGATATCTCGACCGTCAAGACGGCGTTTTCGGGCTCGGCGCCGCTGCCGCTGGAGCTTTTCAAGCGGTTCGAGGACGCCTGCGGCGTGACGATCTGCGAAGGCTACGGGCTGACCGAGGCGACCTGCCTGGTGTCGGTGAACCCGGTGGACGGGGTGAAGAAGGTGGGGTCGATCGGGATCCCGTTTCCCTATACCGATGTGCGCATCGTCAGGAAGACGAATGGCGATCTGGTGGAATGCGCGGTGGACGAGGTCGGCGAAATCTGCGTGGCCAACCCGGGCGTCTATGCCGGGCACACCTATACCGAGGAAGACAAGAACAAGGACCTCTATTATCGCGGCACCCATCTGCGCACCGGCGATCTGGGGCGGGTGGATGCGGACGGTTATCTCTGGATCACCGGGCGCGCCAAGGATCTGATCATTCGCGGCGGTCACAACATCGACCCCGCCGAGATCGAAGAGGCCTTGTTGCTGCATCCGGCGGTGTCCTTCGCCGGGGCCATCGGCCAGCCCGACGCGCATTCGGGCGAGCTGCCCTGCGCCTTCGTCGAACTGGTCGCGGGTGCAAGTGTGACCGAGCAAGAGCTGCTTGAGCATTGCAAGGTGCATGTGCACGAACGGGCGGCGCAACCCAAGCACATGACGATCCTCGACGAATTGCCCAAGACCGCCGTTGGCAAGGTGTTCAAGCCCGACCTGCGCAAACACGCCATCACCCGGGTCTACAACGCCGCGCTTGAGAAGGCGGAGGTGCCGGCGCGGGTGGTGTCCGTGACCGACGACAAGAAGCGCGGCCTGGTGGCGCAGCTTCAGGCAAACGGCGCGTCCGAGGCCGATGTGCAGGACGTTCTGGGCGCCTATACACGGCCCTGGGAATGGGCGGCGTAACGTATCGTTCCGGATGAGACCCGGTCCCGGACCTGATCCGGGACCTCGTAAAGCATCGCGGTGCAGGTCCCGGGTCAAGCCCGGGACTGCGTTGCGCTGGGCGGTCAGCGGCGGACCGGGTCGATGGGCGTGGAGGGCAGCCCCAGACTTTCCTCGATATGACGGGCGATCTGCAGCAGGCGCGCCTCGCCGCGGGGCGGGCCGATCAGTTGCAGGCCGACCGGCAGGCCCTCGGCAGTGAAGCCGACAGGCAGCGACAGCGCCGGCAGTCCGCAGGTGGTGGCGAGAAAGGCAAAGCGCAGCCAGTCGATGTAATCGCGCATGGGCTGGCCTGCGACCTCGGTGGGGAATTCCTCTTCGACCGGTCCCGGGGGCAGGCCGTTGACGGCGCAGGCCAGCACGTCGAACTTTTGGAAAAACCGCAGCATTTCGGCGTAGAGGCGCGATTGCGCCAGCATGGCCGCGCCGATGTCTTCGGCCGTAAGCGCCTGTCCTTCGCGGATGTTCTGCTGGTAGGCGGGTTTGTAATGGCGGCGAACCTCGTCGGGGGTGGCTTGCGCCTCGGCGGTGAAGAGCAGACCGCGCAGGGTGCGGAAGGTCTGGTCGAGCCCGGTCAGGTCGGGTGTTGCGGCCTCGACGGCCGTGGTGGCGTCGGTCACCTGTCCAAGTGCTGTGGTCAGAACCTGGGCGATTTCCGAAGTGACCGGGGCAAAGCCGCCGAGGTCGGCGGAAAAGCCGATCCGCAGCGGGCCGGGGGCCTGCCGGCAGGCCTGCGCATAGGGCGTTTCGGGCGCGGGCCAGGACAGGGGCCAGACCGGATCGAACCCGGCCATCACATCGAGAAAGAGCGCACAATCGGCCACATTGCGCGCCATCGGCCCCTGCACCGAATAGGGCGCGAAGGCCACCTGGGCCGGGCCGCCCGCCACGCCGGGCGAGGGCCGCAGCCCGACCACGCCGCAGTAGTTCGCCGGGGTGCGCAGCGATCCGGCATGGTCCGAGCCGTGGCTGAGCCAGACCTCGCCCGTGGCCAGCGACACCGCCGCGCCGCCCGACGATCCGCCTGCGTTGCGCGACGTGTCCCAAGGATTGCGGGTTGCGCCGAAGACGGCGTTGAAGGTGTTGCCGCCCGCGCCTTGTTCGGGCGTGTTGGTCTTGCCCATGACGATGCCGCCGCGCGCCTCGATCCGGGTGACCAGCGGCGCGGAGGCCTCGGGCACGTGATCGGCGAGGGCTTTGGTGCCCCAGGTGGTGCGCACGCCCGCGACAGGCGTCAGGTCCTTGATACCCAGCGGCAGGCCCGCCAGCAGGCTGTCGCTTTCTGCCCGCATGGCCGCCGCGCGGGCGCGGTCGGGGCAGGGGGTGACCATGGCGTTGACCGCCGGTTCGACCTGCGCCATGCGGCTTAGCGAGGCCTCGACCAGTTCGGCGGGCGAAACCTCGCCACGGTGCAGCAGCACCACGGCCTCGGTGGCGGTCAGCGCGCAGAGGTCGGGGCCGGTATAGGGCGGGCGCTCAGGCATCGGGCGCGGGCGCGCCGCCCTGAAAGTCGTTCTTGCCGTGGTAATCGCAGGGCGCGTCCTGCATTTCCAGATGCAGCCCGGCACCGGTGTAGGGATGGGCGCGGGCCAGCGCCTCGTCCACCTCTATGCCGAGCCCCGGCGCTTCGGGCGGCAGGATATAGCCGTCCTCGATCCGAATCGCGTTGCGGATCAAGGCATTGTGGAACGGCGTCTCGATGGTTTCGGCGATGAGAAGGTTGGGGATCGAGGCGGCAAGGTGCACGTTCGCCGCCCATTCCAGCGGGCCGGCATAAAGATGCGGGGCCATTTCGGCATTGAAGGCCTCGGCCATGGCGGCGACCTTCTTCATCTCCCAGATGCCGCCAGCGCGGCCCAGGGCGGGCTGGAGGATGCTGGCCCCGCCGGTGCGCAGCAGCGCGGCGAATTCGGCCTTGGTGGTCAGCCGTTCGCCGGTGGCGATGGGGATGCGCACCTGCCGCGCGACCTCGGCGAATTCGAGCAGGTTGTCGGGCGGGATCGGTTCCTCGTACCAGAGCGGGCTGAAGGGCTCGAGCGCCTGTCCGAGCCGGATCGCGCCCGAGGTGGTGAACTGACCATGGGTGCCGAAAAGCAGATCGGCCCGGTCGCCCACCGCCTCGCGGATGGCCTTGCAGAAGGCCACCGACTGGCTGATGTCGGTCATGGCGGGCTGGTGGCCGCCGTGGATCGTGTAGGGGCCCGCGGGGTCGAATTTCACCGCCGTATAGCCGCGCGCCACGCAGTCGAGTGCGGCCTCGGCGGCCTGGTCGGGGTTCGACCAGAAGGTAGTCACCCGGTGCTGCGGCAGCGGGTAGAGGTAGGTATAGGCGCGGATGCGGTCGTTCATCCGGCCGCCCAGAAGCGCCCAGACCGGCCGGTCGCGGGCCTTGCCGAGGATATCCCAGCAGGCGATCTCGAGCCCGGAGAACGCGCCCATGACCGTCAGATCGGGGCGCTGGGTGAAACCCGAGGAATAGGTGCGGCGAAAGAGGCGTTCGATGTTTTCTGGGCTCTCGCCCTCGAAATAGCGCTGGAAGACGTCGGCGATAACGGCGCGCATGGCCTCGGGGCCGACGGAGCTGGCGTAGCATTCGCCCCAGCCGGTGATGCCGCAGGCGGTGGTGAGCTTGACGAGGATCCAGTAGCGTCCGCCCCAGCCGGGGGCCGGGGGTGCGGTGATGACGATATCGAGGTCCTGGAGTTTCATTGCGCGGTGCCCTTGTCGATGGTTTCGGATCGCTTGCGCGATCCGACCGGTTGGGGGGCCCGCCCCCCAAACCCCCCGGGATATTTATGGATCAGTGAAAAGGTCACGTGTCGAAGAGGATGACGTTGCGCCGGGCGCCGCCGGCGCGGGTGTCGGCGATGGCGTCGTTGATCTGGTCGAGCGACCAGCGGCCCGAGACGAGCTCGTCGAGTTTCAGGCGGCCCTGGCGGTAGAGGTCGGCCATCCAGGGGATGTCGCGGCGGATCACCACGTCGCCCATTTTCGAGCCCTGCATGCCCTGGGACATATAGGCCAGGATCACCGGTTCGTATTGCGCCATTGCGCCGGAATGCGGCATGCCGACCATGATCATGCGCCCGCCCCAGCCGAGATAGCGCGGGGCGTCGTCATAGGCGGGGATGGCGCCCACGGTGACGATCACGAGGTCGGCGCCGCGGCCCATGGCCTTTATCGCCGCGCGCCATGGGTCTTTGCGGGTGGCGAGAATGCCGTCGGTGGCGCCGAATTGCCTTGCGATGTCCAGCTTTTCCTCGCTCATGTCTACCGCGACGATCCGGCGCGCCCCGGCGATCCGCGCGCCCTGGATCGCGTTGAGCCCGACGCCGCCCGCGCCGATCACCACTACATCCTCGCCGGCGCGCAGCTTGCCTGCGTTGACCACCGCGCCGATGCCGGTGATCACGCCGCAGGCCATCAGGGCCACGCATTCGGGGGCCATGTCGTCGGGCAGGGGCACAAGTTGGCTCTGGTCCACGACCACCCGTTCGGCGAAGGCGCCGCAGTTCATCGCCTGCACGACGGCGGTGCCGTCGGGGCGGGTCAGCGGCGAGGGGCCGTCGTTGGGCGTCTCGCAGATCGTGGGCCGGCCGGAGGCGCAGTTGAGACAAGCCCCGCAAGCCCGGATCAGCGTGACGCAGACGCGCTGGCCGATCTCGAGCCCGGTGACCCCGTCGCCCAGAGCACTGACGCGGCCCGCGGCCTCGTGGCCGTAGACCGCGGGCAGATCGCCGCCCCAGGCGCCATCGGCGAAGTGGATGTCGGAATGGCAGATCGCCACTGCGTCGAGCGTGACCTCGACCTCGCCGGTGGCAGGGGCGCGCAGGTCGAGCTCTTCGATTTCGAGCGGCTGGTTGTGGGCCGTGCAGACGGCCGCCTTGATGCGGGGCATGTTGGTCTCCGGTGCCTTTTGGGGCAGGGTGCGCAGTCGCGCGTGGCGTTGCAAGCCGGAAAGCGACGGATCGTGCCGCTCAGGGTGCGGGGCGGCGGCGCGCGGGCGCAAGAAAGACCGCCAGGGCCAGCACGATCAGCCCCGCCGACAGCAGGAACGGCGCGCCGGGGAAGTAGGGCGCGGCGCCGGGGGCGGTGAAATGCGCGAAGATCCCCGTCATCAGCAGCGGCGAGACGATCATCGCGACGGCGCCGACGCTGGCCAGCGCGCCCTGCAGCTCGCCCTGGCGGGTGGGGCCGACGGTCTGGCTCATGAGCCCTTGCAGCGCGGGCGTGATCACCGCGCCGAGTGCGGCCATCGGCGTCAGGATCAGCGCCACCGTGCCGGAGGTGACCATGGCGATTGCACCAAAGGCGAAGATGTCGAAGACCAGCCCGTAAACCACCGTGCCGCGCTCGCCCAGCCGGGCCAGGATCAGGCGGATCAGCCCGCCCTGCACGATGGCCATCATGATCCCGAAGAGCGCCAGAGAGATCCCGATCATGCGCGGATCCCAGCCGAACCGCGCCTCTCCGAAGAAGGCCCAGACCGCCGGGTAGACGAAGAACGCCACCTGATAGAGGAAGAACACCGTAAGGCCGCGCCCGATGCCGGGCAGGCGGCTTAATGCGCGGAAGGCGCCCAGGGGGTTGGCGCGGCGCCATTCGAAGGGGCGGCGGATGTCGTCGGTCACGGTCTCGCGCAGCACGAAGAAGCCCAGCACGCAATTGCCCGCGGCCAGTGCGGCGGCGGCCCAGAACGGCGCGCGGGTGCCAAGCTCGCCCAGCAGCCCACCCATCAGCGGGCCGATGACGAAGCCGATGCCGAAGGCCGCGCCCACGAGGCCGAAGTTCTGCGCCTTTTTGCCCGGCTCGGCGATGTCGGCCATATAGGCCGTCGCGGTCGATTGCGTGGCCGCCGTGATCCCCCCGACGATCCGGCCCGCCAGCAGCAGCCAGATCGACCCCGCAACCGCCATCACAGCGTAATCGGCGGCCATCACCGCGAGCGTGACCAGCAGGATGGGCCGCCGCCCGAAGCGGTCGGACAGGTTGCCCATCACCGGGCCGAAGCCGAATTGCATGATCGCGAAGACGGTGCTGAGCAAGCCGCCCCAAAGCGCGGCATTGGCCAGATGGCCGCCGGTGACGTCCTGAATCAGCGCCGGCATGACGGGGATGATCAGCCCGACGCCCATGGCGTCGATCATCACGGTCAGCAGGATAAACAGAACAGGCAGGCGCATTGCGGGACCGGGTTGTCAGGCATCACGCGCCTTGGGTCGGTGTATACCGGCCCGGACCCTGGCTGCAATGACCGACGCCATGTTCAAAGCGCTGCGCGGGCGGCGCGGGCAAAACCCGCAGCCTCGGCCGGGGCCTGGCCCAGCTGACGCGCCGGATCGAAGAGCCCCGGGTCGAGGTCGGGCCAGGCGCTGAGCGCCACGTCGCGCAGCGGCGCGCCGGTCTCGCGCGCCTTTGCGGCAAGCGCCTTGACCGCGGCCTGCGCCTCGGGTCGGGGCATTTGCGCCGCCAGCGCAAAGGATAGCGCTTCGGCCATCATCGCGCCGCCCGAGCGGTCGAGCGTGGAGGCCATGGCGGCGGCGTCGGGTGTCACGCCGCGCGCCAGCGCGCGCCCATGTTCCAGCGCGGCGGCGGTGGCAAGCGCCAGCTGCGGCAGGGTCAGCCATTCTGTGAACCAGGCCGCGCCGTCGCGGGCCTGCCGGTGCAGGACCGCGCCCTTCAGTGTCGCCGCCAGCCCGTTGGCGTGGCGCGCCAGCGCCACCAGCGCCGAGGGCGCGACGGGGTTCTGTTTCTGCGGCATCGTCGACGAGGCCCCGCTGCCCGGCAGCCGCAGCTCGGCGGTTTCCGACGCGGTGGCCAGGATCAGATCCTCGCCCATCTTGCCAAGCGCCAGTGCCGTGCCCGCCATCCAGTCGGTCAGCGCGGCGATGGGGCTGCGGTCGTTGTGCCAGGACCGGCCGGGATCATTTAGGCCCAATGCCTCGGCCAGATCGGCGCGCAGCTGCGCGGCCTCCGGCCCCAGCGCCGAAGACGTCCCCGCCGCGCCCGACAGCGACACCCAGAGCGCCCAGGCGCGCAGACCCTCCAGCTGCTCGAGCGCCTGCAACAGCGGCCAGCCCCAGCCCGCCACCACCGCGCCAAAGCTGGTTGGCGTGGCGAACTGGCCATAGGTGCGCGCGGCCATCGGCAGATCGGCGTGGGCCTCTGCCAGATCGGCGAGTGCGGCCAGCGTATCGCGCAGGGCCGACTCATAGGCCGCCAGCACCTGCCGCATCCGCAGCATCAGCCCGGTGTCGAGGATATCCTGCGACGTGGCCCCCCAATGGATGTATTGCGCATGTTCGGGCGCCTGCATCAGCTCGCGGAAGGCGGCCACCAGCGCGGGGATCGCCACGCCGTTTTGCCCCGTGGCCCCGGCCAGCCCCGCCGGGTCGATCTGCAGCTCGAGACTGGCGCGATGGATCGCGCGGGCGCTGATCTCGGGGATCACCCCGCGCGCGCCCTGCACCTTGGCCAGCGACCCCTCGACGATCATCAGCGCGCGGATCTCGGCGCTGTCGGAAAAAAGCCGGCCCACGTCCCCGGTGGGAAAGAGCTTGTTCAGATACGCGCTGTCGAAAGGTGTGGCGGTCATGCGGCGGCCTCTGTGGCGATGTGGTCGATGAGGTCGGCCAGGCCCTCGGGGTCGGACAGGAACGGCGAATGCGAGGTCGGCATCTCGTGCACCCGTTCGGGCGGAAAATCGGCGGCCATGGTATGCTGAAACTCGGACGGGATCGCGCCGTCCTCGGCGCAGATCACGTAGCTGCGCGGCACGCTTTCCCAGTTTGCGCCCAGCTCGACCGGCGTCGCCTGCGGCAGCACTGCCTGCGGGCAGAGGTGGTCGATGGCAAAGGCCACGTCGGCATCGCTGCAATCGTGGTAGAAGACCTCGCGCGCATGGGCCGGGTCGATGGTGAAGCTCTGCCCGTCTTCGGCCAGCCGCACCGCCTTCATCAGCGGCTGGCGCGGCGCGCGTTTGCGCATGTCCACCAGGCCCATCCCGGGCCAGGGCACATAGGCGCAAAGATAGACCAGATGCGCGATCCTGGACGGGTCCATCTCGGCGGCGCGCGAGATCGGATAGCCGCCCATGGAATGCCCCACCACCATCGTCGGGCCATCGAGCGCGTCGAGGATCGCCTGCGCGTAACGGTCCAGCGTCACATCGGTCAGCGGGGTCGGATCGTCGCCGTGCGACGGCAGGTCGATGGCCCGCGCTTTGTGGCCGCGCGCGGTGAGCTGCGGCAGCAGCTTGCGCCAGCACCAGGCGCCGTGGGCCGATCCGTGCACCAGAAGGATGTTCATGGGCGTCCTCCGTTCGCTGCGGCGGGCGCGTCAGACATGGCCCTGCGCCTCGATGAACTCATTCAGCGCCCGGGCGTAGTCCTCGGGCTTTTCCACGCAAGGCAGATGCCCCGCGCCGCGGATCAGGTGAAAGCGCGAGCCGGGGATCAGATCGACGGTTTCGCGCACCAGATCGGGCGGGGTCGATCCGTCCTCGGACCCTGCGATGCCCAGCGTCGGCAGGCGCAGACCCGAGGTCGGGGTGATGAAATCGGTCCCCGCGATGGCCTCGGAACAGCCGACATAGCCCTCCTGCGGCGTGCGGGTCAGCATGTGCCGCCAGGCGGGGAATTCATCAGTCTGCCGGAAGCCGTCGGAAAACCAGCGGCTCATTGTGGCGTCGGCGATGGCCTCGATCCCGCCCTGGTGCACGGCTGCGATCCGGTCTCCCCAGATTTCGCGGGTGGCGATCTTGGCGCCGGTATTGGACAGCACCATGGCGCGGATCAGGTCGGGGCGCTTGGCGGCGAGCCCCTGCGCGATCATGCCGCCGATCGACAGACCCACAAAGAGCGCATCGCGAAAGCCGAGCTGGTCCATCAGCCGTTCGGTGTCGGTCACCAGCGCGCCCATGGAATAGGGGCCCGGTGGGCAATCCGACAGCCCGTGCCCACGCTTGTCGAAGCGTAAAATCCTCAGACCATCAGGTAGTTGCGGGACGATCTTATCCCAAAGCCTGAAGTCTGTGCCGAGCGAATTCGCGAACACCAGCGGCGCGCCGTCCTCTGGCCCGTCGATCCGGTAATGCAGGCGAAGCCCGCCGAGGTCTGCCATCTGCATCGTTATCCTCCCTTGGTCGTCAGTGCGGTGCCGGGCCGCATGGCCGGGCTGCTTGAAGTGATCTCTTAGGTATGCCTGGTAACGGCATGATAAAAATAAACAAACTCATTTCTCGCTTGGTCGGACTGACAGATGCGTCACACCTCGTCCCCATAGGTCGTCAGCGTTTCGGCATAAAGCCCGGCATCGACGTTCCCGCCCGAGATCGTGACGATCACCGCGTCGCCCTCGATCTCATCGGCGCGAAAGAGTGCTGCGGCCAGCGCAACGGCGCCGCCCGGTTCGGCCACCAGCTTGAGCCGGGCAAAGGCATGGACCATGGCGCGCTGGGCTTCGGCATCGCTGACGACAAGCCCCGCGCCGCAGAGCCGCTTGAGGATCGGGAAGGTCAGTTTGCCGGGCTGCGGCGTGACGATCGCGTCGCAAAGGCTGCCGGAGGCGCGGTTGTTCCTCTCGATCCCGCCGGATCGGAGCGAGCGGGCCACGTCGTCAAACCCCTCGGGCTCGACGGTGCGCACGCGCAAACCCGGCGCGCGCGCCTCGCAGGCCAACGCGATGCCGGAGCTGAAGCCGCCGCCGCCGCAGCAGACCAGAACGTCGGCCTCGGTCACACCTTCTTCGGCCGCCTGTTCGGCGATCTCGAGCCCGGTGGTGCCTTGCCCGGCGATGACCTGGGGCTCGTCGTAAGGCTTGATCAGCGTCAGCCCGCGCTCGGCCGCGAGCGCGGTGCCGATGGCGTCGCGGTCCTCGGTCTCGCGGTCGTAAAGCACCACCTCGGCCCCCAGCGTGCGGGTGTTGTCGATCTTCATGCGCGGTGCGTCGGCGGGCATGATGATAACCGCAGGCACGCCGTGCCGCTGTGCGGCCAGCGCCACGCCCTGCGCGTGGTTTCCTGAGGAATAGGCGATAACCCCTTGTTTGCGCTGATCTTCCGGTAAGGCCGATACGGCGGACCAGCCGCCTCGGAACTTGAAGCTGCCGGTGTGCTGCAGGCATTCGGCCTTGACCAGCACCCGCCGCCCGGCGATGCGGTCGAGAAAGGGCGAGGACAGCATCGGCGTACGCCGCGCCTGCCCGGCGAGCCGGAGGGCGGCAGCCTCGATCATGTCGATGTTCATGTCAGCATCCCCAGCCAGTGTGTCAGCGCGTCCAGCGCCTCGGGTTCGTCGAGAAACGGAATATGGCCACGGTCGGGGACTTCGGACGCGATCATGTCGGGGCGGCGGCGTCTCATCTCGGCGAAGGTGTCGGGCGACAGGAGGTCCGAATTGGCCCCGCGCAGGGCGCAGAGCGGCAGGCCCGCCAGCGCGTCGAAAAGCGGCCAGAGGTCTGGCGCGGGCTGCGCCCCGGCCTCGAGCACCGCGTCGCGCAGCCTGGGGTCGTAGGGGATCTGCAGCCCGTCGGGCGTTTCGCGATAGAGCTTTTCCACCTCGATCCGCCAGCGTTCGGGCGGCACGTTGGCGAAACCGGCCATGGCCCTGGGCCGCGCGGCGGCGGCCTCGTCCCAGGTTTTCCAGACCGGGTTGCGGCCGATGTAGTTCTTGATCACGTCCAGCCCGGCGTCGGCGATCTCGGGGCCGATGTCGTTGAGCGCGACGCCCAGCAGGCGGTCCTTGACCGCGGCGGCGAGCATCATGGCGATCAGCCCGCCGCGCGAGGTGCCCAGCACCGCCGCCTTTTCGATACCGAGATGGTTCAGCAGTTCGACGGCATCGCGGCCCTCGATGGGGATCGTGTAGGTGGCCGGATCGGCCCAGTCCGATTGCCCGCGACCGCGATAGTCGAGCCGGATCAGGCGGATGCCCTCGGGCAGGTGCGGGGCGAGATAGTCGAAATCGTGACCGTCGCGGGTGAGGCCCGACAGGCACAGCAGCGGCAGGCCGTCGCCCTCGTCGGTGTAGTGCAGGCCGGTGGCGTCGGAGGCGGTGAAACGGGGCATCAGCGGGCAAGCTCCGGGATGGTGGTGAGGTCTGTCAGGATGTGATGTGGGCGCGCGGGCAGGCGGTCGACCGGGTCGCCCGCGCGGTTGACCCAGGCGGTGGTGAAGCCGTAACCGGCCGCCCCCGCCGCGTCCCAGCCATTGGACGACACGAAGAGCACCTCTTCCTTCGGCACGCCGAAGCGCGCGCCGACCATGTCGTAGACCCGCGCGCTGGGTTTGAAGATGCCGACGTCGGCGACCGACAGCACACTGTCGAGATATTCGCCGATCCCGGCGCTGTCGACCGCGCCATCGAGCATCTCGGGGCTGCCGTTGGACAGGATCGCGCAGGTTTTTCCGGCGGCCTTGAGCCGGGCCAGCATCATCGGCACTTCGCGGTAGGGGGCCAGTTCCCAGTAGAGCGCCAGCAGCCGCTCGCGCAGTTCCGGATCGTCGAGGCCCGCGCGCTCCATCGCCCAGTCGAGCCCGTCCTTGGTCACCTCCCAGAAGGGGGTGTACTCGCCGGTGATGGCGCGCAGCCAGGTGTATTGCAATTGCTTCTGACGCCAGTCCTCGGCCAGTTTGGGCCAGATCTCGGCCAGGCGTTCCTGGCCGGGTTCGCCCGCGGCCTGCCGCGCGGCGGCGGCGACGTCGAAGAGCGTGCCATAGGCGTCGAAGATACAGGTGGTGATCGGCATGGAAGACCCCTTTGTCTCGTTGCGCGCAGGGTGGCATGGCGCGCGGACGTGCGAAAGGGGCGAATATGCGCGGGCCGGGCGGATAGGTCGCAGACGGGCCGATTTGCATGTGCGGCGCAGTATGTCTATCTTTACGCGCAAGCAAATAGAGCACCCGCAGGCGCTGCGGCCTCTGCAACTCACATCTTTCCCACATGCACTGGAGATTCCATGACGCAGGTCAAGACCGGCGACACCGTTCGCATTCATTACACCGGAACCCTGAACGACGGCAGCACCTTCGATACGAGCGACGGACGCGATCCGTTGGAATTCACCGTCGGCTCGGGCCAGATCATCCCCGGGTTGGACAAGGCCATGCCGGGCATGGCGGTCGGCGAGAAGAAAGTGGTCGAAGTGCCCGCCGACGAAGCCTATGGCCAGCCCAACCCCGAAGCGCGTCAGGCCGTGCCCCGCGGCGAAATTCCCGCTGACATTCCGCTGGACCTCGGCACACAGCTGCAGGTGCAGACGCCCACGGGCCAGGTGATGCCGGTGACCGTGATCGAGGTGACCGAAGAGCAGGTGACGCTGGACGCCAACCACCCTCTGGCGGGCAAGGATCTGACCTTTGCCATCGAACTGGTCGAGATCGCCTGAGCGGGCGTGATCCAGCGGTGTGGCCTTCGGCCACGCCGGTTCGATTGAAAAAACGCGGGCCCTGCGGGGTCCGCGTTTTTTGCTTTTGGCAAGGGGGGCGACCGTTTCGCCGGTCCGTGATTCTGGCGGGCGAGGGAGGGCAGCCCTGTCGCGCTCTTCGTCGGTGACGGCGAGGGGGTCGGAAATCCTTCCGGTGACATCGGAGCACCGGCGCCGCGAAGAGGCGCGCGCGTCATGCAGCGCGAGGCCCCGGAAGGCAGCGGATTCGCGTTCGCGCAGTGCTGGGGATTTGGTGAAAGACCGGACCAAGCGGGCATTTACGAACGCGCATGAAATGGGCTCTTGGCGTGATCTCGCGCAAAAATAACCCCAAAGCTGTGTATCACGGCAGATTTTCTTGCAAAAGTTGTCGATCCGATCTAGGCGGACCTCGGCGTTGTTGCAGAACTCGGGCTTGAGGCGTGATTGCCCCTTTCCCCGCTGAGATCATGCCACGCGGATGATCTCGG
>NZ_JAWHTD010000064.1:0-16064 GCF_032586235.1 Aestuariicoccus sp. MJ-SS9
CGAGATCATCCGCGTGGCATGATCTCAGCGGGGAAAGGGGCAATCACGCCTCAAGCCCTAGTTCTGCAACAACGCCCGGTGCGCGTGTCCGTTCTTGGTCCGCTCAGGAGGCAACGCCATCACGCCATCCACGACTTCATCCCACGTCAGGCCGAATACCTCGCTCTTCCGGCATCCTGTTAGCACGAGCGTTCGCACCAGAGCGCCTGTAGGTGTTGGCATCCGTTCCGCCGCTTGCAGCACCGCCCGAAGTTCGTCAGAGGACAAAACCCGTTCTCGCGGTTTGAGTCCAGCCGGTGCAGGAACTGCGGTGAGTGGATTGAGCTCAAGATGCCCTTTGCGCACCGCGTGGTTCAGCACAGCTTTGAGAACCTTATGAAGCAGCACCGCTGAACCAGTCGTGCCTTTCGCCTGAACGCCATCAATGACGCTCGTGAAGTCGGCGCGGCGCAATCTCGCCAGTGGCGTAAGTGCCAGCTGCTTTGGCACGTGCGTCCAGATGTTCCGATACGTTCTTGTCGTTGACGGGCGGCGATGAATAAGGTGTGTGTTTTGATAGTTGTCGTAGGCGTCTTGCAGCGTCACGCTTGGGGCGGAGAACGGCGTATCGCCGGTGAGCACCTTCGCTTGCAGCTCGCGAACGATCTTCCGCGCCGTGTCGATCCCCATTTGACTGCACCGCCCAAGAGTCTTCCGCTTCTTGCGTCGCGTGATAGGGTCTCTGAACTGGTAAACGAACGCTTTGGTACCACCAGGTGATAGGCGCACAGCCAGCCCTGGTGTATCCTCATCGTTGACGAACGTCTGACGACCTTTCGGCGGTTCCATTCTTGCGATGCTGGCATTGGTCAGTCGGGTCATTTCAGCGTCTCCTTGGTCAAAAAGTATCCAAACAGTGCGCGTTTGACCCGGTAGGTCGTGCGGTTCGGCCGTAGTGCGTGTGGTTGGTTGCGGCGTGTTACGGCGCTGATATCAAACAGCTTTATCGGCGTAACGCCGTATTCATCGGGGGTTAGCTGGGTGGCAATGCCAAAACGTCTTGTTAACCGGTGCTTTTTACGGTTCCAAAAGTCTCGGAGGTCGGATCTTGTCGCAGAATACCTTATGGATCCGGTTAACGGCCTCCGAAGGGGCGCCGCATCGGGTCGCCCATGCAGAATTCGTGCGCCCCGGGATCAAGCACCGGGTCGCGCCCGTGGCGCCGTCCTGTCTGCACGACGTGTTTTCGCCCGCGGCCGCCAGCTTTGTCAGCAAGCAGATCCAGAGGACGAATGCGGTGCGCGGTGTTCTGAGCACGCCGGATTTCGAAGGGCAGATCGACGGGATGCGGTTCTGCGGCATGTCCGTCTCGCTCGAAAAGCGCCCGCTCCTGCGGCTGGGCAACCTGGGGGGCGAGCCGTCGGCGCTGTTCAACAGAAAGGTCTGGGCGCCGTACCCCAAGCGGCACGCCGTCACCGACATCGCGCAGGACAGCCTGCAGGATATTCTGATACCCGCGCTCAACCTCGCCTATACGCTGAAACATATCAGGTCCGTTCCGGACCTGCCGGCGGTGCCGGTGCGGGCGGGCCATCTGCGCCGCCGCGTGGCGCTGTTCGACGCACGCATGGACGAGCTGCGCAGCTTCGTGATGCGCGAAGACGGGCAGGTGCCGATGATCATGGGCGGGCAGGCGATCACTCAGGCGACGCCGGTCCCGGCCCGTGGTGATGCGGCGCGCGACGAGATGGTGTCGTATGTCATGCGCGGCGAAAACGACCGGTGGTCCGTCGCGTCGGTGGTCTGCGACACCGGGTTCCTGTCGCACAAGGTCATCTTCAAGCCCGGCGTCGCGCTGGAGGATGTCTTTGGCCCCGCCGTGGGGCGGCGGCTGGCGGACCGGCTGACCACCGGCGACGACGAGGCGGGTGTGCTGAGCGAACCGGATTTCGTCTGTTGCGACACCGCCTTTGCCGCCTTCGGCCTGCGGGTGCTGGTACACTCTGCCCGGCGGCCCGGCGACAGAGCGATGATCCGGCTCCGGCGGGTCTATGGCGTGCCGGAGCCGCTGCGCGCGGTGGGGCCCTGGCCGGTGCACGATTTTCCGGTGATCGGCCCGTCGCCGCAATCGCTGATCGAACATTGCCGTTCGGCCATCGACTGGGCGCGCATCCTCATCGGCGTGGCCGATCACGCGCATCATCTGTCGGCTGAATTCCTCGACCTCGCGGCCGAGCGGCTCAGCTTCGAGGTCGATCTGGTCAAGCGCAACATCGTCACGCTCAGCGCCATCGCGGCCTGAGCAGGGCCGCCTCCGGCGGACGTTATTGCTGCAGCGCGTCCGGCAGGAAGAGGGCGATCTGCGGGAAGGCGATCAACAGCCCGGCCATGGCCAGCATCGCGAGGGCGTAGGGAATGGCGCCCAGCATCACCTCGGACATCCGCCCCGATTTCCGAGCGCCCTGCACCACGTAAAGGTTCAGGCCCACCGGCGGGGTGATCAGCGCCATCTCGATCAGCACGATCATCAGGATGCCGAACCAGATCGGATCGAAACCCTGTTCGACCACCAGCGGCACGATGATCGGGATCGTCACCACCATCAGCGACAGCGTTTCGATGAAGAAGCCCAGCACGATGTAGATGCACACGACGACAAGGATCGTCATCAGCGGCGACAGCCCGAGCGAGCCCAGGAAGTCCTGCAATTCGCGGCCCAGACCGGCCGAGGCCAGCGTGAAGTTCAGGAAGGACGCGCCGATCACCACCAGCATGATCATCGAGGTGATCTTGACGGTGCCAAGGATCGCCTCGCCGAACATCTTGATGCTGACCCCGCCAAAGGCGGCGGCGATGGCGATGGCGCCTGCCACGCCCACGGCGGCGGCCTCGGTCGGGGTGGCCCAGCCTTTGTAGATCGTGCCGATGATGATCGTGAAGAGCAGGAAGATCGGCAAGAGCTGGCCCAGAGCGCGCAGCATCTCGGGGAAGGGGAAGACCCGGCGCACCCCGCCCAGCGACGGGCGGATGGTGCAGATGATCGCGGTGATCACCATGAACCCCAGCGCCAGCGCCAGCCCCGGCACCAGCCCGGCCAGAAACAGCCGCGGGATCGAGGTCTGGGTCAGAAAGCCGTAGACGATCAGGTTGATCGACGGCGGAATGAGAATGCCCAGCGTGCCGCCCGCAGCGATGGCGCCGGAAAAGAGCTTGGGGTCATAGCCCAGCTTTTCGGCCTGCGGCATGGCCACGGTGGCCACCGTGGCCGCGGTGGCGACGGACGAGCCCGAGGTGGCCGAAAACATCGTCGCCGTGGCGACGTTTGCGTGCACCAGCCCGCCGGGCAGCCAGCTGACCCAGCGGTCGAGCGCGGCATAGGTGCGCGTGGCGATGCCCGAGCGCACCAGGATCTCGCCCAGTAGCACAAAGAACGGAATGGCGATCAGCGTGGCGTTGTTCGAGGTGGACCACACCAGGTTGCCCAGCCCCTTGATCAGCGGGAACGGGCTGAAGAACGTGTCGATGCCGAAGCCCAGCAGGAACAGCACGATCCCTACCGGGATCGAGAGGCTCAGCAGCGCCAGAAGGCCGACGGAAACAGAGGTGATCACAGTGCGGCCTCCTCTTCGCCGAAGGTGCCGATGGCGGCCTCGGAGGCGGCGTAATCCTTTTGCGCCACCAGCATCAGCGCCGCGATGAAGGTCAGCCAGGCCATGGCGGCGAACCAGATCCAGCCTGCCATCCAGGGCGCCTGCACCAGCGCCAGCGGTGTTTCAAGCGGCGTGTTGGCGCGCGAGGAATTGGTCAGCGACCGTTCCAGCACCGGCCAGCAGCGGACCGCTATGAGGGTGATCGTGACCGACAGCACCAGCATCGACAAAAGATCGAACAGCGCCCGCCCGCGTGCGCCGACGCGGCTGCGCAGCAGATCGATGCGGACATGCCCCAGTTCCAGCAGCGCAAAGCCCATCCCCCAGGAGGTGGCGATGGCCATGACATAGCCGCTGATCTCGTCGGTGCCCCCGAACGAGGCCCCGACCTGGCGCAGAACGATATCCGCCAGAACGAACGCGGCGCAGAGCAGCAGCAGTATCCCCACCAGGATCGCCACCCAGTGGTTGAGCTTGCGCAACGTGTTCAGCATCGAATGTGCCATGTCGGGGCCTTTCTTTCAGGTCTTCAGGTCAGCTTCAGTTGATCTTGACGCCGACCACTTCGCCGACCGACGCGTTCCAGCGCTGGGCCCAGTCGGCGCCGGCGCGTTCGGCCCACTCGGGCAGAACTTCGTTCACCAGCACGTCGCGGGCCTTGGCGAAATCGGCGTCGGACACCTCAACCAGGGTCATGTCGCGGGCCTCGCCTGCGGGGCAGTCGCCGTTGCCGGTCAGGCAGGCGATGTCGTTGACCAGCGCGTCCTGCGCCACGGCCCAGGCCGGGTCTTCGAACTCGGTCTTGATCTGGTCGGCGATCAGCGCCTGGGTGTCGGCGTCGAGGCTCATCCACTTGTCCATGTTCATCGCGGTCACGACGCTGTCCCAGCCACCCAGCGGGATCGGCAGCAGATGCGTCGACACTTCCCACCAGCCGGCGGAATAGCCCGACCCGGCGCCGGTTACGGCGCAGTCGACCACGCCCTTCTGCAGCGCGCCTGGCACTTCCGAAAAGCTGACGTTCACACCCTCGGCGCCGAGCGCCTCGAGGAATTTGGCGGTCATCCGGCCCGAGGCGCGGACCTTCTTGCCCGCCAGATCGTCGAGCCCGGCGATCTCGGCGTTGCAGAAGACGACCTGCGGCGGATAGGGCGCGATGGCCAGAACGTGGCTGTTGAAGCGGTCATGGTAGATGTCGGTCACCATCGGGCGGGCGGCGTCGACCATGGCGCGGGCCTCGTCGGCGGTCAGCGCCACCAGCGGCACGTCGAGGCCCTCCAGCTCGGGCGCGTCGGCCACGGCGTAATCGGCCACGGTCATCGCCACGTCATAAACCCCGTCGCCCAGCAGGCGATAGACGTCGCCCAGGCCCAGGTTCATCTGGTTGTGCGTGGTCAGCGCCACGTTGATGTTGCCGCCCGACGCTGCGGGCAGGGTTTCGGACCAGAACGGCGCCTCGAACTGCTTGTGCAGCGGCAGGCCGGACCAGCTGCCGACGACCGACAGGTCTTCGGCGAGAACCGGGGTGGCCAGGGCTGTGGTTGCGGCCAGGATGCTTGTCAGAGTGCGTTTCATGTCATCTCTCCTTGTTGGATAAGTCGTTGTATTCAGGTGTTCAGGCGGGCAGCACGGGGGTTTCCGCGTCTTCCGCAATGTCGGTGATCAGCATGTGACCGGGGGTATGGGTGATGCAGAGCGGCAGCCGGGCGTTCTCGATCGCTACCTGCGGGGTCACGCCGCAGGCCCAGAAAACGGGGACGTGCCCCTCGGGCACCGGCGCAGGATCGCCCCAGTCGGGGGCCGAGACGTCGGCGATGCCGATCCCGGCGGGATCGCCCCAATGTACCGGGCCGCCGTGCGCCAGCGGGAACTGTCGCGAGATCTCGATCGTGCGGGCAAGCTGGTCCTCGGGGATGGCGCGCATGCTGACGACCATCCGGCCCGAGAACGGTCCCGCGGGCACCGTGTCGCGGTTCGAGCGGAACATCGGAACGGTCGTGTTGTTGTCGATGTGCCAAATCGGGATCCCGGCCTCTTGCAGCGCATGTTCGAACGTGAACGAGCACCCCAGCGCAAAGGCGACCATGTCGTCGGTCCAGAGATCGCGGATATCCGTCACGCGCCCGTCCAGCACGCCGTCGCGATAGATGTTGTAGGCGGGCACGTCGGTGCGGATGTCGATATCGCGGCCCAGGTTGAACAGGATCGGGTTGCCAGTGTCGGACACGCCGACCAGCGGGCAGGGCTTGGGATTGCGCTGGCAATAGCGCATGAAGTCCAGCGCATAGGCCTCGGGCATGATTGCCAGATTGGCCTGAAGGCATCCCGTCCCCAGACCCGCCGTGTGCGATCTATAGCGCCCCTCGCGGATCGCCATCCGCACATCGGGCAATGTGGCGCGTCTGAGCGTTTCGTAATCGGTGTTCTGCATGGTACCCCCGTCCATGACAGCGTGGACCGAGACGGGTATCAACGCAAATCGAATGATTTTGTCACTTCTGATCGAGATTTTTTATCGATCGCGGAGCCACCCTCACCGCGGATCGAACTGCGTCGCCACCTCCAGCGCGGCGCGGGCGGCGGTTTCGATCATGTGGCTCTTGGGCTCGCCCAGGTAGGAGGCCGAAAAGCTGAGGGGCGCGGGCACCCAGCCCGGGTCGAACTCGCGTATCCGGCCCTCGGCCACCAGCGGCGCGCCAAGCGCCCGGGGCAGGGCGGCGACGCCCATGTCGGCCTCGACCAGCCGGAAACAGGCCGAGAGCGACGAGGACGGAAAGATCGAAACACCCGGCCCGACCTTTTCCAGCAAGAGCTCCTTGAGCTCGCGGTAGGGGCGGGTGTGGCGCGCATAGGTCAGCACCGGGCGCGATCCGATGGCGGTCTCGTTCCGGGCCCCGGCGGCGCAGTACCAGGCCAGATCGAAGCCCGGCAAGTCGATGTTGTCGACGGAATATTCCGAAATCGGCCCCAGCAGAATCGCCAGGTCGATCTCGCGCCCCAACAGCCCGGCGCGCAGGTTCATCGAGATGTCGACGATCAGCTCGATCTGCAGCGACGGATAGATGTTGTGCAGCCGCGCCACGAGGTCGGGCAGCCAGCATTGCGCGATGGTTTCCGACACGCCCAGCCGCAGCGTCCCCTCCAGTCCGGCGGGATCGACAATGTCCTTGTGCACCAGCTCGGACAGGTGCTCGAACTGCTCGGCATGATGCAAAAGCATCTCGCCCCGCTTGGTCAGCCGCATGCCCCCGCCCGTCCGGTCGAACAGAGGGCAGCCCATGGTTTCCTCAAGATTGCGGATCCGCGCGGTCACCGCGGGCTGCGTGAGGTTCAGACCGACCGACGCCTTGCGCACGCCGCCCAGCCGCACGACGGCCAGAAAGGTGCTCAGCTGATCGAGGTTGATTCTGCTCATGGTGTCATGGAGGGCCGTTTTCGGCCCGAGAACAAGCCTGCTGTCAGCCGGACGGCCCCGGAACAACGCCCGATCTGTCATGCCACCGATGAGGAGAAATTGGAGCGGGCGATGAGATTCGAACTCACGACCCTTACCTTGGCAAGGTAATGCTCTACCCCTGAGCTACGCCCGCTCACTGCGTGGCGCGGGGTTACGACGTCCGGCCCCGGGGCGCAAGCAGAATTTTCGCGGCGCGGGGGGGCGTTTCGGCGGATGGAACCCGCGCGCGGGATGGCGTAACACTGGGCGGGCAGATCGGGGGAAAGAAGGGATCCGGACCATGCGCAACGGCGGTCAGCTTTTGGTGGAATGTCTTGTCGCGCTCGGAGCGACGAAGAGCTTCGGCGTGCCGGGGGAAAGCTATCTGGCCGTGCTGGATGCGCTGCACGACACCGCCGGAAAGCTCGATTTCGTGCTCTGCCGGAACGAGGGGGGCGCGGCCTTCATGGCGGCGGCCTGGGGCAAGCTGACCGGACAGCCCGGCATCTGCCTGGTCACGCGCGGGCCGGGGGCCACCAATGCCTCGATCGGGGTGCATACGGCGATGCAGGACAGCGCGCCGATGATCCTGTTCGTCGGCCAGGTCGGCACCGACATGAAAGGCCGCGAGGCGTTTCAGGAGCTCGATTACCGCGCTGTCTTTGGCACCATGGCGAAATGGGCGGTCGAGATCGACGCGGTGGAGCGTATTCCCGAAATCCTCGCCCGCGCGTGGAAGACCGCCGTGACCGGGCGGCCCGGCCCGGTGGTCGTGGCCCTGCCCGAGGACATGCTGACCAGCCTGACGGACGCGCCCGCCCTGACCGGCCCGGCGCGCTATCCCGAACCCGAACCCGCCGCTGCCGCCGTTGAGGCCGCGCGCGACATCCTTGCGGCGGCCGAGCGCCCGTTGATCCTGTACGGCGGCTGCAACTGGACGGACCAAGGCAGCGCCGCGCTGCAACGCTTTGCCGAAGGCTCGGACATCCCCGTGGTGTCGGTCTTCCGCTATCAGGACCAGTACGACAACCGCTCGCCCACCTTCTGCGGCGAGGCGGGGGTCGGCATGGTGACCTGGGTCAAACGGCTGATCTCCGAGGCCGATGTGATCCTGGCGGTCAACAACCGCTTCGGCGAAAACTCGACCGAGGGCTATACGCTCTTGTCCGTGCCGCAGCCCCGGCAGCGGCTGATCCACGTGCATGGCTCAGACCAAGAGCTGGGCAAGGTCTACCAGCCAGAACTGGGCATTCAGGCCGGGCCCAACGCCTTTGCCACGGCGCTTGCGGCGGGCGGCCCGGTCGCGGGCGATTGGTCCGCGTGGCGGGCCGAGGGCAGGGCGGCGTTCGAGGCGGGCTTCGATCTGCCCGATCTGCCGTCGCCGGTGGACATGGGCAAGGTCACGGCGCATCTGCGCGACGTGCTGCCCGAGGACGTGATCCTGACCAACGGCGCGGGCAATTTCGCGGTCTGGCCCAACAAGTTCTTCAGCTTCGGCCCCAAGGCGCGGCTGCTGGCCCCGCAATCGGGCGCGATGGGCTACGGCGTGCCCGCCGCCATCGCCGCCAAGGTGGCCGATCCGGCGCGGACCGTGGTGTGCTTTGCCGGGGACGGCGATTTCCAGATGACCAGTCAGGAGCTTGCCACCGCCGCGCAGGCAGGCGCGCAGCCGATCATCCTGATCCTCAACAACGGCATCTACGGCACGATCCGCGCCCATCAGGAACGCCACTACCCGGCGCGGGTGTCCGGCACGACCATGCTCAGCCCCGATTTCGCGGCGCTGGCGCAGGCCTACGGCTTCCACGGCGAGCGGGTCGAGAGGACCGAGGATTTCGCCGCCGCCTTCGACCGCGCGCTGGCCTCGGACACGGGCGCGGTGCTGGATCTGGTGATCTCGCCCGAGGCGCTGACCCCGCGCATGTCGCTGTCCCAGATGCGCGACGCAGCGCTGGCGCGGAATGGGGCGTAAACCCGGGGGGTCAGACCCCGAAATGCGCCTCGATCCGGTCGAAGGCGAGGTTTATGGTATCGTCCCCGACGCAATAGGCCATGCGCACATGATGTTCGCCTGACGGCCCAAAGGCGCTGCCCGGGGTGACGGTGACGTGCGCGGCGTTCAGCAGATCGTGGGCAAACCGGACAGAGCTTTCATGCGCCGCCACGATGCGCGGAAAGACGTAATAGGCGCCCTGCGGTTTCTGGTACTGAAACACATGCGGCACCCGGTCGAGCCTTTCGCAGATCAGCGCGCGGCGGCGGGCGAGGATGGCTTGGAAGTCGTCCAGATGGCTGCGCGGCCCCGCCAGCGCGGCGAGGGCGGCGATCTGGCTGATGCGCGGGGTGCAGATCATCGTCAGATCGTGGATCTTGGTGGTCTCCGCCAGCAAGGCGGGCGGCACGATCATGTAGCCCGCGCGCCAGCCGCTCATGGCGTAGGCCTTTGAAAAGGTGAAGAGATAGGCGATGTGATCGGCGAACTCCGGGTCCGACGCGAGGTTGTGGTAAAGCGCCTCGTTTTCATAGGTGAAATGGCTGTAGGGATCGTCGAGCACGATCAGAACGCCCCTGTCGCGGGCAATGCGCGCCGCCGCGCGCAGCGTGTCGCGCGACAGGATCGCGCCGGTGGGGTTCGACGGCGTGACGAGGACGATCGCCTTGGTGCGCGGCCCGATCAGCGCGGGCAACGCGTCGATGTCCAGCGCCCAGCCGTTGCCTTCGTCCATTGCCCAGAACACCGGCGGGCCGCCGCAAAAGCGGATCTGGCTGATGTGCGACACGAAACCGGGGTCGGTGACGATCACCTCGTCGCCGGGGTCGACGATGGCCTGAAAGAGCGTCTGCAGCCCCTCCATATTGCCGGCGGTGATCTGCACGCGGGTCTCGGGATCGACGCTTTGACCGGTGCGGCGGGCGTGTTCGCGCGCCACCGCCGCGCGCAGTTCGGGCAGGCCGGCGGGCAGGGCGTACATGCCCGCCGCAGGGTCTTCGTCCAGCGCGCGGGCCACCGCCGCGCGGATCGGTTCGGGCGTGCGGAACGACGGCAGGCCCCAGGCGAGCGACGCAGCGCCGGGCACTCTGGCGCTGAGGATCGACATTTCCTTGATCGCCGACATGGCCAGTTCGTGCGAGCGGCGGGCGATCAACGGGTCCGGGGCGGGGGGTGTCGGGGTCATGGCAGGGGTCTCATGCGTCTTCCGGGGCGGGCGGGATCTGGGTGCTGTGCGCGATCGAGGCCTCGCCCTGTGCCGCCCCCAGCACCACCAACGGGCAGCGCGCCGCCGACAGCAGCTGACGCAGCTGGTCGTGGGTGCGCAAAGGCCCGGCGGAAAGGTCGAGCACCACCGCAGCGGCGCTGATCCGGCCGATCCGGGCCAGCATCTCGGGTTCGGTGGCGAAGTGTTCCTGCCCGGCCTCGGGCCCAAGCGACAGCGCCACGAGGTCGGTGTGCAGCATCCCCGCCAGATCCTGCGCCAGATCGGGCGCCGCAGACCGGCCCGCCCCGGGCGGCGCGATCAGCACGACGCGGCCCCGGCGGCGGTGGATTTCGCGATGGCCCAGTAGCAGGATGTCCCAGCCCTTGGCCGCACCGCACACGCCGCCGATCAGATCGCCGTGGCAGCGTTCGAACGACCATTTCCGCATCCGCGCCCGCGCCAGCCCCGAAAGCCGTTCGCGGAAGGCGCGGGCGTCGCTTTCGAACAGCGTGCGTACCTGCCGCCGCGACGGGGCCACCAGCAGCGCGCCGCCCGAGGTCACCACGCGCTGGCCCGGCAGATCGACGATGCCGCTCAGAACCGTCTCTTCGACCAGCAGACCGCCCAGATCGCCGGCCAGCGTCTCGGCCAGGCGGTCGGCCAGCCGCAACGCCGCCTGCGCGTCGGCAAAGCTGCCCGCGCCGATCAGCAGCCGCCGGGGTGGTTTGTCAGGCGTGCTCATGCGCCGGACCCGTCGCCGTTGCGCCCGGGTGGCCGGGCAAAGGCGCGGCGGGTCTCGGCAAAGCCGCGCAGCCGCGCCTCGACCCGCGCATTGACCGAGCCCTCGGGAAAGCGCCCGTCCGCCCCGCGTGCGCCCGCCTCGGTCCCGGTCAGCAACGCGATGCCGTCGTCGATGGTCGCGACCGGGATCACCCGGAATTTGCCCTCTTTGGCTGCGTCGATCACCTTGTCGCGCAGCATCAGGTGCGGCACGTTCGACGCCGGGATCAGCACGCCCTGATCGCCGGTCAGCCCGCGCGCGGCGCAGGTGTCGAAGAAACCCTCGATCTTTTCGTTGACCCCGCCGATGGCCTGCACCTCGCCGGTCTGGTTGACCGACCCGGTGACCGCCAGCCCCTGCCGGATCGGCAGGTCCGAGAGCGCCGAAAGCAGCGCGTAAAGCTCGGCCGACGAGGCGCTGTCGCCCTCGATGCCGCCGTAGCTTTGCTCGAACACCAGGCTTGCGTGCAGCGAAAACGGCACATCCAGCGCATAGGTCGAGGTCAGATAGCCCGAAAGGATCATCACACCCTTGGAATGCAGCGGCCCGCCCAGTTCGACCTCGCGCTCGATATCCACCAGCTTGCCGCTGCCCATCCGCGTCCGCGCAGTGATGCGCGAGGGGCGGCCAAAGCTGTAATCGCCCAGCCCGATGACCGACAGCCCGTTGATCTGGCCGACCTTTTCGCCCTCGGTGTCGATCAGGATGGTCTTGCGGGCGATCGCCTCTTGCATGCGGTCCTTGATCCGCGCCGCGCGGCGGTCTTTTTCGGTCACGGCCCGGTCGATGTCCTGATCCCCGATCTCGTCCGCGCCGCGGCGCGCGGCGTAATGGTCGGCCTCGCGGGCCACGTCGAAAAGCGCCTCGAGCCGCAGCGACAGCTTTTCGCTGTCATCGGCCAGCCGCGTCGCCTCGTCCAAGAGCCGCGCCACGCAAGCCGCCGTCATCGGGCGCAGCCCTTCCCGCAGGGCAAAGCCGCCCACCAGCCGCGCGAAATCCGCCAAAGTGTCGTCGGAGCGGTCGACCACATCCTCGAAATCCGCCTGAAGCTTGAACAATTCGCCGAATTCCGGGTCGAGCATCACCAAAAGCGCATGCAGCATCCGGTCGCCGACCAGCACCACCCGCAGATCGAGCGGGATCGGGTCCGGTTCCAGCGACGTGGTGGACACGAGGCTCAGCATATCCGCCATCGAGGTGATGGTGATCTTGCGGTTCTTCAGGCAGCGTTTCAGCGCATCCCAGGCGAAAGGCTCGGTCAGGATGCGGCGGGCGTCCAGCACCAGATAGCCGCCATTGGCGCGGTGCAGCGCGCCGGGGCGGATCATGGTGAAGTTCGTGACCAGCGATCCCATATGCGAGACATGCTCGATCCGACCCGTCACCCGGTCGAGATTGGGCAGATCCTCGGTCACCACCGGCGCGCCGGCGCTGCCCTGGGTGTCGTGCGAGACCATGACGTTGATCACATAGCGGTCGAAGGCCGGTTCGCGGTGAAACTTGCGCACCGCCTCGGGGAAGGGGCCGTCGCCCGACGGGGCCGCCGCCTGCAGGAACAATTCGGCGTTGGCGATGATGTCCTTGCGCACGGTCTCGAGGTACTCGGCCACCGCCGCGATGCCGGTCAGCGCCTTATCGACCTCGGCCACCCGGGCCGAGACCGCGCGTTCGGCCATCGCCGCATTCAG
This sequence comes from Aestuariicoccus sp. MJ-SS9, assembly GCF_032586235.1. Classification (NCBI taxonomy): domain Bacteria; kingdom Pseudomonadati; phylum Pseudomonadota; class Alphaproteobacteria; order Rhodobacterales; family Paracoccaceae; genus Aestuariicoccus; species Aestuariicoccus sp. MJ-SS9. The sequence goes on from NZ_JAWHTD010000064.1 coordinate 12,732, forward strand.
TTCCTCGACCCGCTTGCGGTGCTCCTTTTCCAGCTTGGGGGCCTGGCGCAGGACGACCGCCAGGTCCTCCTGCAGGCGCGAGACCTTTTCGTCGATCCGGTCCTGCTCGTCCTTGTCGAGCTTCTGGTATTCCTCGGCCTTGACCAGCTTGCCGTCGCGGATCGCCGTCAGCATGTAGCCCATCGGGGTGCGCAGCAGAGCCACATCCTCGGCCTTGGCGCGGTCGGCGAATTCGGTCATCGCCGCCTCTTGCCGTTCGCCCAGCTCCTGCTCGATGGCGCGACGCTGGGTCTGGTATTCCTCGGACTCGAATAGCGCGGGGATGTCGTTGGCCAGATCGTCCACCAGGTTCTGCATCGTGGCCCTGAGCAGCTGCGCGGTGCCCGCGGGCAGGCGGATCGCGCGGGGTTTGTGCGGCACCTCGAAATTGTTGACGTAAACCCAGTCGGGCGGCAGGTCGCGGCTTGCCGCGCGTTCGGCCAGCAGGTCGCGCACGGCGGTGTGCCGCCCGGTCCCGGTCGGCCCGAGCACGAAGAGGTTGAAATCCCGGTGCGGCATTTCCGAGGACAGCCGGATCGCCTCCAGCGCCCGCGATTGCCCGATCAGCCCGGTCTCGTCGCCCAGATCGCGGGTCGATGTAAACGGCAGCTTTGCGGGATCGCAGCGCCGCCGCAATTGATCGGGGGGCAGTCCGTCCATCCTGTCGCCTTTCCGTCCGTCTCATACGGATGATCGAGGACAGTGTGACGGAGGGACCCGCCCGGCGGGATGACATTAATCAACGGAGGCGCGCGGGTTCTGGGATTCGGGCCCTAATCCGAAAACGCCCGGCAGAGCCGCGCCGCCGCCGTCACCCCGTCAAGCACGGGGCACCCCAGGGCGCGCGAGACCTCGGCGCGGATGGTGACCGCCCCGGCGCATCCCAGGATGACCAGCGACGGCGCAGGGTCGAGCGCGCGCGCGGCGGCGATGAACCCCCGGGCGGCCTCTGCCGGGCTGTGCTCCAGCGCGAGCACCGGCACGTTCGCCGCATGTACCCCCGTCACCAGATGCGCAAAGCCCGAGGCGGCGATATTGCCCTCGATCACCGGCACCGCTGCCGCCACCGTGGTGATCACGGTGACGCGGTCGGCCAGCAGACCGGCCATGACAAAGCTCGACTGGCCGATGCCGATCACCGGGCAGGCGGCGATGGCGCGGGCCTCGGCCAGGCCGGTGTCGTCGAAACAGGCGATCACGATGGCCGAGGCCCCGCCGTCCGACGCCTTTTGCACCAGCTCCAGCAGCGGCGGCACCGCGCGCCGCCCGTCCGCCTCGCCCTCGATCGCCGGCGGCCCCTTGGCCGAGGTCCAGCCCTCGAACGTCAGCCCGGGCGAGGTACGGCGCGCGGCCGCAAGCGCGCTTTGCGTCATCTCTTCGGTGCTGTTGGGGTTGATCAGAACGATGGCCATCGCTCAGACCAGCCCCGATCCGGCGTCCGAACTGCGGTCCTTGCGGCGCGACATCAGCCAGACGGCAAGGAAGAACACCGCGATGATGACCAAGGAAAAGAGCGTCGTCAGCGTCCCCAGCGCAAAGATCACCGGCGTCGTGACATTGGTCGTCATCCCAAAGATCTCCAGCGGCAGGGTGTTATAGCTGCCCGCCGTCAGCAGCGTGCGCGCGAATTCGTCATAGCTCAGCGTAAAGCCGAAAAGCGCGACCCCCAAGAGCGACGGCGCGATGATCGGCAGCACCACATACGCGAAGGTCTGCCAGGGCGTCGCCCCCAGATCGCGCGCGGCCTCCTCATAGCTTTTGTCGAAGCGGTTGAAGACCGCGAACATGATCAGCAGGCCGAAGGGCAGCGTCCAGGTCAGCTGCGACCCGAAACCGGAGGTGGCCCAATGCACCTTGAACCCCAGCTGGTTGAAGATCAGCCCGACCCCGAGCGAGATCAGGATCGACGGGATCACCAGCGACGCGATGGTCAGGTAAAAGAGCACCGTCGCCCCGGCAAACCGCTTGCGAAAGGCCAGCCCCCCCAGCACCGACACCACCACCGTCGTCACCATCACCATCAGCCCCAGCGCGAAAGAGCGGCGGAAACTGCCCCAGATGTCGCCCACCGCCTGTTCTTCGAAAAGATCGCGGAACCAGTGCAGCGACACCCCGTTCATCGGAAAGGTCAGCCCGCCCTGCGGCCCCTGAAAGCTGAGGATCCCGATGGTCAGGATCGGCCCGTAAAGGAACAGCACGAACAGCCCGAAGAAGGCGGCCAGGACATAGAAACTGCGGCTGCGCTTTTCCATCGCTCAAAGCTCCTTTCGGATGTCGACGAGGCGCAGAAGAAGCGCGATCACGATCAGCACCGTGATCAACAGCACCACCGCCGTCGCCGCCGCCGAAGGGTATTGCAAGAGACTGATATCGTTGGAAATCAGCCGCCCCACATTGGCCCGCTGCGAACCCGACATGAAGCGCACGGTGATGAAATCGCCCATCACCAGCGTGGTCACAAAGATCGTGCCGATCATGATCCCCGGCTTGCACAAGGGCACGATCACGTTCCACAGCGTCTGAACCCCGTTCGCCCCGCAATCGCGCGCCGCCTCGATCAGCGACCGGTCGATGCGCATCATCGAGTTGAAGATCGGCACCACCATGAACAGCGTGTAAAGATGAACAAAGGCCAGGATCACGCTGAAATCGCTGAACAAAAGCCATTCCAGGGGCTCGTCGATCACACCCCAGCTCAGCAGCGTCGAATTGGCGATCCCGTTGCGCCCCAGAAACGGGATCCAGCTGATCATCCGGATGATATTCGAGGTCCAGAACGGGATCGTGCACAGCAGGAAAAGCGCGATCTGCCATTTCAGGTTGCGCACTTCGAAGGCCAGGAAATACGCCACCGTAAAGCCGATCGCCAAGGTCAGTGCCCAGGTGATCGCGGCATATTTAAAGGTGTTGAAGAACACCGTATAAGTCACTGAAGATCCGAACAGAAATTCGTAATTGTCGAACTGGAACGCCGGGTAGATCGAATATTCCGTCGCCCCCCAGAAACTGACGATCACGATCATCACGATCGGTGCCACCAGGAACCCCAGCAGCACCACCGCCAGCGGCGCCGCCTGCACCCATCCGGCCAGTTGACGGCTCATACCCATGCGCGGTCCTGCCTCTTCACGATCTTCTTCTTGGCAAAAATACTCTCGGGGGGTCTGGGGGGCAGAAGGCCCCCCAGCCGGGGGGGGGGGCGCCCGCCCGCCCCCCCCCCCCCCCCCCCCCCCCACAACAACCAGCCCATACCGGCCACGCAACAGTTGACGGGCAAAACCCCGAGGCCGACCC
>NZ_JAWHTD010000065.1:0-14837 GCF_032586235.1 Aestuariicoccus sp. MJ-SS9
ATCATATCACGATTCTTTCTCGCTGAAGCAGACCGACTGGAAGTCGGTGGGTTTGCTCCAGAGCGTGGATACTAAAGCCGGGGCGCGGGTCAGGCCCCAGGATTTGCCCGAAAGGACGCTTTGTCGCGGCAAAGGCGGAAAACGCGACGTCGGATGGCGCTAACGTGACGATTTTGCCCTGTTTCGCGCGGCGCGGGTTCGGTATCACCGCGTGGAACGTCCATTCAACGGCCGCGCTGTGCGGCCGCATCAAGGGAGATACACGCCAATGAAGGTGCTCGTGCCTGTCAAACGCGTGATCGACTATAACGTGAAGGTCCGCGTCAAGGCGGACGGCAGCGGTGTCGATCTCGCCAACGTCAAGATGTCGATGAACCCCTTCGACGAGATCGCCGTCGAAGAGGCGATTCGCCTGAAAGAGGCCGGCAAGGCCGACGAGGTTATCGCGGTCAGCATCGGCGTGAAGCAGAGCCAGGAAACCCTGCGCACCGCGCTGGCGATGGGCGCGGACCGGGCGATCCTCGTGGTGGCCGCCGATGACGTGCACACCGATATCGAGCCGCTGGCGGTGGCCAAAATCCTCGCCAAGGTGGTCGAAGAGGAACAGCCGGGCCTCGTGCTCTGCGGCAAGCAGGCCATCGACAACGACATGAACGCCACCGGGCAGATGCTGTCGGCGCTGCTGGGCTGGTCCCAGGCGATGTACGCCAACAATGTCGATCTCGATGGCGACCACGCAGTGGTCACCCGCGAGGTGGACGGCGGTTTGCAGACCGTGAAGGTCAAGATGCCGGCGATCATCTCGACCGACCTGCGCCTGAACGAGCCGCGCTATGCGTCGCTGCCCAACATCATGAAGGCCAAGAAAAAGCCGCTGGATGAAAAGACCGCCGCCGATTACGGCGTCGACGTCACCCCGCGGCTGGAAATCGTCAAGACCACCGAGCCCGAGGAACGCGCCGCCGGCATCAAGGTCGCGTCGGTCGACGAGCTTGTGGCGAAACTGAAAGAAGCGGGGGCTGTGTGATGGCTGTACTTCTGATTGCCGAAATCAACGACGGCGCGCTGGCGATGGACGCCACCGCCAAGGCGGTGACCGCGGCGGCGTCGCTGGGTGACGTGACCGTGCTGGCCTGCGGCGCAGCCGCCAAGGCCGCCGCCGACGAGGCCGCGACCATCGAGGGCGTGGCAAAGGTGCTGGTGGCCGAGGACGACCTTTACGGCCACCGCCTGGCGGAACCGGTGGCGGCGCTGATCGCGTCGCTGGCGGGCGATTACAGCCACATCGTGGCGCCCGCGACCACCGACGCCAAGAACATCCTGCCGCGCGTCGCGGCGCTGCTCGACGTCATGGTGATCACCGATGTGACCGCCGTGGTCGACGCCGACACGTTCGAACGTCCGATCTACGCAGGCAACGCGATCCAGACGGTGAAATCGTCGGACGGCAAGAAGGTCGTCAGCTTCCGCACCTCGACCTTTGACGCCGCCGGCACCGGCGGATCGGCGGCTGTCGAAGCGATCGGCGCGGGCGACAGTCCTGGCCTCAGCGAATGGGTCGAGGACAAGGTCGCCGAAAGCGACCGGCCCGAGCTGACCTCGGCCGGCGTGGTCGTGTCCGGCGGGCGCGGCGTGGGATCGGAAGAGGATTTCGCGCTGATCGAGAAGCTCGCCGACAAGCTGGGCGCCGCCGTCGGCGCATCGCGCGCGGCGGTCGATTCGGGTTTTGCCCCCAACGACTGGCAGGTCGGCCAGACCGGCAAGGTCGTGGCGCCGGACCTTTACGTGGCCGTCGGCATCTCGGGCGCGATCCAGCACCTGGCGGGGATGAAGGACAGCAAGATCATCGTCGCCATCAACAAGGACGAAGAAGCGCCGATCTTCCAGGTCGCCGACTTCGGCCTTGTCGCCGACCTGTTCCAGGCGGTGCCGGAGCTGACCGAAAAGCTGTAGGGCGCGGTGCGCAGTAAATGCGCACCCTACGGGGACTGCGCAGTCTGAAAGGCCCGCCCGGAAAGGCGGGCCTTTCGCCGTCTCACGCCACGGTCTGCCGCATCACCTCGCGCAGGACCGGGGCCAGCGCGCGGGCGGCCTCGGCATGGGTGGCGGCGTTCATCTGCTCGGATGCGGCCTCGGTTTCGCCATCGCCGAAGACCATGTCTGCAACGCCTGCGGCGACGGCGGCCTCGGACGGGGTGATTTCGAGCGTTGCCGCCACGCGCCCCGACAGCGCATCGAGCATCGGCGCATCTATAAAGAGCGGATCGCGGTCGAGCCGACCCAGGCCCGCCTGACCGGGCCGCTGATCGGCGAACCACATCAGAACGATCGGCCCGCGCACCAGTGTCGTCAGCTGTTTCATCCGGGCCAGCCAGGCGTGCTGCAATTCCTGCCGCACCAGCGCGAAGCGGCTTTCGTCGAGCCGTTGCAACCGTCCCAGAAGGTGGCGGGTGAAGTGGAATTCTGTGAAATCCACCTCGGGGAAAAGCCGTTCCAGCAGCCCGGAGGCCTTGAGGAATCGGTCGTTGCGGCGCGGATGCACCGCGTAATAGCGGTTCGACATGTTCTGCGCGCCCAGCACCTGGATCACCGTCACCTCGGCCCGGCTGGCGATGTCCAGAACCGGCGGTTCGTTGAGATAAAGGTCGAGCCCCGCGTTGATCGCGCCGAGGTTCACCGCTGGCGTTGCAAGCGTAGATTCCAGCCGCGGCACGAAGGGCGTTTCGATGAAACGGCCGAACGTGTCGGTGCCGCCCAGGAACGCCATGTAGCGCCCGCGCAGGCTGCGCCGCGGGCCGCGGAAGGCCACCCGCGACCCGCCGTAACGGCACAAATGGTAATCGAGGCCTGTCTGGCCCGGTTTTGCATAGGTCATCCCACCCACCTGATTTTTCTCACCCGACGGTAGATTCGGCCAAACGCCTTGCCAATTCGCTAAAATGAAAAAGCGTATCGAAGTTGAACGGCCTGCCCTTGCGGGGGTACCGCGCCGGGGCCTATGTTGCGCCAGCGAACAGAGGAAGAGCGGCATGGAGATCAAGTCAATCGGTGTGGTCGGCGCGGGCCAGATGGGCAACGGGATCGCGCATGTGATGGCGCTGGCCGGATACGATGTCCGACTGAACGACATCAGCGCCGAGGCGCTGGAAAAGGCCGTCGCCCTGATCGGCCGCAATCTCGACCGGCAAGTCAGCCGCGACAAGATCAGCCAGGCGGAAAAGGACGCCGCCATGGCGCGGATCGTGACCACTCAATCGCTGGCGGATGTGGCGCAGACCGACCTGGTGATCGAAGCCGCGACCGAACGCGAGGACATCAAGCAAAAGATCTTTGACGCGCTGCTGCCGGATCTCAAGCCCGACACGATCCTGACCTCGAACACCTCGTCGATCTCGATCACGCGGCTCGCGTCGCGTACCGACCGGCCCGAGAAGTTCATGGGGTTTCATTTCATGAACCCGGTGCCGGTGATGCAGCTGGTCGAGCTGATCCGGGGCATCGCCACGGATCAGCCGACCTACAAGGCCTGTCTGGGTGTGGTCGAGAAGCTGGGCAAGACGGCCGCGTCGGCCGAGGATTTCCCGGCCTTCATCGTCAACCGTATCCTGATGCCGATGATCAACGAGGCGGTTTATACGCTCTACGAAGGCGTGGGGAACGTGAACTCGATCGACCAGTCGATGAAGCTGGGGGCGAACCACCCCATGGGGCCGCTGGAGCTGGCGGATTTCATCGGGCTCGACACCTGTCTTGCGATCATGAACGTGCTGCACGAGGGGCTGGCGGATACCAAGTACCGGCCCTGCCCGCTTTTGACCAAATATGTCGAGGCCGGGTGGCTGGGCCGCAAGACTCAACGCGGGTTCTACGATTATCGCGGCGAGGTGTCGGTGCCGACGCGCTGAGCGTCGGGGAGTCTCGGAGACTCAAGCCGCGACCAGCGCCTGCCCGTGGGGTGGCGCTGCTACCGAGCTTCTGCGCGCCTTATCTTGGCCAAGTCATTGCTCCGAATGAAAGACGCGCTCACGTCGACAAAGCGCCAGCCCGCTGGGACGGGCAGGCGCTGGTCGCGGCGGCCTTCGGCCTTGATTCCGCGACTTTGAAACCTCGCTCACCTGCTGACCCGCCGCACCGCATAGGCCGTCGCAACAGGGCCGATCAGCTCAAACAGAACCGTTGTCCCCACCGTCAGCGTCAGGATCATCGCGGCGAAGTCCGGGAACTCTTGCGCGGCCACCAGCGCCATGCCGACGGCCACGCCGGCCTGCGGCAGCAGCGCCGGGCCGATCCAGAGCCGGTCGCGCGGCGGCATGCCGCCGATGAGCCCGCCAATCCACCCGCCCGCCAGCCGCGCCACGATCCGCAGCACCACATAGGTCAGCCCGACCCCGCCAAGCGACAGAGCCGCCCCAAGGTCCAGCTGCGCCCCGGCGAGCAGGAAGAACAGCGTCAGGAACGGCCATTCGATATGCTCGATCTCGTGGAAGGCGCGCTCGTGGTGCTGCGCCAGGTTCACGATGACCGCCCCCGCGGTCATGCCCGCCAGCAGGAACGACACCTCGAGCCACAGCGCCAGCCCGGCACAAAGGAACACCAGCCCCAGCGCCTCGGTCTGCATCGGGCGGCCCGGGCGCAGACGCCCCGTCAGATAGGCCCCGGGCAGCCCCAGAACCAACCCCAGCGCCAGCGCCCCGCCGATGTCGCGCCCCGCGTCCAGCAGATGCCCGACCGACATGCCGTCGCCGTTCAGCGCCTGGGCCGTGACCACCGCCAGCGCAAAGACGATCATGCCCCAGGCGTCGTCGATGGCCACGACGCCGCTGACCGTATCGGCGAAATCGCCCTTGGCCCCGGTCTCTTCCAGGGTTTCGCGGGTCGAGGCGGGCGCGGTGGCCGACGCGATGGTGCCTAGGATCAGCGCCATCGCCAAGGGCAAGCCGATCAGCCACAGCCCCGCCGACACCAGCGCGACGGTCGTTACGACAATCGCCGCCGACACCGCCAGGATCGCGCGGCCATGGGCGCGCAGGGTTTCGCCCCGCAGGGTGCTGCCAAGCAGGAAGGCAACCATGGTCAGGGCCAGCACGGACAGAGGGTGCTCCCAGTCCGCCGCCGCCTCGGGAACGACGCCAAGCCCCGCGCCTCCGAACAGCGCGCCCAGGATCAGCAGCATCGTCACGCGCGGCAGGCGGGTCCGTCGCCCCAGCGCATCGGCGGCGAGCCCCAGCAGAAAGAGCGCGCCGATCCCGGTGAACGTCAATGCAAAATCCATGCCCCCGGTCAGCCGGTCAGCATCCGGAGGCCCTGCGTCACATCCGACCGGACCGCCAGCCGCAGCCCCGGCTCGTCCCCGGCCTTGAGCGCGGCAACGATCAGCCGGTGATACTGCGGCGCCTCTGTCCGGCGCAGGCGGCCGTAGAGCGCGCGCATGGTGGGGCCAAGCTGCAGCCACACGGTTTCGCACATGGCCAGCATGGCCGGGGCCTGCGCGCGCAGATAAAGCGTGCGGTGGAATTCCAGGTTGGTGCGAATGTAGCCCACCGCGTCGCGGTTGCTGACCGCGTCGGCGATGGTGGCGTTGATGGCCTGCAAGCGGTCGATCAGCGCGATATGGGCGCGCGGCAGGGCGCGGCTGGCCAGCTCGACCTCGATCAGGGCGCGCAGGGCGGCCAGCTCTTCGATCCGCTCGTTCGTCAGCTCGGGCGTCGACACGCGGCCCGACGACGACATCGAAAGCGCGCCCTCGGCCACGAGGCGCTGCACCGCCTCGCGCGCAGGCGTCATGGAGACGTCGAATTCCTTGCCCAGACCGCGCAGGGTCAGCGCCTGCCCGGGCGCGATCTGGCCCAGCATGATACGCGAGCGCAGCCCGCGATAGACCCGGTCATGGGCCGAAGGGGCGATCTCGACGGGGCGTTGGGTGGCCAGCATGCGCAAAGTGTGATCACAAACGCCCGCGCCGTCAATCGTCGAATCGGTAACGGTGCAGGCCCGCCCCGTGTTCGCGCAGCCAGCGCCGCATCGGCTTCCAGTCGCCGTAGAGCCGTTCGACATGCGCCCAGAAGGCGGAGGAGTGGTTCATCTCGGCCAGATGCGCCACCTCATGCGCCGCGACATAGTCGAGCACCTCGGGCGGGGCGAGGATCAGCCGCCAGGAATACATCAGCGCGCCATCGTGGCTGCACGACCCCCAGCGTGAACGGGTGTCGCGCAGGGTGATCCGCGTATAGCCGCGCCCCAGCTCGGCCGCATAGCGGTCGGATGCCGCGACCAGCCGGTCCCGCGCGCGGGTGCGCAACCACCCCAGCGCGGCCCGCGGCCGACCGCCGGGCAGCCCGATTGCGCCGTCCGACAGGACCACGCGGGCGCCCGTGACGGGCGTGACCACATGCGGCACGCCCTCGATGGGCAGATGCGCGCCCGGCGCGATCCGCACCGGCGCCTCTTGGTTATCGAGATGCCGGCGCAGCCAGGCCTCTTTTTCCAGAACGAAGGCGCGGCCTTCGGCCTCGGGCACGCGTTTGGGCAGGGTCAGCGTCACCCGCCCATCCAGCTGCGACAGCCGCAGCGATATCCGCCGCGCCCTCGCGGAGCGACGCAGAATCACCGTGATCGGCGGGTTGCCGGGAAGCTCGAACTGCCCCATATCCACTGTCCTGAAGACACGCTCTGCCAAAGGCTTTGACACCGGTCCCGTGTTATGGCAGTTGGCCCGGATTGTCGACATGACCAAGAGTTGAAGGGGATCTCCCATGCCCAAAGAAGAATGGGGCGTCAAGCGCGTATGCCCGACGACCGGCAAGCGCTTCTACGACCTGAATCGCGATCCGATCGTCAGCCCCTACACCGGCGAGGTTGTACAAGTTGAGACCGGCAAGCGCAGCATGATTGCCGCCGACGCCGCCGACGGCGCCAGCAAATCCAAGGTCGAAGCCGACAGCAGCGAAGACATCATCGAAGACGATGACGTCGATGTTGACCTGGACGACGACGATGTGCTGGAAGACGACGAGGAAGAGAACGTCTCGCTCGACGATATCGCCGATGTCGCCAGCGACGACGACGATTAAATCGTTTTGAATTTTGCCGGGGACGGGTTTTTCCGCTTGATCCCGCCCCCGGCTTTGCGTAATTCAGCGCGCACGATGGGGCCTTAGCTCAGCTGGGAGAGCGCTTGCATGGCATGCAAGAGGTCAGGGGTTCGATCCCCCTAGGCTCCACCAAATTCCCTTCCGCAACACGACGACCGAACCGGAACGCGCTGGCGTTCGGGCTTTTGCTTTGTCCTGCCGATGTGACAGGTGCGCGGTGTGAACGCAAAACGGCGCGCCCGCGAGGGGCGCGCCGCTTAGGCCGCTTCGATCCGATCAGAACTTGGCGACGATGTTGAGGAACGGGCCTTCCTTCTTGCCTTCGATCAGGCGCAGGTCGTCGCTGATGTCGCCGAACTGATAGCCCGCGCCCACCTTGACGTTGTTGCCGAAGTGCCGCCAGACGCCGAGCAGATAGCCCTTCTCGGTCACGCCCGCCTCTTTGAACTTCATCACGCGCGCCTCGCCGGTGATGTCCCAGTTGTGGACGACGTGGTAATCCAGCCGCAGAATCCCCAGCGTGGCGGTGTTCGAGGTGAAATCGTCGGTGCCGCGGTCGGCCACCTCGGCCTTGCGGTAACCGATCTTGGCGCCCAGGGTGAATTGCCGGTTCAGGTCATAGCTGACATCGGCGCTGACGATGTGGCTGATCTGCTCGGGGCCGTCCAGATCGCCGGCGACATTGACCTGATCCGGACCGGGCTGGTCGTTCAGATAGGTGTAGCGGAACAGGAAATTCAGACGGTCGTCCAGGATCGGGCGGTGTGCCAGGCCGAGGTTGGCCTCGACGTAATGCCCGTCGCGGAACGAAGACTGATCGGATTCAGACACCAGCGCGTCGATATTGGCCAGGATCCGCGTCTCTTCGCTGATCTTGTAGCGGGCATAGCCGGTCAGCCCCCAGGTGTCGCGGTCGAGCGCGGGATCGGTGTCGCTGTCCTCGCGGCGGTACTCGCCGCGCAGACCGGCCTGGAATTGCGCCCCGTCGTCATACGAGAAGCCCAGCGTCACACCCTCGCGGCGCAGCGTGCCCGAGGTCGGGTTCTTGCTCTCGCCATAGATCAGACCCATCTCGTAGGTCCAGAGATCGCCGGGGGTGTAGGTCACGCCGAAGGTCGAATTCAGCGACGGCTTGTCGCCGGCCAGATCGTAGGTGTTCTCGGCCAGAACCCGCACATCGTCGCTGATCTGCGTCTGCGCGCCCAGCACCCAGACGCCGCCGTCGCTGCCCGAAAAGCCCGAGTCGTTGAAGCTCCGCATGGGATCGAGCCGGTAGCCCACGTGGTACTGGCTGTTGGCGTCGTTCTGGTAGATCAGGTTGGCATAGCCGCCCTCGCCCAGATCGCCGTCGGACACCTCACCTTCGAAGGTCAGCCGGTCGGTCAGCTTGGCCCGCGCGCCGATGCCGAAGCGGTCGTTGGCGGGCAGGCCGCCTGTGCGGTCGACGGTGTGCTGGCCGAAGATCCAATAGCTGGCGTTGTCGTTCGGGCTGTAGGTCAGGCGCACCCCGACATCGGTGCGGGTGCCGTTGTATTCCGGCAGCGCCGAGGGGTCGTCGCGGTCGGTGTAGGTCGCGGCGATTTCGGCGGCCCATTGCTGGTTGATCTGCATGCTCAGACCGATGTGCGTGTCGGTCCGGTTGTTGCCGTTTTCGGTATCGAAATCTTCGTGCGCCAACAGCAGTTTGGTCGCCGGCGACAGTTGGATTTCCGACGAAATCCCCCAGGCGGTCTGGGTGTCGGCGATGTCGTAATCGGCGGAAACGAAGCCCTCTTCCTTGTGGTCGTAATAGGCGGCGACGAACCCTTCGGCCCGGCCTTCGGTCAGCTCGGCCAGATCGGCGCGGGCCTCGAAGTGATAGGCCATGGCGCGCTTGCCCTCGACCCCCGAGGTGCCCACGACGAACGGATCGAAATCGAGCCCGCCGTTGATCGAGTTGCTGGCCCCGAACCCGGGCCCCTCGCTGCGCGCGACCTCGAGGTTGGCGTAGGTCAGATCGCTGCGGCGCCAGAGGAAATCGGCGCCGACGAGCTTGTTGTCCGCGGTGCCGGTGCTTTCGGTCTGCGCCGACAGGCCGACGCGGACCTGGTCGGTGACCCAGCTTTCGGCGCGCAGACCGGCCGAGGTGCCGTCGACATCGCCGAAGGTGGGCACGTATTCGTATTGCGCCACCAGGACGACGTCGTTGTCGCCGAAGGGGCTGTCGCCGATATACCCGGTGCCCGCCGATTGCGACAGTGGCTGCGACAGCAGCACGATGCCCTGGAAGTAGTTGATCTCGTAATCCTGGCCCTCGACCAGGGCGCGCTGGCTGATGACGATCCCGGTCACAGGATCGCGCACCTGCACGTAAAGCGTGGCCGAGCCCGTCAGGATACCCTGACGGCTGAGGAAGTAGGCCGAGCCGCCAGTCGCCTCGAGAACATCGCGCTGCGCCAGCCGGTCGGGATTGGCGGCATAGGCGGTGAAGCGAAACCGCGGCTGGCCGTCCTGGGTCTGGGCGGGGCTTTCGTAATGCACCTGCGCGCCGTAAAGCGTGCGGTCGCTGCGCACCAGGTTCATGCCCTGTTCGGTGACCTTGAAATCGCCCCACAGCAGGTGCGACCGGTCTTTCTGGACCTTGAGGTAAAGCTTGCCCGAGGTCGGCGCCCCGTCGATCGTGGTCGAATCGTCGCCGAAGGTCAGGTAGACATCCTGATCGCGGATGCTGCGCAGCTGATCGACCGGTTCCTTGGCAAAGATATCGCGGAAGATCCGATCCAGATCGCCTTCGCGGGTGTCGACCGCCGCGGTGATGTCCAGCCCCGACTGCGTCCGCCCCTTGGCATAGCCCGAGACCCGGCCGATGGTGTAGGTCTCGTCCTCTTCCTTGCCGATGGTGATGTCGGCGGCGCCGACATAGAACCAGTCGCTTTCGGGGATCTCGACCTCTTTGTCGATGGTGCGGGCGCCGACCCCGACGCGCACGGTCTGATAGCCCTGCGGCACGATCCGCTGCACCACAAAGGCGCCGGTGGCGTCCACGGGCACGGCTTCGCCCATCACGGTCACCCGGGTGCCGGGGCTCAGGCCATCGGATTGCACGGTGATCGCGCCGCCGTTAACACGGATCGTGCGGCGGCGGGTCATGTCCTCGTTCTCGCCCGCGGCGATGATCGGGCCGGTCAGCTCTGGCCCGGGCAGGCGCGTACCGCTGCGCGCCAGCGACAGGCTGCGCGTCTCGTCATAACGGCCCGACCGGTCGTAGACCCGCAGCGCGTAGGTCAGCTCGTCCGGTCCGCCCGACGGCATGACCCAGTTGGCCGTTCCGTTCGGCGCCACCGGCACGACCGCCAGCACGCGGCCCGGCCGGTCCGCGTCGGCGATGCGGATCTCGGCCCGCGAGATAAACGCGGGATAATTGCTGGAGGCGCGGAAGGTCACCGTCTCGCCAGCCGTGTAGGTCCTGCGCAGATCGGCGGTCGCGATGGCGAGAACCGGATTGACGTAAAGCCCGTCGTACCGCACCTCGACGCCCAGATTGTCGAGGATCCGGTCGACCCGGCGGTATTCGTTGAAACTCTCGCGGCTGCCTTCCAGGAACACCGGATCCGCCCCCGGTTCGACCGCATCGACCGAGATCACAAAGCCCTCGTCGCCGAGATCGGTCTGGAATTGCTCAAGCTCGGTATTCTCGCCGGTGGGCATGGTGACCGCGGTCCCGGCATTGGGCTGGACGCAGCCCTCGGGAAGAACCCCGTCTACCAGCGTACAATCCGTCATCCCGCCGGATTGACCGAACGATAGCGTCGGCAGCAATGCGCCAACGGCCACAGACATTACCAAATACCTCATTAAATTCCCCCGCCCACCGAAAAAATACGCTTTAAAGTTGAACTTACCTCTATTCATCTCGCGCCACCCTTGTCTGCTCGACCACGTAGGCGTATTATTTGTTATTTTGCCCTACATATAGTGTTAACCGCTTTTCCGTGGTAGCTGTACAGTTTTTTCGATCAACAGCTTGTATTCCCCGTTTGTGCGCCAAAGTTGCTTCACAATCCGCTCGACCTGCGCCATGCGCGCGCGGGCGATCTGGCGGGAATCCTCGCCCAGCAGATAGCTGATCCGAACCGTCGAGGGTTCATCCGCCATCTTGACGATCGTCCTTTGCAGAGCCGCGACGAAGGCCGGTGTCGGGGTATTCGTGCCCGGCTCAAAGGCCTTTTCGTTGATGTCCACCCGAACCAGGCGCGAGATCGACACGCCAAAGTTCAGCTTGGTCATCTTGCCTGCGGTCAGGCGCACCGTGCGCGGGTTTTCCGTCGTCAGGCGGTAGCCGGCGGGCAGCGACCTTGTGTCGATCTTCATGGTGAAGTTCGAACCGATATCGCGCGGCAGGTCGGCACAGGCCACGTGGAACCGTCCATACTGGTCGGTCGTCACGATCTTGCCTGTGGTGGTGACCACGCGCACCCCGGGGATGCCCGGCTCGTCGACCGGGGCCGGCGGAGGCGCATATTTCGCACCTTTGCCGCCCTTGCCCCCAAAGTAGATATCGTCGTTCGCCACGAAGCCGCGCGGGATCGCCGGACCGCTGCTCGGGCCATCCTGATAGCCGTTGCCGTTGCGGTCGTTGAACACCTTGCCGATGACCGTGCCGCAATCGAAGACAGGCTCGGCCAGCACGACCACCTTGGCACGCGCCTTCAGGCTCGGGTCCAGGATACGGGCGACGTTGACATAGACCCCCGGCTGGATGCTGCTGCTGACGAAGGACGACAGCCGCACGGTGACCGTGGTGGCCGGCGCCACGTCGATCGGCGCAAAGGTGATCGTGTTGCCCGACAGATGCGGCGATGCCTCTTCCCCGTCGATGCTGGCGCTGCCCTCGCGGAAGTAGAAGCCCGCCGGAAGGATGTCGCGCAGCGTCACGGTGCCCGAATTCGTTGCCGAATTGTTGGTGATCTCGATCACCCACGGCACCAGCTCACCCGCCCGCGTGGTCGACACAAGCGCCGCCTTGGTCAGGGTGAAATCGGTGCTGCCGGTGGGTTCGGTGATCTGCACGATCACCTCGACCACCGCCTCGTCCGACAGCGGATCGGGCAGTTCGGAGGTCGTCACCGTCGCAACGTTGGTGATCTCCTCGCGGCCGACCTGGAGCATCTCCTCGGTCACCGCCACGCTGGCGGAATAGACCCAGGTTTCGCCCACATCCAGCGCAAGGTCCTCGTCGATGTCGCCTTCGGTCAGCGTCAGCTCTTCGGACAGCGGGATGTTGACGTCACCCTCGTCCGAGCCCTGCGTCGTAACGTCGGTCAGGTCGACCGAGGTCAGCGTCACGTTACCGGTATTGACCAGCGTGATAGTGTAGTCGATCGGACCTTCGGCATCGACCTCCTCTTCCGAGGCGACCTTCTCGATGGTCAGGGACGGCTCGTAGATGACCTCGACCGTGACCGAACCCTCGACCGGCTCCGGCGTCTCGGCCGTGACCAGCGTCGCGACGTTCTCGATCGGCTCGTTGGCGTCAATATCCTCCTGCGTCACCTGATAGGTCGCGGTGTAGACCCAGGTTTCGTCAACATCCAGCGCGCCGTCCTCGTCGGTGTCGCCGCTGGTCAGCGCCTCGTCCTCGGTCATCGGATCGTCGACAACCACATCGGTGAGCGCCGCGGTGCCCGTGTTGGTCACGGTCAGCGTGTAGGTCAGCAGGGTCGGTCCGTCGACCTCCTCCGCATCCACGGTCTTGACGATCTCGGCGCTGTAAACCGGCACCACCTCGGTCTCGGTCTCGCCTTCGACCGGTTCCTCGATCTCGGGGACGGTGACGGTGACGACGTTGGTGATCGGCTCGGCCGCGTCGATGTCGTCTTGGGTGACGTCGTAGGTGGCGGTGTAGATCCACACCTCGCCCACGTCGAGCACGCCGTCCTCGTCGGTGTCGCCGCCGGTCAGAGCCTCGTCCTCGGTCAGCGGGTCGTCCACCGTCACGTCGGTCAGCGCCGCGGTACCGGTGTTGGTCACCGTGATCGTGTAGGTCAGCAGCGTCGGCTCGCTGATCTCGGCGATGTCGACGGTCTTGGCCACGTCCATGCCGTAGACCGGGGTGACCTCGGTCACGGTCTCGCCTTCGGTCGGTTCCTCGATCTCGGGGACGGTGGCGGTGACGACGTTGGTGATCGGCTCAGCCGCATCGATGTCGTCTTGCGTGACGTCGTAGGTGGCGGTGTAGATCCACACCTCGCCCACGTCGAGCACGCCGTCCTCGTCGGTGTCGCCGCTCGTCAGGGCCTCGTCCTCGGTCAGCGGGTCGTCAACCGTGACGTCGGTCAGAGCCGCCGTGCCGGTGTTCGTCACCGTGATCGTGTAGGTCAGCAGCGTCGGCTCGCTGATCTCTTCGATGTCGACGGTCTTGGCCACGTCCATGCTGTAGACCGGGGTGACCTCGGTCTCGGTCTCGCCTTCGACCGGCTCCTCGATCTCGGGGACGGTGACGGTGACGACGTTGGTGATCGGCTCGGCCGCGTCGATGTCGTCTTGCGTCACGTCGTAGGTGGCGGTGTAGATCCACACCTCGCCCACGTCGAGCACGCCGTCCTCGTCGGTGTCGCCGCTGGTCAGCGCCTCGTCCTCGGTCAGCGGGTCGTCCAGCGTCACGTCGGTCAGCGCCGCCGTGCCGGTGTTGGTCACCGTGATCGTGTAGGTCAGGAGCGTCGGTTCGCTGATCTCGGCAATGTCGACGGTCTTGGCCACGTCCATGCCGTAGACCGGGGCAATCGCCGTGGTCGCGTCATCGCTCTGACTGGGCGCCTCGGCAAAGCCGACAGTCACGGTGTTCGTCACATCCTCGGCCTGGTCGACAACGTCCTGATCCGCCGCGAAGGTCGCGGTGTAGGACCAGGTTTCGCCCACATCCAGCGTGCCATCGTCATCCTCGTCGCCCGCCGTCAGATCGGGGCCGGAGGTCAGCGTCAGATCGGTCGATCCCTGGGCGATTTCATCGACCAGCGACACCGAGGTCAGGCTGACATTGCCCTCGTTCGCGACAGTGATCGTGTAGGTCAGCAGGCCCGGCTCGGAAATGCTGTCCTGATCGACGGTCTTGCTGAGGCTGAAGGCCGCGTTCGGCGCCAGGTCGACGGCGGCTTCGGCCACGAGATCGCCGATCTGGCCACCGCTCACCGTCGCCACGTTGTCCATGTCGCCATCGCCGCCGCCATTGTCGTCAAGATCGCTCTGCAGCACCGCGTAAGAGGTGTCGAAGACCGCCTCTTCTCCGGGCTCCAGCACGGCGATCACCTCGTCCAGACCGGTCAGCGGGTCGGTCACCGACAGATCGGTCAGGCTGACGTTGCCGGTATTGGTGACGACGATCTGATAGGTGACGATATCGCCGGCCAGATCGAGAACCCCATTGCCGGCCGCATCGACAGCCGTGACGGACTTTGTGATCGTCGCCGCCGGCACCGCGCCCAGAGGCTCGTCATGGTCGTCGGTGTCGCTCACCGTGCCGCCGGCCGGGGTCGTCCCGCTCACCTCGGCGGTGTTGAGGTAGTTGCCCGCGTCGATATCCGCCTGGGTGATCGCATAGGTCGCCGTGAAGGTCGTGGAATCCACCGCGCCCGGCGCCAGGCTGGCGATCGGCCCGCCCAGAACGCTCACGCCCGGGTCGCTCAGGGTCACGTTCGTCAGCGTCACGTTGCCGGTGTTCTCGACCGTGAAGCCGTAGGTGATCACGTCGCCCGGCGTCGCAACGCCGTC
>NZ_JAWHTD010000066.1:0-13330 GCF_032586235.1 Aestuariicoccus sp. MJ-SS9
ACATGGATCCGCATCCGGTCGCTGTCGATATCGCCGATCTTGAGATTGCAGACCTCCGCCGCGCGCAGCCCGGCGCGATCGGAAATGCTGAGCGCAGCGCGGTACTTCAGACCGCGTCCCGGCGCTGCCATCAGCAGATCCGACACCTCCCCGACGCCGAAGACCACGGGCAGCTTGCGCGGCCGGGTGCGGAACTGCATGTCCCGCCCCATCTCCTCGCGCCCGCAGGTCATGCCGAAGAAAAACCTCGGCGTCCCAACCCGCACGTCGAACGCCGACGGCGTCACCCCGGTGTCGGTCATGTGACGCCGGCAGGCGCGCAGATCGTCCGGCGCGGCGGTGTCGGGCGAGCGCCCGAGGAACGCCGCGAAATCCTTGATCGCACGGATATGCGCCTTTTGCGCCCTGTCGCCCATCCCGCGGATGCCCATGCCCCCGATCGTCCGCGCCCGCAGCGGCGAAATCCCCTCCTCCGTCATGGAAACCTCCAGTCTGCCGATCGAGAGGTCCCAATCGCCAGACAGAAGCGCCCATTCCCAAAACGCGGAGATCAAACCACTGCCCGACACCCGCCACAAGCACCCAAACCACAGAGCCGCTTCGTCATTGGGCTCTTACGAGACATCTGAGCAAAATGATCAGATGACCGCTTGACGGCTGCAAGCAGCCGTCACAGCCAACGAAACCGCTGAGCCGCGCGCGAACGACATCTTTCACCGGCTTCAGACGTTCGCCAGAATCGAGGTTGGGTCCGGCTTGCGGACGAAGCTGCGAAGACCGGCCCGTATTCGAACTTCGGTGGAAGCAATGACTGCGCCACTTCGTTGCAGTGTCCCATGATGAGATCGATTGCGTTCTGCAGAGCTTTTTCGGAGCCGAACTCTGACATCCCACAGGAGCCCCGCACTTCGGGCAGCCGCTCGCTTGGCGGAATCATATCAGGCAGACAAGCAAGTCGGCACAGAAGCCATCAAATTCGGACAAGAGCATCCCATCTTCGTCCGTAACGGATAGAAGCAAGTTATCGAGAGTTGTGAGGCGGTCATCATTCTGCATACCGGACTCAGAGCACGTCTGAGGTCAGGGAGAACTCGGCATGGCTTTGTTGCGCAAATTCTAAGGGGGATTCATCCTTTAAATCCAGCATGATAGCCATCTCGAACCCGAGCACAGGTCGAAGCACACCGAGATCGACGTGCTGGACTGAGTTCTGCGCGCGCAGTCTCTCTAGGCCAGGCCGAGGCTTTGGCGAAGATCGCTGACAGGATCGGTCTTCGGGTCCAGGTCCAGGCGCGCCTCGATGCCTTTCAGATGGCTATCCATAAGGCGAACGGCCTCGTCCGCATTTCCGGCAAGCACCAGCTCGGACAATTTCCGGTGTTCGTCCATCTCGCAAGCGTCCGGCTGTTCGGTTTCGTAGATGGCGATGATCAGCGACGAGCGCGCGATGAGTTCGCGCACGAAACCGGCCATGATCGGGCTGTCGGCCTGATCGGCCAGCACCTGATGATACCGGCCGCAGCGGCGTATGATCCGCGCCGTGTCGCCCGCCGCGCGCGCCTCGTCTTCGCCGTGCAGATGGTCGGTCAGGGCCATGGCCATGGCCGGATCGTGCCGTTCGGCGGCCCGGCGTATCAGATGCCCCTCCATCACGCGGCGGGCGCGAAAGACCTCACGGGCCTCCTCCACCGAAGGGCGCGAGACGAAGGCCCCGCGATTGGCGACCAGCTCGATCACGTGATCCGATGCCAGACGCGACAGGGCGGTGCGAATGCGGGTCCGCCCGACCCCGAAGAGATCGCAGAGTTCATCCTCCTTCAGATGCGTGCCGGGGGCCAGCCGGTTGTCGACGATCGCGTCGAAAATCCGGCTGTAGATCTCGTTCGAATCGAAGCGGGAAGATGAGTCGCCGGTCTGTTTCAGCGCGGCCGCGTGTCCCTGATCGTTCATGTCCGGTACCTTCCCCATCTTCGCAGTTGTAGCGCGTCCAAAACGAATTTCGAAGCAACTTTCGCAGTCTAGCCCGAAATAACGTACACGATTTTTGTCCAAAATAAATTTCTTGATCGCACACGAAAATTGTATACGATTTTAAAAAGCCGACGAAGAAGCGGTTCAATGTTCAACACGGAGAAGATGATGACACTCATGACTCGCCTGAAAGCCGGCATCGCCGCCACCGCACTGACCGCCCTTGTCGCCGGTGCGGCCGGTGCGAACACGCTGCGGATGGCGGATTCCACCGAAATCGCCGCGATGGACCCGCATTCCATGACCGAGAGCAACACGATCGGTTTTCTGAACCACGTCTACGAGGGGCTGGTGCGCTACAATCAGGACCTCCAGGTCGAGCCGGCGCTGGCCACCTCCTGGGAATTCGTCGAGCCGACGCGCCTGCGCTTCACGCTGCGCGAGGGTGTGACGTTCCACAACGGCAACCCTTTCACCGCCGACGACGTGGTCGCCTCGCTCGAGCGGGCGGCGCATGAGACCTCGCCGGTCAAGAGCAACATCCCCGGCATGGAAGCCGTCGAGAAGGTCGATGACCACACCGTCGATCTGGTGCTGACCGGGCCCGACCCCATCGTGCTGAATTACCTCACCAACATCCTGATCCTCGACCGCGAGTGGATGGCGGAACATGATGCGCTGCTGCCCGCCGACATGCGCGGCGGACGCGAGAATTACGCGGTCGCCAATTCCAACGGCACCGGCCCGTTCAAGCTGGAAAGCCGCCAGCCCGACGCCCGCACCGTGCTGACCGTCAACGAAGACTGGTGGGACGAGCCGCAGCACAATCTGACGCGGATCGAGTTCAGCCCGATCGGGTCTGACGCAACGCGGATCGCGGCACTTTTGTCGGGTGAGCTCGATTTCATCACGCCCGCGCCGCTGCAGGACGTCGAGCGGATCGACCGTTCGGAAGGCGCCTCGATCATCATCGCGCCGGCGCTGCGCACGATCATGCTGGGGATGAACCAGGCCGGCAAGCTGCACAATTCCAATCTGACCGAGGGCAACCCGCTACAGGACCGCCGGGTGCGCCAGGCGCTCTGGCGCGCCATCGACATGGAGCTGATCCGCAAGAAGATCATGCGCGACATGTCCCGCAATACCGCGCTGCTGGTGGCCCCCCCGGTGCCCGGCTACGACGAAGCGCTGGATGTCCTGCCGCCCGCCGATCCCACGGCTGCGAAGGCGCTGCTGGAAGAAGCCGGTTATGGCGAAGGCTTCGAGATCGGGCTCGACTGCCCCAACAGCCGCTATGTGAACGACGAGGAAATCTGCCAGGCCATCACCGCGATGTGGTCGCGCATCGGAGTGAAGGCGCAGCTGTCGGCGCAGACGCCGTCGAAGCATTTCGAGAAGGTTCTGGCCGGCGGATCCGACATCTACATGGTAGGTTGGGCGACGCTGCCGATGCTCGACAGCTACAGCGTGCTCTCGGCACTGCTGCACACGCCGGGCGATCGGATGGGCGCGTGGAACCCCGGCAAGTATTCCAACCAAGAGATCGATGCGCTGACCGCGAAGATCGCGGTCGAGCTCGACCCCGAAAAGCGCAATGCGATGATGTCCGAGGCGCTGAAGATCGCGCGCGACGATGTGGCGATCATCCCGCTGCATCAACAGCCGCTGGCCTGGGCGGTGCGTGACGGGGTGAGCCTGCCGATAACCGCCGACAACAAGCCGCGACTCTGGTACGCGACGGTCGAGTGACCTTTCGCGGGCGGGCCTGACGGCGCTTGCGCCGCGGGCCCGCCCGGCCAGCCACGATCCCAAAGCCCAAAGGGGAGGTTTCCTCCATGATCGCCTTCATTCTGAGGCGGCTGATCCAGTCCGTTCTGGTCATGCTCGCCGTCGCCCTCATCGCCTTTTCCATGTTCCGCTTCATCGGCGATCCGGTGAACAGCATGCTGCCCGAGAACGCCTCGGCCGAAGACCGGCAGGAGCTGCGCGAGCAGCTCGGTCTCGACCAGCCGGTGACGGTTCAGTTCACCAGGTTCGTGACCGGTGCGGTGCAGGGCGAATTCGGCATCTCCTACCGCAACAAGCGCGCGGTATCCGAGATGATCGCCGAACGGCTGCCCGCCACGCTGGAATTGGTGCTTGCCGCGGCGGTCTTTGCGCTGCTGCTGGGGGTGCCGATGGGCATCTACGCGGCGCTGAACCCAAAGGGCGTCCTGAGCAACATGCTCAACGTCGTATCGCTGATCGGGATATCGGTGCCCACCTTCGTCACCGGGATCCTGCTGATCCTCGTCTTTTCGGTCTGGCTGAACTGGCTGCCCTCCTTCGGGCGCGGCGAGACGGTGCAGATCGGCTGGTGGAGCACCGGGCTTTTGTCCGCAAGCGGGCTGAAGTCGCTGGTCCTGCCGGCGGTGATGCTGGGCCTCTTCCAGGTCACCCTGATCATGCGGCTGGTGCGCGCCGAGATGATGGAGGTGCTGCGGTCCGATTTCGTGCGCTTCGCCCGGGCCCGCGGGCTGACCAACCGGGCGGTGAATTTCGGCCATGCGCTCGGCAATACGCTGATGCCGGTGATCACCATCGTCGGTTTGCAGCTGGGCTCGATGATCGCCTTTGCCATCATCACCGAAACGGTCTTTCAATGGCCAGGCATGGGTCTGCTCTTCATCCAGGCCGTCAGCTTTGCCGACATCCCCGTGATGTCCGCCTATCTGGTGATGGTCGCGCTGGTCTTCGTGGCGATCAACATGATCGTCGATCTTCTCTACTTCGCAATCGATCCGCGCCTGTCAGTGCGGGCGTAAGGGAGACCCATAATGGCACTCGAAGTTTTCCCCCAATCCCGCCTCGCCGCGATCCTTGAGAGCGACCTCTTCTATCGCTTCCGCACCTCCTACATCACGGTGCTGGCCGCACTCGTGACGCTGGCCATCGTCCTCGCGGCCTTTCTCGCGCCGTGGATCGCGCCGCACGATCCTTTCGACGTCTCGACCCTGAGCCTCTGGGACAGCGAATTGCCCCCGGTCTGGGCCGAGGGCGGAGATCCGCGGTTCCTGCTGGGCACCGACAACCAGGGCCGCGACGTGCTGTCGGCCATCCTCTACGGGTCGCGCATATCTCTGGCGGTGGGCTTTGTCAGCGTGGCGCTGGCGATGGTGATCGGCATCGTCGTGGGACTTGTCAGCGGCTATTTCGGCGGCGCTATCGACGCTTTCTTCATGCGCATCGCCGACGTGATGCTGAGCTTTCCGACGATCCTGGTGGCGCTTCTGGTCAGCGGCATCGTGCGCGGCGCGCTTCCGCGCGAGATGCATGACAGCGCGGCGCTGATCGTGCTGGTCTTCGCAATCACGATCACGACCTGGGTGCAATACGCCCGCACGGTGCGCAGTTCCACAATGGTCGAGCGCAGCCGCGAATACGTCTATGCCGCGCAGCTTGTGGGCCGGCGCCCCTTCGCCATCCTCTTCAGCCATATCCTGCCCAACGTGATGGGCCCGGTTCTGGTGATCGCGACGATCAACCTGGCGATGGCGATCCTGATCGAGGCGACACTGTCCTTCCTCGGGGTGGGGATGCCGCCGACCAACCCGTCGCTCGGCACGCTGATCCGGGTCGGCAACGAATACCTCTTCTCGGGCATCTGGTGGGTGGTGATCTTCCCCTCGCTGACGCTGGTGGCGCTGGTGCTGGCGGTCAACCTTCTGGGCGACTGGCTGCGCGACGCCCTCAATCCCAAGCTGCGCTGAAAGGAGTGACGGCCATGACTTTCCAAACGACACCTCTTCTGAGCGTGCGCGACCTGTCGATCTGCTTTGACACCCGCCACGGGCCGCTGCGCGCGGTGGACGGAATCACCTTCGACCTCGCACCGGGCGAAATCCTCGGCATGGTGGGCGAATCCGGCGCGGGCAAGTCGCTGACCGGCACCGCCATCACCGGCCTGCTGGAGCGGCCGGGCCGCATCGACCGGGGCGAGATCCATTTCGAGGGCCAGCGCATCGACACCCTGTCCGCCGAGGCGATGCGCCGCCTGCGCGGCCGCAAGATCGGCGCGATCTTCCAGGACCCGCTGACCAGCCTCAACCCGCTGATGACGGTGGGTCAGCAGCTGATCCAGACGATCCGCACGCATCTGAAGCTCGACCAGGCCGCCGCACGCAAGCGGGCCATCGACTTTCTGGGCGAAGTGGGCATCCCCGCGCCCGAGGCGCGTGTCGATCAGTATCCACACCAGTTCTCGGGCGGGATGCGGCAGCGCGTCGTCATCGCGCTGGCGCTCTGCGCCGAGCCGTCGCTGGTGATCGCGGACGAACCGACCACCGCGCTCGATGTGTCGATCCAGGCGCAGATCCTGGATCTGCTCAAACGGATGTGCCGCGAGCATGGAGCAGCGGTGATCCTTGTGACCCACGACATGGGCGTGATCGCCGAAACCGCCGACCGCGTGGCGGTGATGTATTCCGGCCGCGTGGTCGAGATCGGGCCGGTCGACAAGGTCGTGCGCGATCCGCACCACCCCTACACACGAGGCCTGATGCAATCCATCCCGCGGGTCGGGTCGAACGCCCATCGGCTGACGCAGATCGACGGCGCGATGCCGCGCCTGACCGACCTGCCCACGGGCTGCGCCTTCCATCCCCGCTGCCCGCGCGCCGTCGCCGAATGCAAGACCACCAGACCGGCAGCGCTGCCGGTCGAGGGCGGCCATGTCGCCTGTCACCTCTATCAGGGAGAACCGGCATGACGCTTCATACCGCCGAAACCGCGCCCCTCGTCTCGGTCCGGGGCCTGAGCAAGACCTTCGATCTCTCGGCGCCGCTGCTCAACCGCGCGATCGAACGCAAGCCCAGGCAATACCTGCGCGCCGTCGATGGGCTGAACATCGACATCCCGCGCGGCAAGACCTTCAGCCTGGTGGGCGAATCCGGCTGCGGCAAGTCCACGGTCGCCAAGCTGGTGGTCGGGCTGCACGCCGCGACCGCCGGCGAGATCCGCTTTGACGGCACCGACCTGACCGCCCTGCCCGCCGCCGCGCGGGGCGATTTCCGCAAGCGCATCCAGATGATCTTTCAGGACCCATATGCCAGCCTGAACCCGCGTTGGCGGGTGCGCGACATCATCGCCGAACCGTTGCGCAGCTTCGGCATCACCCAAAGCCGCGACGAGGAACGCGCCGAGGTGGGGCGGCTGCTGGAAATGGTCGGTCTCTCGGCCCGCGACGGCGAAAAATTCCCGCATGAATTCTCGGGCGGTCAGCGCCAGCGCATCTCGATCGCGCGGGCGATCTCGTCCCGGCCCGAATTCCTGGTCTGCGACGAGCCGACCTCGGCGCTGGACGTATCGGTGCAAAGCCAGGTACTGAACCTGATGCGCAACCTGCAGGACGAGCTTGGGCTGACCTATCTCTTCATCAGCCACGATCTGGCCGTGGTGGATTTCATGTCGGATTACGTCGGCGTGATGTATCTGGGCCGGCTGGTCGAGGCCGGACCGGCGGACAAGATCTTTTCCGCCCCGGAACATCCCTACACGCGCCTGCTGATGGACACCGTACCGGACATCGACATGGGCCGGCGCGACCGCGTGCCGGTGGTGGGCGAGGTGCCCAATCCCATCACACCGCCGCCGGGCTGTTCCTTCAACCCGCGCTGCCCGCTGGCCAATGCACACTGCCGCGAACAATCGCCCGATCTGGTGGCGCGCCACTCGGGCACCGTCGTCGCCTGCCATGCGGTCACCGAGGGCCGGGCGCCGGTCGCTCCTGCGGTCGGGTCGGACAGCGGCGAACGGATGGAATTGCAGCGGGGGGTCGCGTGATGGATTTCGATTTCGAAGCCCTGCCCCCACAAGACCGCTATCGGCTGCTCTGCAGTTTCGTCGCGCCGCGGCCCATCGCCCTGGTGACCACGCTGGGCGCCGACGGCACGCCCAACGCGGCCCCGATGAGCTTTTTCAACGTCTTCTCGCAGGACCCGCCGCTGGTGATCCTCGGGATCCAGGCCAGGCCCGACGGCACCGAAAAGGAAACGATGCGCAACATCCGCCGCTCGGGCGAGTTCACGATCAACCTCTGCGACATGGCCATCGCGCAGCAGATGGTGGATTGCGGCATCGGCTTTCCCGACGATGTGGACGAAGTCGCGCTGACCGGGCTCGGCCATGCGCCGTCACACAAGGTCGCCCCGGCCCGGGTGGCCGAGGCCCCCGCCGCGCTGGAATGCCGGACCGCGCAGATCCTCGACTATCCGCGCCGCGCCATCGTGCTGGGCGAGGTCGTGCAGATGTATGTGCGCGACGCCTGCCTCGACGCGGAGGGCCGCTATGTGCGGCCCGAGGCCTACCAGCCCATCGCGCGGCTGCATGCCGACAATTACATCGTGGCCGACCGCCAGTTCGTGCTGACGGCGACCGAAACGCTCAAGGCAGCCACGGGGACCTGACTTGCCCATGACCCACGATCTTCTTCTCAGAAACGTCCGCCCCTTCGGCGCGGCCGCGACCGACATGCTGATCCGCGACGGCCGCATCGCCCGGATCGCCCCGGACCTGCCTGCCGAACCGGAGCTCGCCGAAGAGCCCGGCGGCGGCGCGATCCTGCTGCCCGGCCTCGTCGAGGCGCATACCCATCTCGACAAATCGCTCTGGGGCATGGGCTGGCGCGAGCATCAGGCGGGGCCCAGCCTGCGCGACAAGATCGACACCGAACGCCGCCTGCGCAAGGAATGGAACATCGACCCCGAACGCCAGTCGATGCGTCAGGCGCTGTTGTCGCTGGGCCATGGCTCTACCGCGATCCGCAGTCATGTCGATGTCGATACCGAGACCGGCCTTGCCGGGATCGAGGGTGTCGCCCGCACCCGCGAGGCGTTGCAGGGGCTGGTCGACATCGAGATCGTCGCCTTTCCGCAATCGGGCCTGATGTCCCGTCCTGGCACGCTGGAACTGCTCGACAAGGCGCTCTCCGGTGCGGCGGACGTGGTCGGCGGGCTCGACCCCTGCGGGATCGACGCCGACCCGAAGGGCCAGCTCGACGCGGTGTTCGCCCTGGCCGACAGGCACGGCAAGCCCATCGACATCCACCTGCACGAACCCGGTGAACTTGGCGCTTTCAGCATGGAGATGATCCTGGAACGTACCCGCGCGCTCGGCATGCAGGGCAAAGTGACGATCAGCCACGCGTTCTGCCTTGGCATGCCCGACCGCGACCGCGCCCGTGCGCTGGTTGCCGATCTGGCCGAGGCGCGGATTCACGTCGCCACCGTCGCCACGCCGTCACGCCCGGTGCCACTGGCCGAGGATCTGCGCGCGGCGGGCGTCACGCTCTGCGCCGGGTCGGACGGGATCCGCGACACCTGGGGCCCCTACGGCAACGGCGACATGCTGGAACGCGCGATGCTGTTGGGTCTGCGCAACAACCTGCGTGCCGATTCCGATGTCGAGCACGCGCTCTGGTGCTGCTCCTGGGGCGGCGCGCATGTGATGGGGCTGGAGGATTACGGGCTGGAAAAAGGCTGCCGCGCCGATCTGGTCCTGGTTGAGGCCGAAAGCGTCACCCATGCGGTCGTCTCGCGGCCGCCGCGCAGGCTGGTGCTGAAGGGCGGAAAAATCGTGGCCCGCGAAGGGCGCAGCCTGCGGGAGGCCCCGTGATGGCGGACGGGCGCGAAACCGGCCGCGTGCTGATGACCGCCGACTGGGTCGTCGGGCACGAAAACGGCCGTCATGTCCTGCTGCCGCGCGGCGAGGTGGTGTTCGAGGATGGCGCCATCCTCTTTGCCGGTCATGGCTTCGAAGGCGAGGTCGCGCGGCGCATCGACTGCGGGCGCGCGCTGATCGGCCCGGGCTTCGTCGACCTCGACGCTTTGTCCGATCTCGACACGACCGTGCTGGGGTTCGACAACCAGCCCGCCTGGAAAAAGGGACGCGTCTGGCCGGAAAGCTACATGCAGGCCGGCCCGCGCGAGATGTATACGCCCGAGGACCTGCGCTGGCAGAAACGCTATGCCTTCACCCGGCTGATCCGCAACGGCATCACAACCGCTTTGCCCATCGCCTCGCTCTTCTACCGCGAATGGGGCGAGACCTGGGACGAGTTCGCCGGCGCGGCCGAGGCCGCCCGGGAGCTGGGCCTGCGGGTCTACCTCGGCCCTGCCTATCGCGGCGGCAACACCTATGTCACCGATGCGGGCGAGATCGCGTTTCACTTCGACGAAGACCGCGGACTGATGGGGCTGACCGAAGCCATCCGCTTTTGCGAAACGTTCGAGAACACCGGCGGCGGGCTGATCCGCACCATGCTCGCCCCCGACCGGATCGAGACCTGCACCGCCCCGCTGCTGTCGCGCACCGGCCGAGCGGTGCGCGACCTCGATGTGCCGGTGCGGCTGCATTGCTGCCAATCCGCCTTCGAATACCACAGCGTCGTGCGGATGCACGGCAAGAGCCCACCGCAATGGCTGCGTGATCTGGGGTTCCTGTCGCCCCGCGCGATCCTGCCGCATCTGACCTTTCTCTCGGGCCTGAACGACATCGACCATCATGCGCCGGACCTTGAGATCCTGGCCGAGAGCGGCGCGGCGCTGGCGCATTGCCCGCTGGTCATGGCGCGGGGCGGCACGGCGCTGCGCTCTTTTGCGCGTTACCGCGACGCCGGGATGACCATCGGCATGGGCACCGACACGCATCCGCCCGACATGGTGCTGAACATGCAGGTGGGGCTGATGACCGCGCGGATCGCCGATAGAGACCCGCAGGCGGTCCGGGCGAGCGATCTCTACGACGCCGCGACCCTCGGCGGAGCGCGGGCTCTGGGGCGCGACGATCTGGGGCGGCTGGCCCCAGGCGCGCGGGCCGACATCACGGTGATCGGGCTCGACGATCCTGCCATGGGTCAGGTTCTCGACCCGATCCAGACCCTGCTGCTGAGCGGTTCGGGCCGCGACGTGCGCACGGTGGTGATCGACGGGCGCATCGTGATGCGCGACGGGGTCATTCCCGGCGTCGACCATGCGGCGCTGCGCGACGGCGCGCAGGCGCGGTTCGACGGGCTGGTGGCGCAATATCCCGACCGCACCTTCGGCCATCCCCCGGTCGAAGAGATCTTCGCGTGGACCTACCCTGTGAAACGGGCCTCGGTATGACTGGGCTTCTGATCCGCCACGCCACGGCGCTGACGGTCGATGCAGACCGCCGCGTTATCGAGGATTCCGCCATCGCCGTCGCGGGCGACCGCATCTCGGCGATCGGCCCGGACGCCGATCTGGCGCATCTGGCCGAAAGCGCGGACGAAGTGATCGACGCACGCGGCATGGTGGCGCTGCCAGGGCTGATCGACTGCCATTCCCATGCCGGGCACGGGTTGATCCGCGCGCTTGGCGCGGGCGACGTGCAGGCCTGGTTCGGGGCCTGCCAGGCGCTTTACGCCGGGGGCACCGATGTCGGTTTCTGGGCCGCCGAGGCGCGGCTGTCGCTGCTCGAACGGCTGATGGGGGGTGTGACGACCTGCGTCACGCTGCTGGGCGGCGGCGCGGATATCTACCGCACCGACGATCCCGCCTATGGCGACGCCCATTGCGCCGCGACCCGTGACAGCGGGCTGCGCACGATGCTCGCCGTGGGGCCGGGCCGCCCGCCCTTCCCGCAAAGCTACGGCGCCGAGACGCCGGTTACCTTCGAACGCCAGCTTGAGGTCAGCGCCGAGCTGATCGCGCGCCACAACGACCTTCTGGACAGGCGCACCGGCATCTGCCTGGTGATGCCGGTCTACGGCCGCGCCGATCGCGGCGAGGTGCCCATGCCAGAGCTGCGCCGGATGACCGATGCGGTGGGCGCTTTGCGCGAACGGCACGGCGTGATGCTGACGCAGGACGGGCATCGGGACGGCACCATCGCCTTTGCCCGCGATCTGGGGCTGCTTGGTCCGCACGCGCTCTTGTCGCATTCGGTCGACCTGACCGCAGAGGACATCGCCGCCCTGGAAGACACCGGCGCCGCCGTCGCGCACAACCCCAGCGCCATCATGTCGATCCTGGGCCGCTGCCCTGTGCCCGAGCTGATCGAGCGCGGCGTTACCGTGGCGCTGGGATCGGACGCCGCGGCGCCGGATCGAGGGTATGACATGTTCCGCCACATGGCGCAGGCGATGCATTACCACCGCCGCCATTTTGCCGACCCTTCGGTGCTGCCGCCCGGCAAGGCGCTGGAAATGGCCACGATCGACGCCGCGCGCGCGCTTGGTCTCGAGGCCGATCTGGGCTCGCTCGAGACCGGCAAGAAGGCGGATATCGTACTGGTCGACATGCGCAAGCCGCACCTGACTCCGCCCGACATGCCACTGCACGCGGTCACCCATTTCGCCAATGCCGCCGATGTGGACAGCCTGATCGTCGACGGACGGGTCGTTCTGTGCAACCGTGTGTCGCAGACGCTGGACCCGGAGACGGTGATGGCCGAGGCCGCCGACTGCGCGCGCCGCGCCATCGACGCCGCCGGCCTCGCGCTCCTTCGCCACGAACACGAGGGACTCTGGCGCACCGCCCGCAATCCGAAAGGGAGACGCCCGTCATGAAACTTCTCGTCGTCAATCCCAACACGACGGCCTCCATGACGGCCAAGATCGCCGCCGCCGCCCGCTGCGTCGCGCGCCCCGGCACCGAGATCGTGGCGACGCAACCCGACAGCGGCCCGGCCAGCATTCAGGGCTTTCTGGACATCGCGCGCAGCCATCACGGGTTGTTGGAGGTCGCCGAAAGGCACCGCGATGCGGATGCGGTGGTCGTGGCCTGTTTCGACGATACCGGCGTCGATGCGCTTCGCTGTTTGTTCGACGGGCCGGTGATCGGCATCGGTGAGGCTGCGTTTCACGCCGCGTCGCTCATTTCGACCCGTTTCGCGGTCGTAACGACGCTGACGCGGGCCGTTCCCGGGCTTCGGGACAACCTCGACCGCTACGGGCTGTCGCGCCGTTGCGCCGCCATCCGCGCCGCCGAGGTGCCGGTTCTCGATCTCGAGACCAACCCCGCCGCCGCGGAACGGCGGATCACAGCGGAAATCGCCGAGGCCATGTCGGTCGACCGTGCCGACGCGATTGTCCTCGGATGCGCCGGCATGGCGGATCTGCACGCGCGACTGTCGAAACGATTTGGCCTGCCGGTCATCGACGGGGTGGCCTGCGCCGTCACGTTGGCCGAAGCGCTCTGCGCCGCCGGGCTGTCGACGTCCAAGGCCGGCGCTTATGCAAGCACAGCAAACGGACCCGCCGGTCTGCCCCAACGCGCCATGCGCTAGTCACCTGAATCTGAAGTTCTTGCCAATGATTTCTGGCAAAAGCGTTGGACGGAGGTGAGGATCTCGTCGGCGG
>NZ_JAWHTD010000067.1:0-12804 GCF_032586235.1 Aestuariicoccus sp. MJ-SS9
CTGCGATCTCTTCCCGCCAAACGAGTGCAGAAACCTCTTCAAGGCTGCCGGATATGTTGCAGATTAAATGGACGACGATCTAGCCGAAAATCAGAATACGAATTCATGGCGTTTGCTGGTTCTCCTTCTCCGCCATCCCTTCGAGCAGGCGTTGGAACTCTGGGCTGTGCGTCTCCAGTTCCTCGAAGGTGCCGCTAGCGACGATACAGCCCTCCTGCACCACGTGAATCGTGTCGCAGGCGCGCAGGGTCGAAAGGCGGTGGGCGATGGCGAGAATTGTCTTGGTGCCCGAAATCCGCTCGATTGCGCCGGTCACCTGTGCCTCGGTTACGTTGTCGAGCGCGGCTGTGGCCTCGTCGAAGACCAGCAGCTCTGGGTCACGGTAGAGCGCGCGAGCGATCGAGATACGCTGCCGCTGCCCCCCTGACAGCCGCGTGCCATCCTCGCCCAGCTCGGTGTCGAGGCCTGCGTCCATCGCGCGGACCATGTCTGCGATCTGCGCGATCTCGAGGGCCTGCCACACGCGGGTGTCGTCGATCTCGGACGGGTGCAGCCCGAAAGCTACGTTCTCGCGCAGGTTCCGCGGCGCGATATAGCCCTGCTGGCCGACATAACCGATCTGGTCGTACCAGGCGCGCAAGTCCTCGCGGACGTCGCGGCCGTCCGCTAGGACCTTCCCCCGGTCGGGCGTAATCAATCCCATGAGCGCTAGTGCCAGCGTGGATTTGCCGCCGCCGGAGGGGCCGCAGAGGCCGATGAACGCACCCTTGGGTATGGTGATGGAGACGTTTTGTAGCGCAGTCGCCTCTGCATCGGGATAAGCGAAGGACAGGCCGCGAGCCTCGAGCAGGCGGTCGAAGGGCAGCGCCTCCTTGCGCTCCGCGGGTCCAGTAGGGCGGACGTGCGATCGTCCCGAGAGCAGGGCTGGCGCGACGGTCGCGATCTCCTCCATCAAGATCTGGCGTTCGTGGCTGCCCTGTCGGATGCGCTGCAACGCGGCGGTTAAGCGGGATAGGGCCGCCGTCAGCCGCAGCCCTGCGAAGCCCGCGACCGCCAGCGTCGACACCGCCCCGGCCAGCCCGTCTAGCTGCCCGGCGAAATACACCGCCGCCAGTACGATCCCGGTGGCCAGCAACAGTTCGTTGACCGCGCGGGGTAACTGCCGCAGGCTCTCGCCACGGCGATCGGCAAGCGCCAGGTTGCTCAGGACCGCACCATAGCGCTGAGCCATGGCAGCCTCGCGCCCGGCGAGCCGGAGATCGATGATGCCGCGCATCCCTTCCTGCATGACCTTGGCCATTTCGCGTTCCTGCCTTGCTTCCAGGTCGCTCAGTTGGTCGGATACACGGCGCGTGGCAACCATGAATGCGAGGCCGCCCAGCCCGAAGAGCAGCCCGCTCGCGACCACGAAGGTCAGCGGCAGGAAAAGCAGAAGCGCCGCTATCACCGTCGCGATGATTGCGATCTCGGAAATCGCCGCCAACGCCATGCTGAAACTGGCCCGGAAAACCCGGGTGGTTGCGCGCAGGGTCTGCAGGGCATGGCTGACGCCACGCGCCTGGAATATCTCGAACCGCGCGCCGAGGTACGTGGCGAAGAGCGCGGTCGAGATGCGTTCATAGCGCTTCATGGAGAAACGTCGGAGCATGAAGGATGTCAGGAGGCCGCTGGCGTTCTTCAGGACGAAGATCACCAGCAGTACAAGGCCCGCGATGGCGGCGAACCTGCGGCCATCGAGATCGCCCGCTACGGTGCGATATAAGACCACCGCCGGATTGCTCGCATCATCGCCGGACAGCGCACCGATATAGCCGAACAGGAAAAGGATGCCACCCATCTCGAACACGCCGCTTAGGAACAGCATGATCACGAGGCCCACAGCCATGCGCTGTTCGCGCCGGTCCAATAAGCGCCACAGATCGACGAGTGTGTCCCAAAGTAGCGTCACGCTAAGTTCCAAGCTCTCGTTACGGTTCGGTTTGTCGTAGCACCGGAAGACCGCGGAGAGAACTGGGCTGGCGTTGTACGAGATGCACCTGTTGCCGAAAACCGGTCACACGGGGACACGTGGCTCGCGCTGGATGCTGCGATCTTGCGCGGTTGCGTGCCCTGTGGGATGGTTCCGGCGAAAAGACAAGGCCTTACGCCAGCTTGCGTTTCGCACGCGGCCGTCGCCACTTCAGCTCTGTTGGTTTGTCGCTAGCGCTGACGCATTGAGGCAATCATTCCGTCCTGAGCGTATCGCCCACGGGACGTTTCCGACACCGCACCGGGGAGGCTATCGAGTGGAAGGGGTTCAAAACCAGAAATCGGAACCCTGCCCGAGAAAGGTAGTCTTCTTGACGCGGAAATGGCCCCCGGCCATCGGCGGAATGGAGACGTATTCGCTGGAGATGGCAGCCGGCCTCGGCGCGTTGGGTTTTGACGTAGACGTGGTCGCCTTGCCCGGGCGCCGCGACGGCGGAGCACCGGGAATCGGTGCGTTGATCACCTTCGGGCTGCGCGAGGGTCTGCGGTTGCTGTTCCGACGCCATTCTAAGGCGGTGATTTTCGGTGGCGATCTGGCGATCTGGCCGCTGGTATGGGCGGGCAGAACTGGCAGCGATGCCCGGCCGGTCATCGCCGTGCACGGCACCGATATCGGGCTCGCCGGACGCCGAGATATGAAGGGGCGAATTTACGCGGCCCATCTCTGGCTCGGACGACTGATGCTGCCCGATGCGAAGATCGTAGCAAACTCCGTGGCCACGGCGGAGAGATTGCGCGCGCAAGGATATGCGGATGTCACAACCGTCCCGCTCGGCTGTCGGGTCTCGGTCGCAGAACCGGAGCCCGGGCTCGATCGCACGCTGCTTTTCGCCGGCAGGCTGGCGACGCGCAAAGGATTGTCGTGGTTTGTCGAGGCAGTCTTGCCGCATCTGCCCACCGACATGCGTCTCGTCGTCGTCGGCACGCGCTGGGACAAGTCCGAGGACGCAGTACTGTCGCACCCGTGCGTCGACTTTCTCGGACCGCTACCGCAGCGGGAGTTGCACCGAAAGATGGCAGGTGCTCTGGCTGTCGTGATCCCCAACGTGCGAACGGGCAAAAACCATTTCGAAGGCTTCGGTCTGATCGCCGCCGAGTCGGCCGCCGCCGGTGGGCTGGTCCTGGCCTCCGCGCTGGACGGCCACGGCACATCGGTGATCGACGGAGAAACCGGGCGTCTGCTGCCGCCCGGAGATGCAAAGGCCTGGATCGCGGCCATTGAAGACGTGGCCGCTCTACCCCCTGAGGAACGCCAATACCTCAAGACGCGCGCCCGGGACACGGCGCAGCGGCATTTCGACTGGGCGCGCACGGCCAGTCTGACCGCGGAGCTGTTTCGATGACAGGGCAGGCTTCCCTGTGCCGCCCCGGCACGGCAATTGCATTGCCCTGCATGCCAATGCACACTGCGAATGTCTGCCGAAGCACGCCGAGGATTGTCTGAGCGAGTGATGAACCAGCCTTGGTCCAATGTCCCGAGATTCGATCCCGTCCACGACACACCGCGCCCGCTCGTGTCGGTCGTCACGGCAGCTCTTAACGCCCGCGAGGCGTTACGCGAAACCGTGGGCAGCGTAGCCGGAACAAGCCTTGCGGCGGAACATGTCGTTGTCGACGGCGGGTCGACCGATGGTACGGTGGACGACCTAGCCGCGTTCGAAAACCGGGTCAAATGGATCAGCGAACCCGATTTCGGCATCGCGGACGCAATGAACAAGGCCATTGCCCTCACCCGCGGCGAATGGATCGTGGTGCTGCAGGCCGGCGACAGCCTTGCCGATCCGGAAAGCCTCGAGAGTGCCGCCGAGTTCCTTTCCCCTGA
Organism: Aestuariicoccus sp. MJ-SS9; assembly: GCF_032586235.1. Taxonomy (NCBI): domain Bacteria; kingdom Pseudomonadati; phylum Pseudomonadota; class Alphaproteobacteria; order Rhodobacterales; family Paracoccaceae; genus Aestuariicoccus; species Aestuariicoccus sp. MJ-SS9. The sequence continues at coordinate 3,851 of NZ_JAWHTD010000067.1, forward strand.
CATCGACATACTGCTCTGCGGCGTTCGACGCGGCGGTCAGGCGGCGTACAGGGACCGCTCCTTCCGCTTCGCCCGGCAACGCCTATTGTTCAAGGCTATCTGGCACCAGGGGGCGCTATGCCGCCGTGATCTCTTCGAAAAGATCGGTGGCTTCGACACGTCTTTCCGCGTCGCGATGGATTACGAGTTTTTTCTCCGAGCCCGCACGGCGGGGGCAATGTTCCGGCCGGCGCCGGTGATCTTGGCGCGAATGGACGATGGCGGCCTAAGTTCGCGCAAAGACTGGCCTTCGCTCAAGGCCCGCTTCGCGGAAGAACGGCGTGCGCAAATGATGCACTGCCAAACTTCTGCAATGCGCGCCGTTTACGCCGCATACTGGCCACCATACCTGGCCTATCGCCGACTTAGATCACGGTTGTGAAGCTTCAGCAGTAGCGCTTCGAACACGTCTATCCAGCGGCTCTCAGCAAAACGCCTGCACAGGCGTGGTCTCACGCAGCTTCTCGCATTCTTGGCCATCGAACCAGATCAACGTGATAATGTCGCGGCGCCGACCACGGAACGCGAAGAGGTGGCCGGAATACTGGTCCTGCTTCAGCGAGGGCAGAAGGGCCGTTGAACCCCTGCCGCATCTCAGTAACTCCGGCGGCCCGCCAGTCCTTCGTCAATGCGGGGACCAGGATCATGGTGCGGAAAGCTTACCCGTCAGGCGCAGAACGACATCGACATGGGCGCCGCCGCTGACGATCAGGTGAGACCCCGACGCGAAAGCAATCTCGATGCGAGCAGGGTTGCGGGCCCTGCCCGCTGGGATCCGCACTCACGATGTGGTCTTCGAAGAAATGTCCGTCGAGCACCCGTGAGGATTGATCCAATGCCTACAGAATATTCCTGCGGCCCCGATCATTTGTTCAAAGCAGCGCGTCTCGAGTGCCTGTGAAATGCAGAGCGTCGATCGAGCAGCAACGGGCGGCATTCTAGCTGCCAAATCAAGAAACTGTCGCTGCCGTCTGCTGCTGTGGAACACCCAGAGAACCAGAAGATTGGCCTTCAAGCCGTACTGAGTCTTGTAGACCTGATCCTCGAGTATTTGGCTATACTGAGCCAGGCTTTTCTGAATGCTCTTCCGTGCTGAACTCGAACGCAGAGGCTCCGTTCCCCGATCTACCTCGAGCGCAAAGGCACGGAAGCTGCCACCATAGTCGAGTGCAAAGAGCTGGTCAGGGATGACGCTTCCCTTAGATGTTGGAATACCAAGCCCAGCCCCCTTCCTGGCGAGAATGACATGGCATGGGATGTAACGGACACCCGCCCGCGCTGCCATGATGTCGATCGAACTCGTCACGCAAGCCGTGGCGTAAGCGTGCCACCAATGGCCGGTCGGACGGATGGCAGGCTCAGACAAGCCCCGGGCGGCGAGGAAATCTCGGGCACGCGTGGTGAGGTCATAGATGTACGGTTCGAACTCGGCCCGCGCGGTGGCACGCTGTTGGCGTGGCAGGGTCAGAAAGCCTCCGGCCCTGAGCCTCTGCAGCGCCCTAAGGGCGGTATCCTTGCAGCGATGCGTATCACGCGTCACCTCGAAGAGATAGACAGACGATTGAGGCCCGTGGCGTTCGATGTGTTTGAACCAGCGGATTTCCCGGTCCGTAGGACGTACGCCGTTTGCCGGGGGGATGTAGTGGAAGGTGGCGCGGCCCAGGCTGTCGGTCTGTGCCATACCCGCCAGCATACCCCCCGCTACAACTCCGGCGAAGGTTTGGTTGGGTCTCGCGCGTCGTTTTTCTCTTCGTTCTCAGACGGTTCTTCTGCCGATGTGGCATTATGGTTGACCTTGCTCTGCAATGGTTCCGCGTAGCGCTCGCGGCTGTGTTGCCGGATGGCATCGACCTCGGGTTTTGTGGCGCGCGGCAGTCCCTCAAGGACGAAGAACGGAAAGCTGATCGGCACGGCTCGGTCAGTCAGGCCACGCACATACGTGGCGAACGTGCCCTTCGGCTGGCGCTGGATCAGATCGGCATCGCAGGACATCTGACCAGCCAGTGCCCGCGCGTCACGGGCGGACACGCCACCCGCCAGCTTGATCGAGGTATTGGCTTCAAACGCTTCCTGCAGCCCGCTGGTGAGCTGTCCGAGGTACTGGTGGGCCATCACCATTCCAACGTTGTATTTGCGCGCCTGGGAGAGGATCACGCCGATATTGGCGTCGAAGTAATCCTGCGCCTCGTCGATATAGACAAGGGTCGGCAGTCGATCTCGTTCGTGCAGGGTGGCCCGCTCCTGCGCTGCCTGGGCAATGAGCGCGATGAAGAAGCGGCCGAAGATTTCGGTCCCTTGTTCCTTGAGAAGCGACTTGCTGGTGTTGATGAGGATCAACTTGCCCGCGTTCATCTCGGTGAACATGTCGAACTTCGACTGAGGGTGGGAAAACATCCTCTCAAAGGTCTGGTTCTCAAGGACACCATAGAGGCGGCGCAGCACCTGCGTCTTGGTGTTCGCGAATTCCTTGCTGTCGAATTCGGTTTCAAAAAAGCGGCGCGGCGTGCCGTCGAGCTTTGCGATATGCTCGCGGTATTTCTCCGTTCCACCAGGCTCCATCAGGTCCCGCAACGTGTGGATGGTGGCGTCCGGGATATGGAACATCAGACGTGTCACATAGCGGAAAACGACCGACTGTTTGGCGGTCATGCCTGCCGAGAGAAGCGAGCCCAGCACGAAGTCGTAGAGCTCTATGATGGAATTCGTCAGCCGTTCGCGTTCAAGCGGATCGTAACCCTCAAGCCGGTCCTGCCCGACCGAAAAGAGGTTCAGGGACACCGGGAAGCCGATGTCTTCAGGGTCGATCAGCACGATCCGATCCGGCGGAAGCGTGCGGGCCGCCAGCAGGTTGCGGATCAGATCGCCCTGGCTGTCGATCACGATGACCGATTTGTCGCCCCGCGCTACATCCTGAAGATCGTTGGCGATGAAATATTGCAGCGTCTGGGTTTTACCGTGACCCGACCCTGCCACCATGTGCGTGTGTTCGAAGCGGCGGTGTTCTGGGATCTCAAACGGGGTTCGCAGCTTGAAGAGTGCCTTGAGGCGTGTCCCCTTGAGATACACGTCAACGACATCGTCGTGCTTGTAGTCGCGGGGAAAGACAGGCTGACCGCGATGGGTCCCGGTAAGGTTCTGGTCGAGCTGCTGCCGCAGGTGCTTGAAGTGCTGGTAGTCATTCTCGGCGAAGAACGGCGCGATGACGGCCTCGACTGCAGAACCGAGCGGATGGACGAATTGGGAGACCTCGACCAGCACGTCGCCCTCGATGGGCGGCACCGCCTTGGCGATGACCGAGAGACTGCGGGAGATCGCATCCAGGGCGGAGAGCACCATCACCCGATCATTCCGCGCCTGTCCCAACCGAGCCAACTGATCGCGATACCGAGCCCCCTCAACCGTGTTGCAAAGCGCTGGAGGCGGTGGAATCTCGGGCAGCAGACCTTCGTCATCAAGGAGCGCACGCCCGACTTCGAGCAGCTGGAGGCTGAGCGGTTCCGGCGTGTCGGGCGGCCAAAAATTAGACAGCGCGGCGTCGACCTCGGCATCGGTCAACTTCGCCTGACCGGCGAGCGCATGTCGGTAGAGCAGTTCGGTTTCTTCGCGGGCCAACCGCTCCAGCCGGGCTGGGCTTTCCCGATAGAGACGAAAGCCGACATAGGCCGGGACCGCGATGAGCATAATCGGGGTGAGGATCATGGCCAGGAGGATCACCAGCGCCAGTGCGATCGAAAGGAACAGGAGGCTGTCGGCGATCGTGTCGTTCCCGCGTGCCATCAGAACTCGACCACCGTGCGACCGCCGGTCTCGGCGTTATCCTCGAGCCAGAGCTTCATCTGCCCCAGCATGGCCAGGAGGTTGTCTTCGTAGATTTTCGCCTTCGACGGCGTCGCACAGAGAAAACGGTCTGGCTGCCCAGAAAGAAGGTGCTCGACGCGCAACTCGAACTTTTCATCCCGATCATCGACCCGCGCCGTCGCCGGTCGGCGATCCAGCAGTTTCGTCTTCAGGAGATTCCGCTGCCGGATGATCTGCTTTTCCTCATGGGTCAGGGCCACCGAGAGGATCACCTCGTAATACGTGGTCTTGAACAGGAGACCCCGTCGCACCGTGTCATGACTGATCGACACCCGCACCGCTTCAGTATCCGAAAAGAATGAGGGTGGGCGCGGTGGGTTTAGATGCGAAAGCAGTTAAAGTCATGGTGGTGATCGGGTCATTTTTGTTGCCGCCTGTGCCGGTATGTTCCGCGATGGTCCCCCATACTGGACCCCCATAGAGGTTGGGGGTCGCTATGGGGGTCAACCGCGTTTCATTGTGTCGCTGACGGCGCTCGGATTTACGCCCAGTTGCTCGGCGTTTGGGGGCTTCGATTGTGGCTGCGTGAAGTATGCGGCCTCTTCGTCGATCTTGGCTTTCGCATTGTTAAAACTGGAATACACCGTGCCCGCAAATTCATATCCCGCCTCGACGACGCGGATCGTCTTCTTTTTGTATTCGACGGTTGAACCGATGATGTGGTCGAGCTGCGGCAGCTTGTTCGAGACTGGCGGTTCCTTGCGGTAGCTGGCCTCACTCGATGCTTGCACCTCGGCTGTGATGTCTGCTCCTGCCTGCAATCCGGCGAGGGTGTTTTGCATCTTTCGGCCATGCGTCAACGCTTGCTGCGAAACCTCAAGCTGGTCACGCGCGATCTTGAGCATCTGCTGGGTGTATTCGGCGGTATCAACGCCCGCCCGGCCGATCTGCACAACAGCGAGGCCGAGGAAGCCAAAAAACACCAGCGCGACGCCCGGCGCTGCGGCCAGGATAACTGCCATACCGTTCGTTCCACTGCCGAAAGATCGCACTTGGCTGGCAGCGCTTGCTCCACCAAACGCGGCGATACTGCCGAAAATAATTGCGACCCAAGCAATGAAGCCAAGAAAACTGAAAAGGCTGCGTGCGGCTTCATAGGATCTCATAGGCAATAACTCCTCTCCATTCAGACAAACCGAACCACCTACGACACCTGTGATTTGGTTGTATACTATTGTCCGGGCCTCATATCGTCGTAGGCGCCAGTTCGTGGTCAAGGTTGTTATAACCCCTAATGCTTACGGAGTCTGACCGTAGCTTGTAATGATCTCGCGAGCCAACCAAAAATTGGCAGTGCCAGCACAAATCTTCGCCAGTGAAATTTCGACGGTGCAAAAGGTGACATCACAAATAGAATGCCGTTGATTAGAACGTGCTGCGGAAAGGTGATGTCAAGAAAGGCATAGGTCCCGAAGTGAAACGCAATCAGGAGCAGGCCCCAGACCCGAACGAGTTCCGGCCTAAAAGCCACTAAGATAGAAAAGAACTCAATATAGTATAGAGCGAGATAGAGTGGCCATCCTAGAATAGGTATGTCGATTATTAACCCTGCCCATAGCGGATCGGTGCCCGTCTCGAGTGATCTCTTTGCCAAGGTGTAAGCCATCGCCCAAGGATGAAATCCGCCAAGTTCGCCAATAATCAACATCAGCGTTGCGTCGAGAACTTTATAAATTCCTGATAGTGTGTAAAAAAATAGGATTAGTGTCGGAGCTACTCCAAATGCATACAGAAACCGTATCTTTGTGGCGCGTGGCAAATTAACTGATAACCGTGACGCATTTGGCAACAGCAAGAACACGAATGTGATCCACAACCATTCATGATAACCATGGTTTATCCCGCCGGCACTATTGGAAAAGGCCGCGATTTGTAAAAACAACGCTGCCACTGCCAGGCGAACGAGGAAAAACCGCCAAAGAAAAATCGAAGCAAGGCCAACTATCACACAAAGGCTGGCCAAAATGTCACCTGCCAAATCAAGTGGCATCCGATCCATCCAAGCAAGAGGCCAAAGGAATGAAAAGCGATCAGCTTCATTGGCCTGGAGGTTTGAAAAAATACTTGCCTGACGATAGAACTGAACGGATGTATAGATATAGAAGAATTGCACAATCGAAATTGCTTTCAAAAACATTTGATCGTGTTCAGCCCAAGCTGGCGGGCGATGTTCTCGACCTGCAAGCCGATGACGTATATAGCGATTTAACCGCGACAAAGTCATTTTTGACCCTCAAGAAATGTCGAATATGTTCCGTATATCTTTCGGTCCAGAATCTCACCGGTTTTGTAACGAACCAGGCTGTCATAACGGATGGCTGATATGTGGAACACCACGGGTTCATCAATTTTGAAATATCTGCGTTTGAGTACTTTCTCCAGATCATGACGACTGGGCAGACCGCGCATCTCGGCCACCCAAAGCTGACGTGCCATCTTGGTCGCTGTGATGTCCCTCGCCCTGGCATGCGGAAAAATGTTTGGAAGTTCGAAATAGAGGGCAGGTGGGTCGAACTTGCGGTCGCCTATTTGTGCAACTTCAATCACAAGCTCCCATGGAGTTTTCCGGACGCTTGTGAACAATGCCCAACTGAATACCGGAAAATACTCTCCTCTTGGAGAGTATACCCTGCCGGCATACTGCAAAATTGCGTAGCTGACAAAGAAGATTAAGATGAGCGATTTGAGTATTTCGAATTTTTTCATTCAAAAATTTCTACAATGGTGGAAAGATATGATTCCGGAAAGGCATGGCGTAGCGCACTCGATATACTCAACTTGGAAATAGTCAGTTCATTAGTCGCTTCTGAAATGAGGGGTCAGGCACAGCACACAGATCTGACCTGCCAAAAAGCGCGTAACGGTTTCGAGCAAGGCGCCGATAAAGCCAATTTCGAGCGGGTTTTGGCAGTATTCTCAGGATCAAAACAAGCCGGGCCCAGCCCCCGAAACGTCTACCCGCGTGCAACACTGCTTCGATATCCTGATGACCGATGCCACTGTCGATGAAAAGCCAGCTTTTGGGATTCTTGGGGTCGAGTCCGTAGTGACGTAGCAAGGCTGATCCGAGACGCGTCTGAACTGGGCAAATCAGCACAACGCCGGACCTGTCAAGGCGGTGGATCATACGTGCACCCCAGCTACAAACGGCGCATTCCGCGTCCATTACGGCAATCGGAACGCTGTCGTCGAACTCAGGAACATTCGGATCATCGCGGTATGAAAATGCATGTGTCATCTTAAGCATGCTTTCTTGCTAGTTCTAATATGTCCAATGTATTTTACTTTGCCCCGACGACCAGACTGATTTCTGCCCTTGGTTTCACCCGACATTCCCCAAGTAGAACGCCGACCGTTCCATGTTGCGGCGACTTTGGGCACTGATCAAGCTTCATGTGTCCGCAGTTTGCTTGTTCTGGCATCAGAAGCGCGCACTGAGCATGAATTGTGGCCTTGGCAGCCGGGTTGATCCAGTTTTCGGACGGTTAGGCATCCCATTGGGCAGACCAGTCGAGCCGGGTTTGTTCGAATTTTGTCGCCGACGTTACCATGCTGGAACCGGCGGCGCGCGCAGCCGTTGGATGGCTGTCATGATGCGACGGAACACTTCACCACTGACTGCAACCTCGGCCAGTTGGAAGGTGATGGCGCGGGCATGGCGGACGACGCGTGCCCCGATCTTGATCAACCGGGTCTGCAAGCTGGTCAGCGACCAGTCGGCCATCTCCTCGGGAAGGTCTGAGCCTTGCAGGAAGACGCCGAGATTGTAGGCCAATGCATGAAGCTGAAGGCGAACCTCGTTCTGTGCCATGCCCTTGCAAGACAGGCGCGTCCAGTTGATCGCCTGCTTGCCTTCCTTGATGTGCTGCTCGGCGGTGCCACGCTGATTGTAGAAGCGGATGATCCAGTCTGGGTCCATCGGCAGGTTGGTGACGACAAAGCCGACACGGGGAAACGGCTCGCCCGGGTGCCATTCGACTTTGGCAACAACGCGCCGGGGCTTGTCCCATGATGCCGCCTGATACTCGAAGTCGCCGTAGAAGCGCCGCACATGGTTCGGCGGACGCCCCACCGGACGCTTGAGCAGATGCGCAACCCTGCCCTGAAGGACGCGATTGGCGCGCAGGCGGATGGCATAGAAGTAGCTCTCATCCTCCAGCAGCTCGTAAAGATCCGGGATGGCAAACGCGGCATCGGCTCGGAAGAACTGCATCAGGTGACGACCCGCATATCGCGCTATGACCGGCCTCAGAACCTCTTCCCATCTGTCGGCGCTGTGCACAATGCCAGAGCGCAGAGCACACCGTTCGAGCTGCCCAAACTGGTTTAAGACAAACAGCGGGTGATAGCACATGCAGCCGAAATGCCCGTTCCACGCGGTGCCTTCTTGCGCGCCGTGGGTCAGGCTGACCGAACTGTCCATGTCGAGCGTGATCCATTTGGGTGGGGTTGCGGCATGAACCCGGTCGATCCAGTGCCCCGATAAATCAGTCAGTGCTGCGCGATTGTCGGCTGTCGCCAGTACCTCGGTCTCGAACCGTCCCATCTGGCTGGCGGAGGCGGCCTGCCCATCAACGGCTCGTCCCCCGACGACCTGTCGCATCACCGGATCAGACGCCAGTCGGTTGGCGTCATTCACATCCTCATATCCGGCCAACCGACCGAAAACCGACTGACGCAGCAAGCCAACCAGGGAATGCAGACGATTGTGACCGGTGCGGGTATCGCGCAGCACGCTGTCTGTCAGTTCATTCAGGCCGAGCACCTCGTCCAGCTCCCGGAACAGCAACAGACCGCCATCCGAACTGATCTTCACACCATGAAACTCAAGCCGCACCCAACGGTCAAAACCGAGCCGAACAGCACCCAGTTCGTCTGCACCCTTCAGGTGATCCATGAAGACACCCTCCCCACTGCTTTAACGTGCTGAAATATAACACGTTACCGGCCGTTAGGATGCGAAAATCGGTACGTTACTTGGTCGGGTTTGAACAACGCCTTCAGGCGGACTGAAGGCGGAGATTTTGTGTGGTGGGCGTGTGCAGGTCGGCGAACAA
>NZ_JAWHTD010000068.1:0-12370 GCF_032586235.1 Aestuariicoccus sp. MJ-SS9
GGCCTTCCTCTCAGCCATCGCGTTAGCCGCAACCGTCATGTTCTGGCTATGAAATGTGAATGAGTCCTGACCCTAAGTAGTCTTGGGCCAAGGCAACAAATCCATCTAGACATTGAATTGACTGACGAGCAGCAAAAGCACGTACACCTCGTACTTGCAGACAAAAGGGCCCGTGAAGCACTAAAGAACGCATCGGAAGCGTGTCTTGCAGGAGTTTCTGGCTCAAGACGAACTCAGCTAGACACAATGCTATCTCGGATCGCCCGACGCGTCGCATACTTCCCTTACGCTGGCTCTTCCGTTCTACGGCCAGGATTTTCTGAGTGACTGGCGGCAGTAGGACCAAGCCAACTAAACATAATGGACCCTATAGGCTCCGCCCAATTGTTTATCTGGACTTCGAGGCTCTGAATTTTCGCACTGATCGAGGCGACCTTCGCTTGATCTGCCCATGAGACATGCGCAATGCGGGATCTTAAGGCGAGAGCGGTGCGCCAAGCGCGGCGGTGATCCTTGCTATTGCCGAGGGTTGCGGCGCGTTCCTGCTAAGGTAGTCCGCACCTGTATATCCCCACCAGTCCCAGCAGCCGTTTGGGTTCCCGGCAAACGAGTTGTACCAGGGCGAGGGTATCTTTGCTGCCTGAGGGTAGAGCACGACGATGTTGTTCGACTCGGCCCAGCCGTTGAAGCCGGTGAGTCGGGCATAGTCTTCGCCGATAGCCTCGCGGCCTTGATTGCAGCCGTGCAGGGCGATGTGCAGGCGGCACTTTTCTCCGGAACGGCAGGCGGAGGGCACGTAGACGAAGGCAATCTCGTCCACCCCCGCCGCACCTTCCGAATAAATAGATTGATCAAACGTAAGGAGGTTCCCGGAAACGGGCGAGACGGGCGGCACAAGTTCGCCGTAGAGCCAGTTGAGAATATCACCGGCCTGGTCGAAATCGCAGTCCACCAGATACTCTGGTGTTGTGTCCGCGCAGCCCACAGACGCATTTTCTGTGACGAAGCCGTGCCCAGCCTTAACAGAGGAGACGTAGTTGATGGCCACTTCGGATACGCCCAGCGCGAGATACGTCGCCTCGAGAGCATCCATGCTAGACCGTGCGACTGTCTCGTCCTGCGTTCCGTGGAACATATAGACGCGGTCGGATGCTACTCTGTCGAGCCCGTCGATTTTCCCGGCTGAAGCCATGTCTCGCATCGACTGAATCGACTTCTCGGGGTCTGGTCCCCTGAAGAGAGGGTCCATGCAGACGTTCAACGCCTGCCAAACTGAGTCATCTGCACAGTTGAACGGTCCGCCAGCAACTACCGCGGCACCTACGATGGATTGTGAAAAAGCGATTTGTAGTTGCACCGCCATGAAGCCCCCGCTGGAAAGACCCGAAACCGTTGTCTGGCTGGGATCAAGGTTAAGCGAGGAAAGCGGGTCCGCACCGGCAGAGCCAGCCCAAGACGCGACGGCGATAAAAATGCTCAATCGCTTGCTCAATGTCCGTCCCGCCTTTCGCTATAATCGGAGAAGCCAAAAGTCTCTCGCGATACCATGTTTTTAGTTTGCCAATAATGCGAGGTCACCGGCCGTCGCGCAGAAGCCGCGTCATGAGATTGATGACCTGTTCGTCCGACAGCCCCTGGTGTAACGCCAACAGGCGCCAGGTCTCGAAGTTCAGCGCAAGGGCGATCGTGGCACTCAAAAGCGGGTCTTTTCGCTTCGGCTCAGTGAACGCGGCGAGAAGGGTTTCACCCGCGGCCTGCCAGTAGCTGTAATAGGGCGCCATAATTGGAGTGCCGCGCAGGTCGTCGATCACTGAGGAGATCATCGGTTCGGTCTCGCGGTGGAAGGCGTATGCCGCGGCAAGCCCGTGGCGGAAGCGCTCTTCGCCGCCCTCCACAGTTGCCCATTCTTCGAGATCGGGAAGGGGGTGACGCTCGAAGTAGGTACCGCTGCAGGCGCCGAGGAGTTCCATGTCATCGGCAAAGTGGCGGTAGACAGTGACCGTGCCGACACCCGCCTCCTGCGCGACATCGCGCATCGAGGTGGCGGCCGGACCCTTCGACTGGTGCAGCTTGATCGCCGCCTCGACGATTCGCTGCCGGGTCTCCTCCTGCGCTGCGGCGCGCTTTGTCTGTTGGTACTTCCTGGCCATGATTTGATGATACACGATATTTCACGAAGCTTGACAAGCCTTCTTGTTTCGCGGTACGGGTATTTTCATGAAATAGAACGTTTCACGAAAATCAGGAAGCCGTCAGCAAGGAGACCCTGCGATGTCCACACTCACCATGCAGAACCCCGTTTTCGTCATCTATATGATCGCCGCAGCCCTGATGGTGCTCAAGGTGATGGGTCAGGGATGGGTGACAGTCTACCGGATGCTGAAGGTGGGCTCAGGCTGGGCGTCGGCGGAGGACCTGCGCCCCGGGCTCATCAACCGCAACCCGAACCCCTCGCAGCTTGAGATTAACGACTACGTCGACCGGTCTCGCCGCATCCACCGCAACGACTTGGAGAACATCCCGGCTTTCCTCGCCGTGGGCCTGCTCTTCGTGATCGCCGGGCCCTCGACCCTGCTAGCGGGTGTGCTGATGTACGGCTTCGTTGCCGCCAGGCTGCTGCATACGCTGGCCTATACCACTCAGCAGAGCCACGAGATCCGCGCGACGCTCTACACCATCGGCTCGGTCGCGGTAATCGTGATGGCGGTCTACGTGCTCTGGGTCACGCTGACTCTTTGATCTCATGTTAAGGCTTTGTGGGCTTGGAGAGGTTTTATTTGGAGGAGGGCTCGGAACTTGGACGTCTGGCATATCGATAAGCTTTCTCCCAGCTATTCCCTGATAGGCACGGTTTAGAGCGGTCACGAGTGATGCTGGAGCCTCGGTCAGGTAGGCTCCTTGGTTCAGTTCCAACTTTCGGTTGTAGAACAGGCCCTTGCCATCCGGTCCATCGAGAATGGCCTTCAGGGCAGATCCGGTCTCACCCTCAACCAAGAATTTCTCGCGGGGTAATCCTGGGTCGAGTTCCTGAAATTCGCGGAGCTGAATACGATAGGCGGGCTCACCCGCCCAATTTGTGCCTTCTAGTCCGGTAAAAGTGTCGTCAGCTTCCTCGGCCACTTCGGAAATACCGGTAAAACCCCGGTTGTCGGTCAAATGCAGGACGACATCACCAGGTTTGGCCCGACGCATATTCGCGTAGAAATCACCGCCATTCTTCGCGCGCTGCGGTGACCAAAGGGCTTCACCGAGACGGTCTGGCCCCGATTGCCGATCAGGTCTACCTTTGACAAGTACCTTTTCTATCCAAACCGTGACCTGGCTAGAGCTCGCCTCGTCAGTTACACCCAACTCGTCAGGTGCATTTGGTGCTCGGGGTTGATGGCAGTTTATCATAGGCGGGACGTCCATGGGCGGGCATGTAGCCAGTATGATTGCGGATGAGCTGTTTGAGACGGATCGCATCGCTGGGTTGCTCTGTGTGGGCTAGCCGCTTCAACATCATGATCGAAGCACGCCCTGCGGACACTGAACGTTGGTTTCGTGCGCTCGTGGGTCTGGAATACAAGCCGGAAACCCAGCGCTTGCGCCTCATCACCCTCATCTAATCGCAAACTGGTGTAACTCATGCACGCGTGGGTGCGGACTCACGCTGCATCGCGAACGGCGGCAGCTTTGGGCTCTGAACGGGCGTTCGCGGCAAGTTGTCCGAAAGTCCGGTCTTGGCGTGCGCCGCCGGTCAAGTTTTCGCAGCTTTCCAACGGTCCAGGATGGCTCAAGGGAGAGGGTGGACCGGGAGAAGCCCCACGCCTCCCAGGAAAACAGCCGGTGCTTAGGGTACGCCCGAGACATGATAGACCTGCTTACGTCAGTCCGCTCCGCGCATTATGCTAAGCTTGGCGAAAAGGATTGGGCGGAATTCGCGGGTGGCAGAAAAGACCGATATTGAGATGGACTTGACGCGGATTCGAGCGCGCCTGGCCAATTTGGATGCCGAACGGCGCGAGCTCCAGTCTGAGATGGAGGCACTTGAGGCTCGTCTCGATGCAAAGCCCGCGCCAACTGTGAAACAGCCCTCCTCCGAGAACGCCCCAGTCACGAATAGCTCGCCGTCGCGTGAAAAGGTCAATCTGTTCCGGAGCCTGTTCGCCGGTCGGCCGGACGTATTTCCGGTGCGATGGAATAACAGGAAGACCGGCCGCTCAGGATATTCGCCTGCTTGTGCCAACGAATGGGTGAGGGGCATCTGCGGCAAGCCGAAGGTCAAATGCGGCGAATGCCCCCATCAGAAGTTCATCCCGCCAGATGAAGGCGTCATGGAAAAACACCTGCGCGGTGATGATGGCCGAAGCGGCGATTTCGTCGCCGGCGTCTATCCGTTGCTGCCCGGTGATACATGCTGGTTCCTGGCGGCTGATTTCGACAAGGCTTCCTGGGCGGAAGACGCTAATGCGCTGCTCGAAACCTGCCGGGTGAAGGGAGTTCCCGCAGCGCTGGAACGATCGAGGTCTGGGAACGGCGGTCATATCTGGATCTTCTTCGCCGAACCGGTCTCTGCCCGTCTGGCACGCCAGCTTGGATCAGTTCTGATCACCGAAACGATGGAACGGCGGCCGGAAATCGGCTTTGCTTCCTATGACCGCCTGTTCCCAAATCAGGATATCATGCCGCTCGGCGGCTTCGGCAACCTGATCGCGCTGCCGCTCCAGAACACTGCGCGCAAAGCTGGTAACAGCGTCTTTGTGGACCCGGACATGCGGCCATATGACGATCAGTGGGCCTATTTGTCTTCCTTGCCGAGATTGTTGCCGGCGGCGGTGAGTGACCTGGTCGAAGCCGCCGAGCTTTCCGGGCGAGTCCTGGGCGTGCGGATGCCGGTGGATGACGAACAGGCGGACGAACCCTGGAAGATGTCTCCGTCACGCCGCGGCACGCCTCGACGCCTCGATGTGCCCGTTCCGCAGACCATCAAGGTGACGGCCGCAGACCAGATCTATATCGACCGTTCGGGGCTGTCCTCGCCCTTGATAGCGCAACTAGTTCGGTTGGCTGCGTTCCAGAATCCTGAATTCTATCGTGCGCAGGCGATGCGGCTGCCGACATTCGGCAAGCCACGAATTGTGTCCTGTGCCGAACTGCATCCCCAACACGTCGCCCTGCCGCGCGGCTGTTTTGACGAGGTGGTTGGGTATATATCCGAAAACGGTGCCACTCTTGAGATGGACGATCTTCGCGAGAACGGGAAAGCCTTGCCGGAGATTGTTCGCTTTTGTGGCGAGCTCCGCCAGCAGCAATCGCGCGCGTTTGACGCCTTGGCCGAGCACGATACCGGCGTGCTTGCCGCCACAACCGCATTTGGCAAGACGGTGGTGGCCTCGGCGTTGATCGCACATCGAGCCCGAAATGTGCTGGTTCTGGTCCACCGTCGTGAACTCCTTAACCAATGGGTCGAGCGCCTTGGGTCCTTTCTGCGGATCGACCCGAAGCAGATCGGCACCATCGGCGCCGGAAAGCGTAAACCTACCGGAGTGATCGATGTGGCGCTGATCCAGAGCCTGGTTCGCAAGGGCGAAGTTGACGATCTCGTTGCCGATTACGGCCATCTTGTCGTCGATGAGTGCCATCACCTGTCCGCTGCAAGCTTTGAGCTTGTAGCCCGCAGATCGAAGGCGCGCTATGTCACGGGATTGTCGGCGACGGTCGCCCGAAAGGACGGGCATCACCCGATCATCTTCATGCAATGTGGTCCGGTGCGCCATCAGGTAAGCGCCAAATCACAGGCCGCCGAAAGCGGCATTCGCCATCGGGCGCGGGAACGTCACACGCGGTTCCGATTGCCAGAGGCACTCGCCATGGCCGAACGTCCTTCAATGCCTGCGATCTATGCCGCTCTGGCGGAGGACGAGGCTCGAAACGATCTGATCTTCGACGACGTGTTGAAATCGCTTGAGGCAAAACGATCCCCGATCGTGCTGACCGAGCGGAAGGATCACCTCGAGCATCTTCAGCAGCGGTTCTCGCGATTTGCGAAGAACATCGTCGTGCTCCGTGGCGGCATGTCCGTAAAGGACCGGAGGGCCGCGCATGCGGCGCTGAATGTCGATGACGATGAGGAACGGCTGATCCTTGCGACAGGACGCTATATCGGTGAAGGCTTCGATGACGCCCGACTCGACACACTGTTCCTGACGATGCCGATCGCCTGGAAAGGCACGTTGGCGCAATATGTCGGGAGGTTACATCGGCAGCATGACGAAAAGAAGGACGTGCTGGTGGTCGACTATATCGACAGTTCGGTGCCAGTCCTTGCCAGAATGGCCGCCAAGCGGCGGACAGGCTATCGGGCGCTCGGCTATGTAATGGAATAGCGATCCGCCCGAAGCGGGGCGCCAATTTTTTCTCGGTCGGTCAGGAACGCTGCATCGCGACCGCCAAATTCTACGCTCTTGAAGCGCCAGAAATCGCTGTGATCCCACGGGAGCTAACTTGGCTCACGAGAGAGGGTGGACCGGGAGCGGCCTACCGCCTCCCAACAGCACGGCCCGTGCTTGGGGTGGGGTGTGCCGGTCTTGCTGCAGCAAGCGCGAGACAAGCGCCAGTCTGATCGCGCGTCGAAAGTCATCGACTTTTTCATGGGAACAGCATGATGGCAGCGTATCGATTTATCGCGTTCACCGGTAACCTGAAAAACGTTACAAAACGACAATGAAATGCGGAACGTGTTGATAACCGATAAGTACGCACGTGAGTAGGCGACACGACACTTCTTTAAGCGGCTGAAACGGAAAGGGCGAGAGAGATAAATGACCACCGAGAAACCCTCTTGGCAAGATATAAAGCAGGTCATCTCTGTATGGTCAGACAAGCAACTCATCGGTCTCGTTCAAGACCTGTATCGTCTCAACTCTCACAACGCGGCGTTCCTGAACGCCCGGTTGCTACAGCATTCGGCACCCAAGCAAACGCTAGAACCCTACAAGAAGCGTATTCGCGCCGCTGTCAGCCCGAAGGAACCTTGGAAACAGGACGTCCGTCTGTCAGAGGGTCGCAAAGCGATAAGCGAGTTCAGAAAGGCAAACGGCAACGTCCGAGATACGCTGGCGCTGATGACCTACTATGTCCAATGCGGGAATGACTTCACCCTTGAGTTTGGTGATATCGATGAGCGGTTCTACAACAGCATGTGCTCGATGGTCGGCCAAATCAAAGACCGACTGCTGAAAGAGCAAGATCAAAGTCTAGCGGATGGAATTCTGCCTCTTTTGGAGAAAGAATTCAAACGCATCGATGGGCAGATGGGATGGGGATATCCGGACGAGTTTGGCGATCACCTTGGAGAGTTAAGGGACGCGTTTCAACATGATCGGTGACTGGCAATAAATCTTTTTCGGCCTGCCGCGTTTCGAGCCTCTGCTTTCTGCATTCATTCCCCGGGGCCAAGTTAGCTCGCGAGAGGGGGGGGACCGGGAGCGGCCTATCGCCTCCCAACAGCACAGCCCGTGCTTCGGGTGGGTTGTGCCGGGTTTGACCGGTTTACCGGGTTTGCTGGCCCTGGCCCCAACCAACCTGGCAAGCCATCGCTAACCTGTTGTGTAAGCCAGCCGCCTCCGGTTTCCAACATCCAAAAGGCAACGCCAGTGTTGGGCGCGGTCGTCCCTAATAGTAGGGGATTAGTAGGGGATGTACGTCAAACGTTCTCTTGCGTCGTCCGGAACCGTCCAAGATCAAGACGAGAATTAGTCAAGAAATCATAATGAGTTGTACGGCTTTAAGCGGCTTGATCCGGTCACGTCCAACACATGGACGGCAAAATTCGTAATGATGGGGTCGGGGGTTGCCTGCATGTGCGTCCGCGACATAGAGCGTCAGACCTTGCAGGAGCATGCGCGAACTATCGTCGAAGTGCTCGTTCTCGGGATTAGTCCGCACCGTCATCATGTCGGCGATGCTTGCCGTAACATCGATGGCCTGCTCGTCCTCATTGTTTATCAGGTCCATCGGATTAATCATGCACAATCGACCCGCTCAATTGACCTGCGCCACTTCATGGAGACGCCTTCAGCGAGACCAACCTTTCGCCGGTTGGAGGGCGTGTGTTTCTTGGCGTTGTTTGACTATGGGCGATGTGCCTGTGATATCGCCTGCATAGCTCCGTGAATGGCCACCATCGCCCACGTATCGCGCGTGCAATACTCGACCAGATCAGCATAGACTTTCTCGCGTTCCGGGGCCTGCGGATTGGTCAGCGTAACCTCTTTCCAAAGCCGGGCTGCGCTTGCACCTTCCCGGATATCGAGGTCATCGTAGGAGAGCTCCGGCAGCAATGCGGGCAACACGGCCTTGATTGATGCGCTTCCGTTGAAGGCGGGATCGGTGATGGTTTCGTCTGCGAATGGGTTCATGAGGTCGATCACGCGCGCATTGAGCCCTTGCAGGAACGCCGCATACTCCGGGAAAGCCTCGGCCATCTCATTATTGCGGGTCTTCTCGAACGCCTGGTACCAAACGAGCACCGAACCCGTCTCACCAATGTCTTTTCGCAACCTTTCGAGAAGCGCTGGCATCGGGTTGCCATCATCGCGGTGAAGGTATTCGCGATGCTCGACAGCTCCGTTTGGCTCGTGCCGGATATGCAGCGAATACTGGAAAGGAACCTGCTGATAAGGGCGTGTGCCTTCCCAGGGTGGCAGCAGGCTCTGAGAAGTCTCGTAATCGAAGTAGTAAACCGGATACGCGATCTCGTCGAGAAAGCCATCCAATGCTTCCTGGTCCACGGTCCTCGATCCGTGGCTGCGCGCATTGAGGTATCTTCTCGTTGACTTGTTCAGCACTGACGGATCATCAATCGCATCGATTGTGCTGATCGCCACCTGTCGATCGGAAAGATACATATTTTCATCTCCTTCTCTGTGATGAGACGAAGATGGACGAATTGAGAATCGAAAATAATAGAGAGATTTGGGTGCTGGAAAGGACCGAATCTATCTTGCCTAGGAACGAGGTGGCGCGAGAGGCGTTCGACCATCCGATGCCGTGCGCCTCCAGGCTTTGAAAGCGGAAGTGACTTCCGCCCCTATAGACAGCGCTTCGAATAGGGCCGCAAGGAACTCTGCATAGTGGGCGTCTCGTCCCAAAGCGTTAGGTGGAACAGTCTTGCCGTGTTCGGTCCACATCCGCTGCGTTTCGTCGATGACTGCGACAGCCCGCCAGTTCAACCCGTCATGCGATTTGGCAGATTTCATAGTCTCTTCTGTACGCAAGGCAGCAGCGCGCAATTCGCCAAGCGCGAGGTTCACAATCTCCAAAGAACTAATTTGTCCTCGGTCATCGAAGTCACTTCGAGGCAGAGCCTGTTGAATGAGCTGAGTGTCCAACTCTTCTTGAACCCATTGCGACGTTGCTGCAAGCTTCTTTTCCAGCGCATCAACCGCTGTCAGGATTGCCTTCAACCTGCCTCTGTCTTCCTTTCCTTTATGGTGCAGGAATTCAGTCCCATTCATCGCATCGCAAATCGCCTCCGCCCATAAATGCGCGTGGCCCATTGAAAACTCTGGTCGATGCTCCAGGATGACGTCTTGGGCTTTCTGGATCAGTTTTGGATCTGCCTTTTGTGGACCCATTGCAGCCTCTCGCTCAAGAGTTTCGCTTTCGCCGCTCGGCACCCAATTCGGCACCAATAAACCGCCCCCACTCACACATCATTTGCCTGCGCTTCTCAACCTGGTCGGACCGGTCGTAGGCTTGTTGCACCTTGCTTCCAACCCGATGGGCCAGCGCAATCTCCGCCATGTCACCATCAAATTCCGTCCGCTCGGCGACCCAGGTCCGAAACGTCGACCGCAGCCCGTGCGGCACGGCAGGCTTGTTCAGACGGGCATCAAAGAACCCCGCCTCGCTGGCCCTGAGATCCGCCTCATGCATCTTGCGCATGACCGCCGCCAGCGCGGCGTCCGAGAGCGCACCGCCGCGCGGGGCCCAGAACACCAAAGGATTGCCTTGTGCCTTCGGCAACTCGGAGAGCAGGTTCAGCATCTGGTCGGTTAGCGGGACGCGATGCGGACGCCCAGAGGGCGGGATTTTTGATGCGTGCCGGCCCGGCTGGATGACCCAGAGCCGCTTCTCCAAGTCGATCTCGTCCCAGGTCGCAAAGCGCACCGCCCCTGTCCGCGCCGCCGTCAGGCACTGGAATTCGAGCGCCCGCGCGCTCATCCCGGCACGCTCCGACAAAGCAGCGTACCAGCGAGCGGCATCGTCAAGCTGCAAGGCTGGAAAGTTCTTCCCGCCGGTCAGCTTGGTCGGGGACGGCAGGACCATCTCGAGATTGCCACGCCACCGCGCGGGGTTCTCGCCGCTCCGATGGCCTTTGACTGTGGCAAAATCGAGCACCCGCTCCAACCGCTGGCGCACCTTGGAGGCAGTTTCGGTTTTCTCCAACCAGAGCGGTTGCAGGACCTCGAGAACGTCGTGCAGCGTGAGCTCCGCCACGGCACTCTGCCCGAGTTGCGGCAGAACATGCCGCTCCAGCGAGGCACGCCACTGCTTGCGATGCGCTGCGCTTCGGAACTCGACTGTCTTTTCTGCGGCGAAACTCTCGACGGCTTCCTCGAGGGTCAGCGCGCGCCGCTGCGCGTCGTGGCGTGCCTCGATCGGGTCAATTCCCTGGCGCAGCATATCGCGGGCCTCACGCGCGTAGTCGCGCGCTTTGGCCAGCGGGACATCAGGATAAGGCCCAAGCCCCGCCTCACGGCGACGGCCCTGGTGACGAAACCGAAACAGCCAAGATCGCGCGCCAGAGGGGACGACCTGCAGCGAAAGACCGGCGACCCCTCCCACCGCATACACGCCCGGTTTGGTCAACCGTTTGACCTCGAGAGGTCCCATTTCCTTTGCGCGTTTGGGCATGTCGCTCCCGCTCTCGCTCGCGTTTGTTCAATTTGGGAATCGAACCGGAGGCCAAAAATCGAGCCCCACATGTACCCGCCCAAAAAGATGCAACACCGTGCTATTTCATGGCACGGGACGCGACAAGCCCTTTCGGTCAAGATATTGAAAATATTACGTTATGTGACGGATTGCGACAGCGGTGCGTCTCCGGTACTCGCCTCCAAATCTCTTTTCAACCTTTTGCTTTGCAAGAGATTTTTTTGGGGCAATCCTCTACCCGCCATTTTTTCGGTTCTCAATTGCGACCACTGAGGTGCCCCAAGTGTCCTAAACACCAGGCGTTGACAGTTTGAGTCGTCTTTCTTCGAAGTCAACGGGCGAAAGCATGCCGTTGTGCGTGTGTTTGCGTTTTGGGTTGAAGAACAACTCGAGGTATTCAATTTCGCGTACCTTACATTTCCGCGCCTGACTTTCTCGCGTTTCAGCAACTGAAGGAAGCTATCGGCAACGGCGTTGTCATGGCAATTTCCCCGACGGCTCTTGGAATGTTCCAAATTGCGTTCGCGCAAGAAAGCGGCCCATTCACGGCTGGTGAATTGGGCGCCTTGGTGGGAGTGGATCGGCAGGCCCGGCCCAGGCTTTCTCCGCCAAATCGCCATATGTCACGCTTGAACTGCCAGCTCTGACGTCTGGCGGGACTGGACGGTACAGCCGGCTACACGCCGTGAACAGAGACAGGCGAAGCCTTCGTGTGTGCGCAGGTACGTGATGTCTGTTACCCAAGCGCGGTCCCAAATTGCTGATCCGGCGTATTGTCCGCCACGACGGATGGTTTGCCGCCGTACACGCCGGGCTTCTTCTTGTGACCGATCTGCGCCTAAAGGCCCGCAAGGCGGGCGAGACGGGCCATGCGGTTCTCTGAGACCGCCCCGCTCAGGTCGATCAGATCATCGCAGATCTTGCGACGGCCATAGACGTCGCCGTGATCGTTCCATGCCGTCTTCTCCAACCCCGTTTGGCGTTCATCTTCAAGCGCGCGCTGGCTTAACGGTTCTTTAACCCGTGCATGGAAGCCGCTTGGATGAACGCGCGGCCTCTTGCAGAGAACACGGACAGGATACTGCTCGCGATCATCCACCAAGGTGAAGGTTTTTCGATGTGGGGTTTGGTGTGGGGTTGCGGTTTGGCGGGGGGCGTTGGGCAGCTCCTGAGGTGGAGGGCGCGATGCTGGGCGCTGTCTTTGGGGAAAGCCTGCCGACGGTGGTTTTTTGCGACAGTCGCGGTTGTGCTCGGCTTCGGGCTCAAGGTTCCGGGCCCAAAGCTGACGTCAACGATCACCGCGGCGCCGTGGCCTGCAAATCCCTGATGATGCCTTGATCCGGTGTGCCGCGGGTGATGGGGCAAACAGGTGCCGGTCCGGCTGCGGGGTGCGAACCGGCAATGCGTCCGCCCTTGTCGGCGGGCGTGTCGTCATGCGGCCTGGTTC
>NZ_JAWHTD010000069.1:0-11939 GCF_032586235.1 Aestuariicoccus sp. MJ-SS9
ATGCCCCGTTCGGCAAGCATGTCCTCGACATCGCGATAGCTCAGTGGAAACCGGAAGTAGAGCCAGACGGCATGCTGAATGATCGCCGGAGGGAACCGGTGGCGGGCGTAGGAGAAATGGCGCATGCAGGGCCATATACTCAAACTTGCTCGATCGCCAACCGGTTAACGTGACAGCGCCATCTGACCTTATAAACCCATAGCCCGCTCGCAGCGCGCCTGAGCGTCGCGCAGGGCGGCGGCGGGTTTCTTGTTCCGCAACAGCATGGTGTGGATTTCCTCGCCTAGGATGCGCACAAGCGTGTTCAATTGCGGCACGGCCGGGCGCGCCCAGGTCTGAAGCTGGCCCGCGCGTGCCATCTGGTCCACGGTGGCAATGACCGGGCGGCCATGCGCCACGACCGGATCGTTGCAGACGCTGAAACGCGAACTCACAAGGCTGCCATTCTCGATATAGAGTTTCGTGGCCGCTGCCGAAGTCAGGGTGCGTGCAGCCTTGGTCACGTCGCCGATCCGCGCGGGTTTAAGGTTCGCGGGCACGCAGATATTCCAGCCGCCCAGCGGCGCGCTGCGCGGTACGCCGGGCGCCGTTGGATGGGGCAGATAGCCGGTGCGTCCATAGCCTGGCGAGTCCGGCTGGTTCTCGATCATCGGCAGGATCTGGGTGTAGCAATAGCCCATCGCCGCCTGCCCATCGGCATAGCAGCGCGCGCGCTCATACCAAGACATCTGCAGCACGTTGGGCGGCGACCAGGAGAGAAGCTCAACCAGAAAATCCGCCGCTTCCAGAGCCTGGTTACTGTCGAGCATCGGGATGAGCTCGTCGGCGGCAAGCTGCTGGTCCCGGAAGCCGTTGCCCATGCGCGGCAGGTTGAGGACGGGTTGGCCGAAATCCGCCATTAGCATCATGAAACTTGTCCCCACCGGCGTTCCACGCGCGCCATTCCAGCAGATACCACTCAACCCACGGGCCGACCCGTGCAGCTGGCGTGCGCACGCGAGCACCTCGCTGAGATATTGCGGTGGATCGAGTCCGTGTTGCTCAAATATGTCAGTACGGTAGAGGAACAACTCCGGCGTGGTCTGGACAGGAATGCCGTAGAGCGCCTCGTCCCGCTGCACTGTGGAAAGCGCCTCCGGATGAAAATCCATAAGGTCGCGCGTCTCACCACCCTCGGACATCTGGACAGGGCGAATGGCATCAGCCTGGATCATTTCCTCCATCCAGCAGACATCGCAGGTGACCAGATCATAGCGTGACTGTCTACGCCCGGCGTTGTTGCGAATTTCCTGGTGCAGCCGGTCAATGCTGAGCGCACGAACCTCGATTTCTGCCCCGAAGTGCATCTCGAACTGGCGCTTCAGTTTCTGCATTGCCATGAAACCAGCATCGGCATGTAGAAGGATGCGCAAACCGCCGGGTAAGTTGAGCTTGCTGGACATCACAGGCAGCGGGGCAACCGCGGCGGTTGCCAGATAAGAGGCGCCAAAGAAATAATCCATGTCTTCCGATAGTCCGAACGCGCCGCCCAGTAACGACTTGACCCTACGCAGATAGTTGACCCAGGCGTCGATCAATTGCCGCGTCGGGTGCAGCGAAAACGTCTTGCCGCTGCGGGTGCGGGGACGTTTGACGATAAGCCCTGTCTCGACCATCTCCTCGATAAGACGATGCGCTGTGCCGCGCGCAAGACCGGAGCTGTCGATCAGCGATGACGGTGTTTCCAGTCGTCCGCGAAGATGCGATCGCATGAGCTGAACCATGATCGGCACCTCGCGCGCGGGCATGCCCAGCAAGAGAGCATCCTGGGTTTCCGCCATGAACCGGCTGACGAATTCGAGAAACCGCTCCAACTCATGGGCCGACATCTCGTTGAAAAAATTCCCAGGGTCGGCTGTATTCGGTGGCTTGGATTCCAGTTTCGTCATTTTTGTGTGATCAAACGCGCGTTTTGACATGATCCTATGAAGGATAGCGCAACCGGATTTGCATGGCACCGTAAAAAAATTCCAACCTGGACAAACCGGACGTTGAGACAGGGCGCCAAGCTGGCAACACTGAAGGAAATCGCTGTCGAAGGGAGGATAACATGCTGCGTTTCGGAATCATTGGAACCGGCCGCATCGGGGACATGCATGCGCGACTGGTCGCATTGCAGCCCGATGCTACCGTGACCTGTTGCTTTGATGTCTTTGAGGACAGCGCCAAGGCGACGGCCGCAGCGGTCGGTGCCCGCGCGACAACGGATATCGACGCGCTCTTGGGAGCGGACGATGTCGATGCCGTCCTGATTGCTTCGCCAACCAACACGCATGTTGAGATGATCTTGCGGTCAGCCGAGGCTGGCAAACCGATCCTGTGCGAAAAGCCGATCGACGTTGATATCAACAAGGTCGAGGAATGCAAAGAAAAGCTCAAAGCCTTTGATGTCCCGTTGCAGCTGGGCTTTAACCGGAGGTTCGATCCCAGCCATGCCGGGGTGCAGCAGGCTGTGGCGCGTGGGGATGTGGGTGCGCTTGAGCTTCTGGTGATCACCAGCCGCGATCCTGGTCCGCCTCCGCCGCGCGCTATCCTTGAGGCCTGTGGCGGGTTGTTTCGCGACACCACGATCCACGACATGGACATGGCCCGTTTCGTGATGGGCGAAGACCCGGTGGAGGTCTTCACCATGGCCGCCAACCGGGTTGACCCGATCTTTGCCGAGTTGAACGACGTGGACACGGCCATGATCGTAATGCGCGGAGCGTCCGGCGCGCTCTGCCATATCAACAACTCACGGCGCACCAATTATGGCTATGATCAGCGCGTCGAGGCTTTCGGTGCCGAGGGCATGGTGCGGTCGAACAATCACCGCCCCTCCGAAGTCTCGCGCTATGGTTCGGGGGGCACGGCAACGCGTGATGAGCTGCTGTATTTCTTCATCGAACGCTACCGCGCAGCCTATGAGGCGGAGATCCGCGACTTCATCGACCAGTTGACGGCCGGAAAACCGCCCAATGTGACCTTCGAGGATGGTCGGCGCGCGCTGCTGCTCTCGGAGGCGGCGCTCAAATCCTACGAAACGAACAAGCCGGTGGAGGTGGATTACGCATGACGGAATATCAGAGCCCATATGGTAATGCCGCCTATCACGCGGCTTCTGACACGGACGTGCCGCTGGATCGGCAATTCGAAGGCAAGGTAGCGGTAGTCACCGGCTCGACCCAAGGCCTTGGGCTGACGGCCGTAAAGCTGATGCTGCGGCGCGGGCTCAAGGGCGCGCTGATCATGGGACGCAAAGCAGCCGAGGGAAGTGCTGCCGCGGAGGCCCTGAGCACCCCGCAACAGCGCGTGGTTTACCATCAGGCTGATCTGAGCGATCTGGACGATTGCCAGTCGGTCCATGACCGCGCGATCCGGGAATTCGGCAGTTACGACATCCTGGTGAACTCCGCCGGGATTACTGACCGCGGTGGCATTCTGGACGGGGATGCAGCGCTCTGGGAACGAACCTTTGCGATCAATGCGCGGGCGCCATTCTTTCTGATGCAAAACGCAGCCAATCACTGGCGCGATGCGGGTAAACCCGGAACGGTGGTCAATGTGGCAACGGTAACAGCGCATGGCGGTGTGCCGTTCCTGACGGTCTATGCCGCGTCCAAGGCGGCCTTGGTGGCAACGACAAAGAATGCGGCCTTTTCGTTGATGCGTGACGGGATACGCGTCAACGCGCTGGCCATTGGATGGATGGACACGCCCGCCGAGGACATCACGCAGAAAACCTTTCACGAAATGCCAGATGGCTGGCAGAAAGAGGCCGGGGCGAAACTACCGGCCGGGCGGCTCTTGAACATGAACGAGGTGGCGCGCTGGATCGCGCATCTGGCGAGCGACGAGTCCGGCATCATGACCGGGTCGATCCTCGATTTCGACCAAGGGGTTATCGGCTGCTACGAGGCAACTCCGCTGCCCGAGAAGCTGCCCTGAGATTCCAACAATCAACCAAAAATGACCGGCGCAATACCGGCTGACATAGAAATTCATTCTGGGAGGAAGACATGACTATCACGACTCTGCTGAGAAAGACGGTACTGGCAACCGCGCTATCCGTTGGCGCCCAAGCGGCGATGGCCGAGACCATCGGAGTCTCCTGGGCCCGGTTTCAGGAAGAACGCTGGAAGACCGACGAAGCCGCGCTCAAGGAAAGGCTGGAAGAGCTGGGGCATAACTTGCTGACCGCCGATGCGCGCGGATCGGTCGAGCGGCAGGCGGCCGATATCGAGGGGCTTCTGGCCCGCGGGGCCGAGGTTTTGCTGGTCGTCGGCCACGATACAACCGCAGTCATCCCGGCCGTGGAGCGGGCGCTAGCCGAGGGCGTTCCGGTCATTGCCTATGAGCGGCAGATCAAGCATCCGGACGTGACCTATATCGGCTTCGATCCCGTGCTGGTGGGCGAAGCGCAGGCGCGCGCGCTGATGGAGGTCCAGCCGGAAGGCAACTACGTGTTGATCAAGGGTGGCCAACAAGACCAGTACGCCCACGGCACGTTCCAAGGGCAGATGAATGTCATTTCCGAAGCTGTCGAAAGCGGAAAGATCAACATCATCGCCGAGCAATGGACCACGGACTGGAAGCCCGAGGTGGCACAATCCAACATGGAAAACATCATCACGGCCCATGGCGACAGTATCGAAGCGGTCTTGAGTTCCAATGACGGCATGGCGTCGGGGGTTGCTGCGGCTCTGGAGCAGGCCGGGATGCTGGGGCTGCCGCTGTCGGGTCAGGATGGCGATATTGCAGCGGTGAACCGTATTGCGCGCGGCGCCCAGACCATGACAGCCTGGAAAGATGTGCGCGTCCTGGGGCGCGCGGCTGCAGAGCTTGCCAACGCGATTGCGGGCGGAACAGACCCGATGACCCTGGACGGGGCGACCACCTTTGTCGATGAAGAGATGGGCATCGAGCAAGCGGCCCTGCCGCTTGAGCCGGTGACAATCACGATCGAAAACATTGACCTCATGGTCGACGCCGGCTGGATCACCA
The DNA here is from genome assembly GCF_032586235.1 of Aestuariicoccus sp. MJ-SS9. Classification (NCBI taxonomy): domain Bacteria; kingdom Pseudomonadati; phylum Pseudomonadota; class Alphaproteobacteria; order Rhodobacterales; family Paracoccaceae; genus Aestuariicoccus; species Aestuariicoccus sp. MJ-SS9. The sequence continues at coordinate 5,023 of NZ_JAWHTD010000069.1, forward strand.
CCGAAGAAGTCTGCCGTGGTGTCGAAAGTGGCAAGTTGTCCCTCTGCGACTGATTTTCCATCACAAGAGCGGACCGTGCCCCGGGGCACGGTCCGGCATTTGTATTTTGCGAAAAGGGTTGGGAATTTTGGCACTTGGCGTTGCGCTGAAACGAATGGATGAGGGCTCGCGTCGGCTTCTGGCCCTGGCTCTGTCGCTTGTGGCAATCTGGGCGGTGTTCCAGGTCTTGACGGGCGGGCTCTTCCTGACGCCCAGAAACTTTTACAACCTCGCCGTTCAGTCGAGCACCGTTGCGGTGCTGACCATCGGAATGGTCATGGTCATCATGACCCGGAATATCGACTTGTCCGTAGGGTCGATTCTCGGCCTGACGGGCATGGTTATTGCCCTTTTGCAGATCGAGGTATTTCCGGCCGATGCCGCCTGGAACTGGCCGCTTACGGTTCTTTTGGGGCTTGCTTTGGGCACGGTAATCGGGCTCTGGCAAGGGTTTCTGGTGGCCTATATCGGCATTCCGTCCTTCGTGGTTACGCTCGCCGGATTGCTGATCTTTCGTGGCGCGACCTTTGAAGTGGCACAGGGGCAGACACTGTCCCCCTTTCAGAACATCTATCGGATTTTTGGCGGCGGCGCGGCTGGCTCCCTTGGCGAAACGGCCTCATGGATCGTCGCGGCGCTGTGTGCGGGGATTGCCGGGATATTGATCATGCGCGCCCGTCGGGACAGGTTGCTCCTGGTAACGACCGCGCTTGGCATTGCAGGGCTCGTTGCGGCGGTTGCCATGTTCAACGCCTATGACCGGCCCCGAAGCGAGCTTGGCCACGGTATCCCGTCAACGATCCTGATCCTCGGCTGCCTTGCGGCCATTGCCGTCTTTGTCATGCGCCGGATGCCGATCGGAACGCATATCCTCGCCGTAGGCAAGGACGTGGAGGCCGCGCGTCTGGTGGGTGTGCCGACACGGCGCGTCGTGCTCAAGGTCTTTGCCGCCATGGGGGCGCTTTGTGCCGTGGGGGCAATCATCACGACGGCGCGTCTGAATGCCGGGACGACCAATCTTGGCACCTTGATGGAATTGAACGTCATCGCCGCGGCGGTGATCGGGGGCGCATCGCTGGATGGTGGCCGCGGGTCGATCATCGGCGGCGTACTGGGTGCTTTCGTCATTCAGAGCCTCGATACGGGGCTGGTGTTGCTGGGTGTGTCGAGTTCGATGCGGCAAATCCTGATCGGCTTCGTGCTCATTGGTGCGGTCTGGTTTGACCGTGTCGCAGCCCGGCATCGTTAGGAGGCGACAATGGACCGGTTGGTTGAAATCGAACATGTCAGCAAGCTCTTCGGCGGGGTTCATGCGCTGGAAAACGTCTCGATGGGGCTGTCTCAGGGCGAAGTGGTGGGCGTTGTCGGGCATAATGGCGCGGGCAAATCCACCCTCATGAAAGTCCTTTCAGGCGCGTTGCGGCCCGACGGCGGACATATCCGCATGGACGGCCAGGAGGTTGACATCGACAGCCCGATCACGGCGCATCATCTTGGAATCGAGATGATTTTTCAGGATCTTGCTCTGTTGGACAATCTCAATGCGGTGGAGAATTTCTTCCTGGGCCGCGAACTCACGCGCCGGGTATTCGGCGTGACGGTGAGCGACAAACGGCGGATGCGCGAGATCGCATCCCGCGCTCTGGCCGAAATCAACCCCAATTTCCGCAATATCGACACCGAAGTGGGCAACATGTCCGGCGGACAGCGCCAATCCATCTCGATCGCGCGCGCCGTGCACAGCGATACCCGCTTGCTCATCATGGATGAGCCGACGGCGGCGCTAGGCCCGGAGGAGACAGAGATGGTCCGCCAGCTGGTGCGACGGCTCAAGGATCAGGGGATCGGCATCTTTCTCATCGGGCATGATCTGCAGGATGTCATCACCCTGTCGGACCGGATCGTCGCGATGCGGGGTGGACAGGTGGTTGGTGAGGTTGCCGCGGGCAGTGTCAGCGAGGACGAGCTTCTGGGCATGATCATTGCCGGCCGCTGCCCGGACCACGGCACTCCTGGCCCCGGCGCCCGCGCCTGATCCACGGACGGCTGTTCCAGATTGGACAGAACGCGAGGCGACGCGTCGGTGGCGACGGAATAAAGTCTTTGCAGCGATACCAGTGTGGAACCAAGTCGCGGAACTCCGTCAGCGTGACGGCCAAGATACCGGTCTGACGCGAGAAAAGTCAGCCAATTCCAAGGGAGGAGTCGAAATGACATTCAAGAAAAGATTCACAGGAACCAGCACCCTGACAGCCATCGCGCTGACCGGGTTTGCGGCGGCGCCGGCGATGGCGCAAGAAGAGGCAAGTGTCTTCTTCATGTTGCCGAATTCGACAACGATCCGCTTCGAGCGTCGCGACGCGCCGCTGTATGTCGCTGCCATGAAAGAGCGGATGCCCGACGCCACGGTGACCGTTCAGAACGGCGAAGGTGATCCGGAGCGTCAGCAACGGCTGGTCGAGGATGCGCTGGCGCAGGGGGCAGACCTGATCGTCTATACCTCGTCCGACGCCAACCTGGCGGCCGGAGCGCTCAAGGCGGCGGAAGAGGCAGGGGTGCCCGTCTTGCTGTACGAGCATGACGCGATTGGCGGCAAGGCCGAGGCCCATGTGCTTTTCAATGCCCGCGCTGTGGGCCAGGCTCAGGGCAAGCGCGCCGCCGAACTGATCGAGGCGATGCCCGAAGGCACGGTTCGTATCGCCCGCGTTAAGGGCAACCAGGGGGAATACGGCACCACGCAATATGAGCTGGGCCAGAATGAATACCTGGATCAGCTGATCGAATCCGGCCGCGTCGAGGTGGTCTGCGAAGACTTCACCCCCAACTGGGACCCGGTTCAGGCGCAGGCATTCGCCGAGAACTGCCTGACCCGCACCGGCGGCAATGTGGACATGTTTCTTGGCATGAATGACGGCACAACCGGCGGCTCTGTCGCGGCGCTGATCAGCCAAGGCTATCAGAAGGGCGAGGTTGTCGTCACCGGCGGACAGGATGCCACCATCGAAGCAGTGCAATTCGTCGTCCAGGGCTGGCAGGACAACACGATCTTCAAGGACCTACGTGTGATGGCCGAAGCTGCGGCCGATCTGTCGGTCAACATCCTGAACGGCGAAGACCTTTCCAGCGACTGGATCAATGACGCCGTCAACAACGAGTTCATGGACGTCCCCGCCGCCTTCCTACCCGTCGACAACGTGACCATCGACAATGTCGCGACCGTCGTGGAGGCTGGTCTCTATACTTGGGAGCAGATCTGCGAGGGCGCGGAAGATACCCAGATCTGCCAGGACAACATGTAACTGCCAGATCCATGCAGATCGGGTGTCGGCGGTAGTGGCCGCCGACACTGATAAAATCAGGGGCGACAACAGATGACCGAACCCATCCTCCGCTTGCGCGGTATCACCAAGCATTTCGGCGGCGTCAAGGCGTTGACCGATGTCTCGCTTGATCTCGAACCGGGCAAGGTCGTGGCCCTTGTCGGTGACAACGGCGCCGGGAAATCGACCCTTGTAAAGGTAATGGCGGGCGCGCATCGCCCCGACAGTGGCGAGTACCTGTTTGAAGGGCGCAAGGTCGAGGCGGCGACCCCGGCCAGTGTTGCGGATATGGGTGTGCAGACGGTCTATCAGGACCTCGCTCTGTGCAACAATCTCGACGCGGTGCAAAACCTCTTTCTGGGGCGAGAACTGACCGGCCCATGGTGGACCGGGTTTCGCGTGACCCGCGCCTCGGCCGAGAGAAGGGCGAAGGACGTGCTCAGACGTATGCGGCTCGACTCGATTTCTCTTAGCCGCAATGTGGGTGCCATGTCCGGCGGTCAGCGTCAGAATATAGCCATCGCCCGGTCTATTCTGTGGGAGCCAAAGGTTGTCCTCCTGGATGAACCAACCGCGGCGCTCAGTCACTCGGCGGCGGAACAGGTCGGCAATCTGGTGCGCGAGCTGGCTTCGCATGGGCTGGCGGTGCTGGTCATCAGCCACGACATTCACCACTTTGTTCTGGACAATACGGACCGCATCGAGGTGCTGCGGCTGGGGCGGAACGCGGGCAGTTTCAATTCCAAGGACGTGACCGGCGAACAGGTGGTCAACGTAATGGTCGGCGGCGATGAGTCCGTCAACATGGCCGGATAAGGCGGGCAATCCGATGACAGATACAACAGTGACACCCAAGACGACCGCGCCCGCGAAACGAGGCCTCACTGAAAGATTGGGCAATGAATTGCGCTTTGTCCCAGTGGCGCTGGGGCTGGTTGCGCTGTTTCTTTTTTTCGCGACGCAATCCGATGTCTTCCTGACCAGCCGCAATCTCAACAATCTGATGATCCAGTCCACCGTGACCGGGATCATCGCGCTAGGGTTGGTCTTTGTCCTTCTTACCGGCGAAATCGACCTGTCTGTGGCCGCTACCTCCGGCGTCGCAGCGGTGTTCATGGCCAAGATGGTCGTGGATGCCGGGCTCCCGATCCCCCTCGCCATCCTCCTGGGCGTGGGGATCGGATTGCTCATCGGGGCCTTGTCCGCGCGATGGGTCACCCTGATAGGCGTGCCCTCTTTCGTGGTCACGCTGGGGGTCGGACTTGTGCTCAACGGGGTGCAGCTGCTGCTCCTGCCCAATACCGGACGCTACAACCTGCTCAATACCGGGGTCGAAAAACTGGCCGCCACCTACGTGTCGGGGCCCGGCGCATGGGCGCTGGTGCTGATCGCGATCGCGCTGTTTGCGCTGATCCGGGTGACCACGTTCCGTTCGCGGCAGAACGCGGGTTTGCCTGCCTCACTGGGTGGCGGCGTTTTCGTTCCCGTGGCCGTTGTCGGAGCGGTGTTGATCGCCTTGCTCATGTTCCTTGAAAACCAACGTGGTCTGCCGATGCCGGTGATCCTGTTCATCGGTTTGTTGGGGGTGACGTCCTATATTGCCCATGAAACCAGGTTCGGCACCTATCTTTATGCTATCGGCGACAATGCCGAAGCCGCGCGCCGCGCCGGTATCAAGGTCGACCGAATCAAGATCACCGCCTTTGCCATCGCCGGTGGCATGGCCGCCTTTGGCGGTATACTTTCGGCCTCGCGCATCCTCGGTGTCTCGGTCTCCTCCGGCGGCGGGGTCGGCGGCGGTGCCTTGCTGCTAGAAAGCATTGCGGCCGCCGTCATTGGCGGGGTCTCTCTCTTTGGCGGGCGCGGCATGGTGATCGGCGCGCTTTTCGGGGCGCTGATCATCGGCACCGTGTCCAACGGCCTCAATCTGATGGGCGTGGCCAATGAAGCGCGGCTGATCGTGACGGGCTTGTTGCTGGTTCTGGCGGTTTCCATCGATCGCGGCATCGAGAAACTGGCTGGTCCGGCCGGATAGATCAGAGGCGTAGGATATCTGATGATCCTATGCGCCGTCGTGAGCTGATTTTGCTCTCGCGATGCAGGCGCAACCAAGGACTGCCCGCGCCCCGTAAACACGTGTGGGAACACCGCTTTGGTGTTCCGGAGCTTTGTCATTGAGGCCTGTTGTTGCTTTGAGCAGCGCCAAAACTACGCGTGCAACGATTTCCCATTTAGACCAGTGTCCGCCCGATCCAGCGACTGCTATCGGCGCGTTTTACTCATTCAAACGGCGCGTAGCATCGAGCAAAAAGGGCTCTTCCAAGACATCTGAGCAAAATGATCAGATGACCGCTGGACGGCGGTAAGAAGCCGTCAGAGCCGACGGAACCGAAGAGACGCGCTCGAACGACGGCTTTCACCGGCTCCAGACGTTCGCCGTAATCGAGGTTAGGTCTGGCTTGCGGACAATCCAGACCTATGCCTCAGGAATGCCTGCCTGTCGCATCGCATCATAGAACTCTGGCCGATTTTCAACGGCGGATGGAGGCACAGAGTCGCGCAGTTTTTGCACGGTTATCTGAGGATAGGCGGCAAGAAGCTTTTCATATGCCTCCTTCGCGCCGTTCTCTCGGCCGAGGTAGGTGTTCAGGGCCGCAATGAAGCGGTAGGCCCACGCGACCCCAGGGGCTAGCGTCATACCATGCGTTATCCGTTCCAATGCCTCCTCATATCGACCTTCGCGCATGTATGTCGCGCCGCGACCAAACTCGATGTTGAAAAGAAACGGATCGAGCGGGCTAAGGGCCTCGGCGCGATCAAAACTTGCGAGAGCTTTCGCACCTTGACCTGAGTAGCTTTGGTTCCACCCTGTTCGCATCCAACCCCAGGCGCTGCTTGGGTCAAGCGCAAGTGCCCGATCAAGGAACGACCGGCTAAACGCATGATCAGACGATGCCTGGTCGAAGGCCGCTCCGATCGCCACCATTGATGGGACGTGGTCACCCACGAATTGAGCTGCGCGGCGTGCAAGCTTCAAAGCCTCAGATTTCGCGGAACGAGGGTCGTCCGACCAGATGTACGAGGACTGTTGAGCAAGCGCCCACGCTTTGAATGCAAGGGCTGGCCCGTAATCGTCGGAAATGGCGAGGGCCCGGTCGAAGAGTTGAAGCGCGCGCGCGTTGCTGTCTTCTTGGTGAGACCACATTTGCGGAAGTGCGGTTAGGAACAACTCGTAGGCACTTCGGTTCTGCGGCGGTGTTGTTCTGGCCCGCGCGATTTCGGCTGACCGAAGCGAGGGCAGAATTCGACCTGCGACGCTGGCGGCTATCCGATCTTGAAGGTCAAACAGATCGTCAAGCCGGTCATTGAAACGTTCCGACCAGACTGTACGTCCCTCATCTCTCTCTGCCAGTTTCACCGAAATCCGAACTCGCTCTCCGACGCGTTGGACGGACCCTTCGACAACGTAATCGACACTAAGTAGTCGGGTCTGAACAACGCCCAACGCTCTGAATTTATGTGAGAAATGTCTTATTTTGTTGGCTTTGGCCTGCAGGG